>NZ_JAMYQH010000001.1:0-452758 GCF_040320765.1 Mesorhizobium sp. M0618 | reverse complement strand
ACCTCAACCTCTGCAGACGATAAGTGACAAAACTGTTCGCGATGTCCTCGCACACCTGTTCGCGATGTCTCCGGTCCAAACACCCACAAGGGGGAGGGTAAGCTCACCCCCAAACCATCAGCGCCGCCAGCCCGACAATACCCACCACCAGCCGCCACCAGCCGAACAGCGAGTAGCCGTTGCGCGAGACGTAATCGAGCAGGAAGCGTACGACTATGAGCGCCGTGACGAAGGCGGCGACGAAGCCGACGGCGATGATCGGCAGGTCGGCGCTGCTCAGCACGTTGCGGTTCTTGAACAGGTCGAAGGCGAAGGCGCCGACCATGGTCGGGATCGCAAGGAAGAAGGAAAATTCCGCGGCCGCGCGCTTATCGACGCCCAAAAGCAGGGCGCCGACGATGGTCGAGCCCGAACGCGATGTGCCGGGAATGAGCGACAGGCACTGGAAAAGCCCGATCTGCAGGTAAAGCCGGGTCGGGAAGCGCTCGACATCGCGGTAGACCGGCTTGAGGTTCATGCGGTCCACCGCCAGCAGTACGACGCCGCCGATGATCAGCATGATGCAGATCAGCCTCGGCGATTCGAACAGCACCGTCTTGATGAAATCATGCGCCAGCGCGCCGATGATCGCCGCCGGCAGGAAGGCGATCAGGATGCCGATGGCGAAATGCCGCGTCAGCCGGTCATGCGGCAGGTCGAGCAGCATCTTCCACAGCCGGCGGAAATAGACGCTGAGGATCGCCAGGATGGCGCCGAGCTGGATCAGGATCTCGAAGGCCTTGCCGGTCGAATGGAAGCCGAGGAAATGACCGGCAAGCAGAATATGGCCGGTCGACGACACCGGGATGAACTCGGTCAGCCCCTCCAGCAGGCCGAGCAGCAGGGCTTCGACGATGGTCTGGCTTTCCATGGCTACCTCGGCATTGGCGTGACGGCTGACAGAAGGGCTTGCTTGTCATGGCGTTGAAGTCCCCCTATAGGTCGCAACACCCTGACGGCCCGCTAACCGGGCGGCCAAGACTTACCGGTGCGCCCTGCGATTCGCCAGTGCGCTTTATCATCGCGGAACCATGCTGACGCTTTTCCACCATCCCATGTTCGCCACCTGTCGCTTCGTCCGCCTCGCATTCGGCGAGTATGGCGAGGAGCTGGCTTTGATCGAGGAAAAGCCGTGGACCCGGCGCAAGGAGTTCCTGGCGCTGAACCCGGCCGGCACGCTGCCGATCCTGCTGGCCGAAGGCGACGTGCCGATCGTCGGCGCGACGGTGATTTCGGAATATCTCGATGAAACGCGCGGTGTGCTGAAGCGCGACAAGCGGCTGTTCGCCGAGGACCCGATGCAGCGCGCCGAAATCCGCCGGCTCATCGACTGGTATCTCAACAAGGCTGAAAGCGAAGTTACCCGCCATCTGGTGCGCGAGCGCGTGCTGAAGCCGGTCATGCCGGAAACGGCGGGCGGCGGCTCGCCCGATTCGGGCGCGATCCGTGCCGCGCGCGCCAACATCCGCCAGCACATGAAATACACCAACTGGCTGGCCGGCACCCGCCATTGGCTGGCCGGTTCGAGGGTCACCTATGCCGATCTCGCGGCCGCGGCGACGCTGTCGGTGCTCGATTATCTCGGCGAGATCGACTGGCGCGAGCACAGCGCTGCACGCGAGTGGTACACGCGGGTCAAGTCGCGGCCCTCTTTCCGGCCGCTTTTGACCGACCGGGTGCGTGGCCTGTCGCCGGTGTCGCACTATGCGGACCTCGACTTCTAACCCCGCGAAACTGCGCGCGCTGATCGACGCGGAGGCGCAGCGCGCCGGCTTCGATGCCGTCGCCGTCACCTCCCCCGATGCGATCCCGCTGGCGCCGGCGCGCCTGGCCGAATTCGTCGCGGACGGGTTTCACGGGTCGATGGACTGGATCGCCGAGACGCTGCAACGCCGGGCCGAACCGGCGGCACTGTGGCCGCAGGTGCGGTCGATCGTCGTGCTGGCGATGAACTACGGCCCCGACCATGATCCGCGCGGCGTGCTGGCCAAGCGCGACCGTGGCGCCATCTCGGTCTATGCGCAGAACCGCGACTATCACGATGTGATGAAGGGGCGGCTGAAGGAGATCGCCGGCAAGCTCGTGGCGCGCGCCGGCGGTGATGTGAAGGTGTTCGTCGACACTGCGCCGGTAATGGAAAAGCCACTGGCCGAGGCCGCCGGGCTCGGCTGGCAAGGTAAGCACACCAATCTGGTCAGCCGCGAGCACGGCTCCTGGCTGTTCCTCGGCACCATCTTCACCACAGCCGAACTCGTGCCCGACCCCGCCGAGATCGACCATTGCGGCTCCTGCCGCGCCTGCCTCGACGCGTGCCCGACCGATGCTTTTCCGGCGCCCTACCGGCTCGATGCGCGGCGCTGCATTTCCTATCTCACCATCGAGAACAAGGCGCCGATTCCGCACGAATTCCGCGAAAAGATCGGCAACCGCATCTATGGCTGCGACGACTGTTTAGCCGCCTGCCCGTGGAACAAGTTCGCCAGGGCGGCTTCGGAAGCAAAACTCGCCGCGCGCGATGATTTGCGCGAGCCGCCGCTCGCCGACCTTTTGGGTCTCGATGACGTGGCCTTCCGCGCTTTCTTCTCCGGTTCGCCGATAAAACGCATCGGCCGCGACCGGTTCATTCGCAACGTGCTGATCGCCGCCGGCAATTCCGGCGATGCCTCTCTTGCCGACACTGTGCGCGTCTTGCTGGACGATGCTTCGCCGCTGGTGCGGGGCGCGGCAATATGGGCGCTGGCGCGGCTGGTGCTCGACGCCGAATATTCAGAAAGGGCAGCCATCGGCCTGAAAACCGAGAGCGACGAAGCCGTGCGCGACGAATGGCGTCTGGCGCGGCCAACCAGGGCGAATGCATGAGCGAAAAGCAGATCTTCATCTTCGGCGCCGGCTATTCCGGCAGGGCTTTTGCTCGGGCTAACAAAGGCGCCGCGACGATCTTCGGCACGACACGCTCGCCGGAAAAATTCGAGACGCTGCGGCAGGCCGGTATCGCGCCGCTCCTGTTCGACGGCGCGATGACCGGCGAAATCGGTGATGCATTGGGAAAAACAACGCATCTGCTGATTTCGATTGCCCCGGAAGAGGCCGGCGATCCCGTTTTGAATGCCGCGCGCGCGGCAATCGCTCAAATGCCTTTGCTGGAATGGATCGGCTATCTCTCTACGGTCGGGGTTTATGGCAATTATGACGGCGCCTGGGTTGATGAAACGGCTGAATGCCGGCCGGTGTCGAAGCGCTCGGTGATGCGAGTTGCCGCCGAACAGGACTGGCTGGAGCTGGGCCGCGAGATCGGCCGACCGGGGGCGATCCTGCGCCTGTCCGGCATCTACGGCCCCGGCCGCAACGCGCTGGTCAATCTGGAAAACGGCACCGCAAGGCGGCTGGTCAAGCCAGACCAGGTGTTCAACCGCATCCATTGCGAGGACATTGCAGGCTCCCTGTGGCAGCTCATCGAAGGAAACACAGGCGGCATCTTCAACGTCACCGACGATCTGCCGGCGCCGCCACAGGATGTCGTCGCCTATGCCGCTTCGCTGATGGGCATAGAGCCGCCGCCCGAGATTCCCTTCGACGCCGCCCAACTTTCGCCCATGGCGCGGTCCTTCTATGGCGAGAACAAGCGTGTCGCCAACGCGGCGATCAAGGCGGCGGGCTATTCCCTGCGCTTTCGCGACTACCGCGCCGCCTTCGATCATATGTGGGCAAGCGGCGATTGGCGTGACGGCGAAGCGCGCAGCCCGATGAAGCGCTGACGATCGAAGCCGCGGGCGCGGCGTGCTATGATTCGGCCTTGGGATTGCGGTGGAGAACCGGGTTCATGAAGACAGCGATGAGGCCATCTTTCGGCAAAACGCCCCTGTTGGCCGCTGCGGTCGGCCTGCTTGCCGTGCTTGGGTTAGCCGTTCAGCCGGCGAGCGCCGAGGAGCGGGCAAAAGACCTGTTCGGCGCCAAGAAACTGCCGGCCGCCACCGCGGCGCAGTCGATCGGATTCTATTCCAAGGGCTGTTTTGCCGGCGGCGTCGCCATTCCCTTGGACGGTCCGACCTGGCAGGTGATGCGGCCGTCGCGCAACCGCCGCTGGGGCCATCCGGCGATGATCGCGGTAGTCGAGAAATTGTCGCGCGACGCAGCGGCCGATGGTTGGCCAGGCCTGCTGATCGGCGACATTTCGCAGCCGCGCGGCGGCCCGATGCTGACAGGACATGCCTCGCACCAGATCGGGCTCGACGCCGACATCTGGCTGACGCCGATGCCCAGCCGCCCGCTGTCGATGGCGCAGCGCGAATCGATGAGCGCCACCTTGATGGTCGATGAGAAGACCCATCTGGTGAAGGACGCGCTGTGGACGCCAGCGCACACAAGGCTTTTGAAGCGCGCGGCGAGCTACAGCCAGGTCGAGCGCATCCTGGTCAATCCGGGCATCAAGAAAAAGCTCTGCGATACCGTCAAGGGCGACCGCTTCTGGCTGCGTAAGGTCAGGCCGTTCTGGGGCCACGACTATCATTTCCACATGCGCATCGGCTGTCAGCCCGGATCGCCCGGCTGCAAGGCGCAGGAAGCGACGCCGGACGATGACGGTTGCGGCAAGCCGCTGGCCTGGTGGTTCACGCAGGAGCCCTGGCGCCCCAACAAGAACCCCGATGCGCCCAAGGCCCGCGACTTGATGACGATGGAGAACCTGCCGAGCGAATGCCGCGCCGTGCTCGACGCGCCGGGGCCGTCGTCGGCCGAGGCGGCGACCTACCATGGCGGCGGCGTGCCGGTCGCGGCTGCCGCGCCCGAACCCGAAGCGCCCTCGTTGCCCGCCACCCCGGCCGCCGCCGGCTTGCCAAGCACGATGAACGCTTTCACGGCGACGCCCGAGATCGGCGTGCCGCTGCCGAGACCGCGGCCGCCTGGAAACTGACGATCACGGCTTATAGGCAGACTCAATCGGTTCAGCGCCGCATTTTTGCGAAACCGTGGCGGTTTGGCCGCAGAGCCGGCCTCAGCGCGCCGCCGGGGTCGAAAACCGTTTCCCTTTTCAAACCCATGCGCTAGTCAACGGAAGAACGGCCAGATGCCGTCGGGGGCGCCGGAGACGGACGAGAGCATGCCACGCACAGGCGACGACGACACTTTGCTGCGGTTTCCGATCCTGATCGGCGACATCGGCGGCACCAATGCGCGCTTTTCGATCGTGCTCGACGCCAATTCCGAGGCTGGCGAGCCGACCATCGTCCAGACGGCAAACTACAACACCATCGACGAGGCGATCCAGGCGGCCGTGCTCGACCGCTCGTCGGTGCGTCCCAATTCGGCGGTGCTGGCGGTGGCTGGCCCGGTCGACGGCGACGAGATCGAGCTGACCAACTGCCCCTGGATCGTCAAGCCGAGGAAAATGTTCGCCAGCCTCGGCCTGAGCGACATCGTCGTGCTCAACGATTTCGAGGCGCAGGCGCTGGCCGTCGTCGCGCTCGGCGAGGAGCAAATGGAAAAGATCGGCGGCGGCACGCCGGAGCCCAATGCCGGGCGCGTCGTGCTCGGTCCGGGAACCGGGCTCGGCGTCGCCGGGCTGGTCCATGCGCTGCACCACTGGATACCGGTCCCCGGCGAGGGCGGCCATATGGACATCGGCCCGCGCACACCGCGCGATTTCGAGGTTTTTCCGCATATCGAGAAGCTCGAAGGCCGCGTTTCGGGCGAGCAGATCCTGTGCGGGCGCGGCCTGGTCAATGTCTACCGGGCGGTGGCCAAGGCGGACGGCAAGGCGTCGCCCTTCACGACGCCGGCCGAGATCACCGCCGCGGCACTTGCGAAAACCGATCCGGTTGCCGAGGAAGCGCTGGAGATCTTCGTCACCTGCCTTGGGCGCACCGCAGGCGACCTTGCTCTGGTATTCATGAGCCGCGGCGGCGTGTTCCTCACCGGTGGCATCGCGCAGAAGATCGTGCCGGCGCTGAAAGCCGGCAATTTCCGGGCCGCTTTCGAGGACAAGGCGCCGCACAGCGCGATGATGCGCACCATGCCGGTCTACGTCATCATCCACCCGCTGGCTGCACTTCTGGGCCTTGCCGCCTATGCCAGGACCCCCTCGCTGTTCGGTGTCCAGACCGAGGGCCGGCGCTGGCAGGCCTGAAAGCCAGCGAAGCGCTCGCGCCCCCGCGACGAAGTTAATCAGGTGCGGGCATAGGCAATCAGGCCGCAGGGCGTTAAGAGGGGTGCCGAATTTGCAGCCCCGGTCCCACGAGGCGGAAAACCACAAAGCGCTCCCGATTTGACACTTCAAGCTCCAAACAAACAAAAAGCCCGGCCCGGCGAGGTCACAGCGGTGCTCCGCCGCATCCTCGCTGAAAACGGCAACGAGTATCGCTGGACCTATGTCGTCGCCGTCTCTTGCCTGCTGATCGTTTCCGGCACCACTGCCTTCACGGCGTGGATCATGGCCCCGATGATCAACCAGATCTTCTACGAACGACGCGGCGATATGCTCTGGTTGATCTGCGCCGGTTTCATGGGAGCCTCCCTGCTGCGCGGCTTCGCCGGTTACGGCCAAGCAGTCGCGTTGGCCAGTATCGGCAACAATCTGGTCGCGCGCTACCAGAAGCGCAGCTTCGACCATCTAATGAAGCTCGGCGTCAACTTCTTCAACGATACGCGTTCCGGTCGGCTGGCGGCACAGGTCAGCGAGAATGTCGGCGGCGTTCGCGATCTGCTGTCGCTGACACTGACCTCCATCAGCCGCGACGCGGTCACGCTGGTCGCTCTCGTCGGCGTGATGATCTATCAGGATCCGGTGTTGTCGCTCAGCTCGCTGCTGATCGGCCCTCCACTGATCTGGGCCGTCGTCTATATCACCCGCCGACTGCGGCGTATCAACCGGGAATCCGTCCTGATCAATTCGCGGCTGAACGGGTCCGTGCAGGAAGCCACGCAAGGCATCGCCATCGTCAAGGCCTTCACCTTGGAGGCCGAGCTGGCGCGCCGCATCGGCATCATGGCGGACACGGCCGAGCAGCGTAACAACAAGATCGCCCGCGTCTCGGAGCGGCTGTCGCCGATTTCCGAGATTCTGGGCGGTCTCGCCATCACCTCCGTGCTTGCCTATTCCGGCTACCGGGCGCTGTATCTTGGGCAGCCGCCGGGCGCGGTTTTCTCCTTCATCACCGCACTGATCATGGCTTACGATCCGGCAAGACGCCTGGCGCGCACACAGGTGGGCATGGAACGTGCCCTGGTCAACGCGCGCATGATCTACGAGTTGCTCGACCTGGAGCCGAAACAGGGCGACGCACCCGATGCCGTCGAGGCGAGGATCACCACCGGCGAGGTGCGTTTCGACAATGTGACGTTCGGCTACAGCGCCGACATGCCGGTGCTTAGGGACCTGAGCTTTACCGCCGCGGCCGGCAAGGTGACGGCGATCGTCGGTGCGTCGGGCGCCGGCAAATCGACGCTGGTGGCGCTCTTGCAGCGCTTCTACGACGTCGACCGGGGCAGCATCGAGGTCGATGGCCAGGACATCTCGAAGGTAACCAAGCATTCGCTGCGGCAGTCGATCGCCTATGTGGCGCAGGCGCCATATCTGTTCGAGGGCACGATCCGCGACAACATCCGCTACGGCCGTCTGTCGGCCACGGACGCCGAGATCGAGCAGGCGGCGAAACAGGCGGCAGCCGACGAGTTCATCCGCCAGCAGCCGCAAGGTTACGATACGCCGGTCGGCGAAGGCGGCTCGACCCTTTCCGGCGGCCAGCGCCAGCGCGTCTCGATCGCCCGCGCGATCGTGCGCCAGGCACCGATCCTGCTGCTCGACGAGGCGACATCGGCGCTCGACAACGAGGCGGAGGCGCGCGTCCAGGAAGCGCTGACCCAAGTCATGCAAGGCCGCACGACCATCGTCATAGCGCATAGGCTATCGACGGTGGTCAATGCCGACCACATCATCGTGCTGGAAGAGGGCCGGTTGGTCGAGGAAGGCACCCATGCGACGCTGATGGCCGACCCGGACAGCATCTATTCCCGCTTCCACCGCATCCAGGGCAAGAAGGGGCTGGGGCTTGTCGATGACAGCAAGCCGATCCAAACTCCGGTCCGGGCCACGCGTGCGAAGAAGACTGCTGTGAGGAGCACATGAGCGAAGCAAGCGATATGGGCCTTGTGGTGGTGGGCGCTGCCGGCCGCATGGGCCAGACGCTGATCCGTGCCATCCACTCTATATCAGGCGCTCGAGTTATCGGCGCGGTCGAGCGGGCGGATTCGCCGCATCTGGGCAAGGATGCAGGCGAACTCGCCGGCATTGGCCGCATCGATGTGGCGATCAGCGGCGATCCGCTGCCGGTCTTCGCCAAAGCCGATGGCGTGCTCGATTTCACCACCCCTGCTTCGACAGTGGAATTCGCCGGCTACGCGGCGCAGGCGCGCATCGTCCATGTCATCGGCACGACGGGCTGTTCAGCCGACGATAACGCGAAAATAGCGGCGGCGGCGCGCCACGCGATGATCGTCAAGTCGGGCAATATGAGCCTCGGTGTCAATCTTCTGGCGGTGCTGGTCGAACAGGCCGCGCGCGCGCTCGACGCCGACGATTTCGACGTCGAGATCCTCGAAATGCACCACAAGCACAAGGTCGATGCGCCGTCGGGCACGGCACTGCTGCTCGGCGAGGCCGCTGCTGCCGGGCGCGGCATTGCGCTTGCCGGCAATGATGTGCGCGTCCGCGACGGCCACACCGGGGTGCGCAAGACGGGCTCGATCGGCTTCGCCACGCTGCGCGGCGGCTCGGTGGTCGGCGATCACAGCGTGCTGCTGGCCGGCACCGGCGAGCGCATCACGCTGGCCCACCATGCCGAGGACCGCGCCATCTTCGCCCGCGGCGCCGTCAAGGCAGCGCTTTGGGCGCGCGGCAAGAAGCCCGGACTGTATTCGATGCGGGACGTGCTCGGCCTCAGCTGAGCGGCCAATCTGCCAACTTGCCCAACCTGAAGGGAGCAAACATGTCGAGAACCCTCGTGCTCGTGCGCCACGGCCAGAGCGAATGGAATTTGAAGAACCTGTTCACCGGCTGGCGCGACGTCGACCTGACCGAGCAGGGCCATGCCGAGGCCAAGGCCGCCGGTGAGAGGCTCAAGGCGCGCGGCCTGAAATTCGACATCGCCTTCACCTCGGCGCTGATCCGGGCGCAAAAGACCTGTCAGCACATCCTCGACGCCGTCGGTCAAAGCGACCTGAAGACCATCCGCGACCAGGCGCTGAACGAGCGCGACTATGGCGATCTCTCCGGCCTCAACAAGGACGATGCCCGCAAGAAATGGGGCGAGGAGCAGGTGCATGTCTGGCGCCGCTCCTACGACGTGCCGCCGCCCGCCGGCGAAAGCCTGAAGGACACCGGCGCCCGGGTCTGGCCCTATTACCTGCACGATCTGCAGCCGCATGTGCTGCGCGGCGGCACCGTGCTGGTCGCCGCGCACGGCAACTCGCTGCGCGCGCTGATCATGGCGCTCGACGGCAAGTCGGGCGAGGAGATCGTCAAGCTGGAACTCGGCACCGGCGTGCCGGTCATCTACCAGCTCAACGCCGATTCCACCGTCGCGTCCAAGGAAGTGCTGGACGACTGAGCCGGCGAACGGAGCAACCGCGAAAAAAGCGCGTTGACACACATCGCTTGCCCGCTTACATGAGCCCGCACCAGCCCAGATGGCGGAATTGGTAGACGCGCACGGTTCAGGTCCGTGTTCCGCAAGGAGTGGAGGTTCGAGTCCTCTTCTGGGCACCAAATTCCGGTTTCGAACCCTTCGACGGTTCAGAAACTTAAAGAAAAAGCCCGGTTTCGTCCGGGCTTTTTCTTTGTGCGGCTCAAGGTCACTCTAAAACGGCCGTTTCAGCGAGGCCAGCGCCTACGCCGTGCAGCAAAGACTTGTTGCACTGCACCAAAATTTGCGGCTATGTGCAGATATCCAAGATGGACCCGGTGCAATTCCGGGTGGCTCTTCCGGCCGCCGATCCGCCGGACAACAACAAAACCAGATCTGCGCTGACTATGATGGGCTGCGGTCCGTCGCGGTCTGGAAATGATTGACCGGAATTCCATGCTCACATTCAAAACCTACCGCGACGAGTGGCGCGGCAACCTGCGCGGCGACGTGCTCGCGGGCATTGTTGTCGCCCTGGCGCTGATACCAGAAGCCATCGGTTTTTCTGTCATTGCCGGCGTTGACCCCAAGATTGGGCTCTACGCTTCTTTCTCCATCGCCATGATTATCTCCATCACCGGCGGCCGGCCGGCGATGATTTCAGCAGCCACCGCGGCGACAGCCGTGCTCATGGTCACACTGGTGCGCGACCATGGTCTGCAATACCTGCTCGCGGCAACCATTCTGGCCGGCGTGGTCCAGGTCGCGGCCGGCTTCGCTAGGCTGGGTTATGTGATGCGGTTCGTGTCGCGCTCGGTGATGACCGGATTTGTCAACGCGCTTGCGATTCTGATCTTCATGGCCCAACTGCCGGAGCTGGTCGGCATGCCGTGGCAAACCTATGCGATGATCAGTCTCGGCCTTGCCATCATCTATCTGTTTCCCCGCATCACGAAGGCGGTGCCCTCGCCTCTGGTGTGCATCATCGTGCTCACCACCCTATCGCTGCTGCTTCACATCGACGTGCGGACGGTGGGCGACCTCGGCGAACTGCCGTCGAGCTTGCCGACCTTCCTGCTGCCAGACGTGCCTTTCACGCTGGAAACGCTGTGGATCATTTTGCCTTATTCACTAGGCGTGGCCGCGGTTGGCCTGCTCGAAAGCCTGCTGACGGCGTCCATTGTCGACCAGATGACCGACACAAAAAGCGACAAGAACCGTGAATGTGTTGGCCAGGGTATCGCCAACTTCGTAACCGGGTTCCTGGGCGGCATGGCCGGTTGCGCCATGATCGGCCAGTCGGTTATCAACGTCAAATCTGGTGGACGCACGCGGCTTTCCACATTTGTGGCCGGGGCGTTCCTGTTGTTCATGCTCATGTCGCTCGGCGACTGGCTGCGCGTCATTCCCATGCCGGCCCTGGTCGCCATCATGATCATGGTATCGATCGGCACGTTCAGCTGGTCTTCTCTGAACGATCTCAGGAAGCACCCCCGTCGTTCAAGCATCGTCATGCTGGCGACAGTGATCACCGTGGTCGGGACCCACAATCTCGCGCTTGGTGTCGGGGTGGGCGTGCTGCTCTCGGGCATCTTCTTCGCTTGGAAGGTGTCGCAGATTTTCCGCGTCACCTCGACCCTCAGTGGCGACGGCGCGGAGCGCCATTACCTTATCGAGGGCCAGTTATTCTTCGCTTCAGCGGAGGACTTTCTGAACGCGTTCGATTTCAAGGAGCGCCTCCAGCGCGCCGTCATCGACGTCACTCACGCTCATATCTGGGACCTCACTGGCGTCGGCGCAGTCGACACCGCCGTTCTCAAGTTCCGCCGCGAGGGCGTCGAGGTGGAGGTGGTAGGTCTCAACGAGGCCAGCGTCACCATCATGGACAAACTTGCCATGCACAATGAGCCGGGTGCTTTGGAACGAGTCTTCAGCCACTGACGAAGGCCTTCCGACTGAGGTTCTTCGGCTGGTGTCTCGGTTTGGATCCTCGCCCGAGATGACGACGGCGTGGTGTCTACCAGCCAGACCTCCCCTCCTGGTCAGGGCTCCAACAAACCGCTTCAAACTCCGCGCCCGCTTCGCTACGCTCAACCATGGCTCAATCCACCACCCAGATCTTCGGTGCCCGCCGCGACCAGGCGTTCCCCACGCTGGCCGAGGTGGACATCGACCGCATGCGCCGGTTCGGCGAGGCCAGCGCCTATGCGGCCGGCGAGAACATCGTCACGGCGGGCGATGTAGCGCCCGGTCTGATCGTCGTGCTGTCGGGCAGCGTGGATATCACCCAGGACGGGGGGCTCGGCCGGCACGAGACGATCGTCACCCACGGTCCAGGCAGCTTTGTCGGCGAACTGGCGCAGCTTTCGGCCCGTCCCTCGCTGGTCAATGCGCAGGCCGCCGAACCGGTGGAGGCGTTCGTCATCGCCTCGCAGCGGCTGCGCGACCTGATGGTGCAGGAGGCCAATCTCGGCGAGCGCATCATGCGGGCGCTGATCTTGCGCCGCGTCGGGCTTTTGGAGAGCGCCACCAGCGGGCCGATCATCATCGGACCCCAGGACAATGCCGACGTGTTGCGGCTGCAGGGTTTCCTCGCCCGCAGCGGCCAACCGCACCGCGTGCTCGATTCAGACAGCGATCCCTGCGCCAAAACCCTGGTAGAACGCTTCGAGGTCGATCCGCACCACCTGCCGATCGTGCTCTGTCCAAACGGCAGGCTGCTGATGAACCCCGGTGAAAAGGACCTCGCCCGCTGCATCGGCCTGCTGCGGCCGATCGATGCCGATACGGTGTATGACGTGGCCATCGTCGGCGCCGGCCCGGCAGGGCTGGCGGCGGCGGTCTATGCGGCATCCGAAGGCCTGTCGACGATCGTGCTCGATTGCCGTGCCTTCGGCGGACAGGCCGGCGCCTCCTCGCGCATCGAGAATTATCTCGGTTTCCCCACGGGCATTTCGGGCATGGCGCTGATGGCGCGCGCCTACAACCAGGCGCAGAAATTCGGTGTCGAAATGGTGATCCCGGACGAGGCGAAGCTTTTGAGCGCCGCCGCCGACGCGTCAGGCGCCCGCTATCTGCTCGATGTCGGCGACGGCGAGACCGTGCGCGCGCGCAGCGTGGTGATCGCCAGCGGCGCGCGCTATCGCCGCCTCGACATCGCCAATCTGGCGCGGTTCGAGGGAACGTCCGTGCATTATTGGGCGTCGCCCATCGAAGGCCGGCTTTGCGCGGGCCAGGAAGTGGCGCTGGTCGGCGCCGGCAATTCGGCCGGACAGGCGGCCGTCTATCTGGCCAGTCATGCGCGGAAAGTGGCGCTCCTGGCGCGCGGCGGCAGCCTCGATGCCAGCATGTCGCGCTATCTGGTCGAGCGCATCCGGGCGCAGCCGAACATCGAGGTGCTGACCGGGACCGAAATCGAGGCTCTGGAGGGCGAAGAGGGCAATCTTGCAACAGTGCGCTGGCGCAACCGCGCCAGCGGCGCGAAAACGACGCGCTCGATCCGCCATCTCTTCCTCTTTATCGGCGCCGATCCGAATACCGATTGGCTGGCGAACTGCGATGTGGCGCTGGACGCCAGAGGTTTCGTGCGCACCGGCTCGGACATAGGATCGGCGCAGATGGAGACCAGCCGCAGCGGCGTGTTCGCCATAGGCGACGTCCGCGCCGGCTCGGTCAAACGTGTCGCGGCGGCTGTCGGCGAAGGCGCCCAGGTGGTCGCGGCATTGCATGCATATCTCGCGCGCGGCAACGCCGATACACCTCGAATGGCAGGAGAACATGATGGATGAATGCAGACATACGCGCGACATCAGGAAGGTGACGCCGAGCGCGCTCGGCTGCGAGGAATGCCTGCAGAGTGGGTCGCAATGGGTGCATCTGCGGCTCTGCCGCACCTGCGGCCATGTCGGCTGCTGCGACGACTCGCCCAACCGCCACGCCACCAAGCATTTCCACGCCACCAAGCATCCGATCATCGAGGGCTACGATCCACCCGAAGGCTGGGCATGGTGCTATGTCGACGAGGTTTTTATCGAGCTTGGCGACGATGTAACCCCGCAGAACGGTCCGATCCCGCGCTTTGTTTGAGCGACGCCAGATGGCGAAGGAATCCCGAGAAAAGCGCGATCCATCCGGGCTTTCTTGGCGGCCGCCCCCCCTGCAGAACGGCTTGGCAGTCAGTCGGCGAAATACAGATATCCCAGCCAGCCGGCCAGCACGATCGAGGCAGCCCAGATACAAACAATGATCACCGCCGCGTAGCGGCTCACCGGCCTGGCGGCGGCCAGCGCGGCGGTCTTTCTGTGTTCCGCCATCACCTCGGGCGGTATCATCCTGACCACGGCAAGGACGCCCAAAGGGACAAGGATGACGTCGTCGAGATAGCCGATCACCGGAATGAAATCGGGGATCAGGTCGATTGGCGACAAGGCATAGCCTGCAACACACACGGCAAGCGCCTTGGCATACCAAGGCGTTCGGGGATCGCGAGCGGCGAGGTAGAGCGCATGCACATCGCGCTTGATCGTTCGGGCCCACTCATTCAGTGCCATCAGATGGTTTAGCGCCAAATGAAAACCGCCGATAGCGCACGCCAGGCGCCCGCCTCCGGGAGCGCCTCGAAGAACCGATGACCGCTGGTCTACCGCACGGAGCCGGTGACGGTCGGGTCGATCATGCTGGGAACGGACTTGCGTTCGTTTCCGGCAAGCGCCGCTATGATCAGCAGGCTGGCAACCACCGGGACAAACAGGATGGCGACGCGAGCTTGCACGTAGAATATGGCGCGCCATTCATTGCGCTTGTCGGGGCTGTTGCTCATCATACTCACTTTGTCGGTCCCCCACGCGGTGACATAGCCGCGAACGGTTAAACAACTCCTTCCGACTTCGTTAACCCAGCGGAATTGAGGCGAAATTCCCAAGCGATGCCCCAGAGACGGCGATGCCAGGCTTCAGTTCAGCCCGATAAGCCTGGCGCCCTGCCGGAACAGCGCCACGGCATCCGGCTCGAAGCGGAAGGTGCCGATGAAATCGTCGGCGCAATAGTCCGGCCTTGTCTTGCGAATGGCGGCGGCGAAGCCGCGCGCCTCGTCGAGCCGTCCGGCCAGCGCCAGGCAGTGCGCGGCGATCGCCAGGATGATGGCGTGGGCGTTGGGCCGCGCCGCCGCCTTCAGTGCCCATTCGGCCGCTTCCTCGAACTGGCCGAGCCGGACATGCGCCATGGCGCGTGCGCCCAGCATGCCGAACAGCAATGGGTCGAACGGGCTGAGATGGCGCGAATGATCGGAAGAGCCGATCGCCGCTTGCGGGTCGCCCGACTGCGAATGCACGAAAGACAACGCGTAGTGGCCAAGCGCGAAGTTGGGGCTGAGATCGACCGCCCGCTCCAGTTCGAGCAGCGAGCCGTCCTGCTCGCCGCGCAGCCACAGCGCCCGGCCCATTGCCCAATGCGCGGCCGGATTGTGGTCGTCGACCAGCAGGCCGTGTCCGGCGCTCTCGAAGGCCAGCGCGCTTTCGCGGTCGCGGTCGCCCCAGCGCTGGAAGGCGTTCTGCCAGTGGGTGAAGGACAGGCCGGCATAGGCGCGGGCAAAGGTCGGGTCGAGCTGCAGGGCCTGGGCAAAGAAATGCCGCGCCTGCTCGTTTTCGGCCTGGGTGAAGCGGTACATGTGCCAGAGGCCGCGATGATAGGCCTCCCAAGCGTTGAGCGAGCAGGGCGCCTTCAGCATGGCGCGGTTGCGCTCGACCGTTTCGATCTCGGCCGAGATCGAGGAGACGATGCTGTTGCCGATGTCGTCAAGCACGGAAAAGATGTCATCGGGCCTGCGCTCGAAGGTCTCGGCCCAGACGATCCTGGCGCTGCGCACCTCGATCAGTTCGACGCTGACGATGAGGCGGCCGGACGGGCTGCGCACGGTGCCGGTGGCGACATAGTCAACATTCAGCCGGCGGCCGGCATCCTCGGGCGCGATGTTCTGCTCTGCCAGCGCAAACACCGATCCGCGCGCGATGACGAAGAAATCCCTGAGCTTGGCCAGGCGGGTGATGATGTCGTGGGTGAAACCGTCGGCCAATCCGCCGCGTGCGCCGCCGACCTCCTCGACAAACGGCATCACCGCCAGCGAAGCATGGCTGGGCTCGACCGGGCCGGGTGCGGTCGGCGTGGCCACCAATGGCGATGTGGACAGGCAGGCCGTCCGAAGCGAGATGCCCGACTGTCGGTCACGGATCGCCCGCCAGGCCGCGCGAAGCGGTGCGAAATCCAGTTCTTCCGATTTGAACAACTGTTCTGCCGCCGCCAGATGCTCTTCAGCCGCGCCGATCTCGCCGCGTCCGGCCAGACCTGCCAAAAGTGCCGCATGTGCACGCCGGTCGAACGGCGCCAGTTCCACCCATGTGTCGAGATGGGCGATCGCCTCGTCGCTGTCTGCCGCCAGGCTGCCGACGAGTTGCTCCAGCACGGCGACGTGGCACGAGTGGAAGCGGCGGCGCTGCGCGGTCAGCCAGCTGTTGAAATGCGGGCTGCGCTCGAGCTCCAGCCCGTCGAGGAAATCGCCGGCAAACAGTTTGGCCAGCGTCCGCAAGCGCTCGACATCAAGGGTGCCGAGCCCTTCTGTGGCGGCGCCGGTGACTTCGAGTACATCGACCAGGCAATCGCTCAGATCAAGCGCGACCGTGTCGCCTTGGGTGGAGACCCGGCGCCGGTCCGGTTGGTCGAGAACGCCGCGCAGCTTGCTCAGGCACCAGCGCAACTCGCCACGCGGGTCGTTCGGCACATCCCACAACAACTCGCACAGGCGACTGCGGCCAACCGGATGCGGCGCCAGCGCCAGATAGGCGAGCAGCGCGCGCAGCTTGCGTGACGCGGGGAGGGCAACCGGAGCGCCGTCGTGGGAGATCATCAGCGGCCCGAGCAGGCGCACGGAAAGGACCGGCATCTCGACGTCCGGCCTCGATCGGGTGGATTCCACGTGTGTTTCCACGCCTGCTCCCACGCTGGCCTGTCGGCCTCTCCTGTATCACCAAACACGACACGGCGCATCCGGCAGCGGATTTCAGCGCCCGATACAGCCATTGCCGCTGTGCGGCATGTCAGTCCTAGCGCGGCAAGGTCACCAAACCTCGCCGCCCAACCCGCTGGCTTGTAACCGGCCCGTGAAGACAAAACACGATGACAATCAGGGAGACCAAGATGTTGCAGCAGCAGAAGATCAGAACCACGGCCGGGCGCGGCCGCCTGTTCGACAGCATTCTCGACACCGTCGGCGACACGCCGGTGGTTCGCATCAACAATCTCGGACCGTCCCACGCGACGATCTACGTCAAAGCCGAGTATTTCAATCCCGGCGCCTCGGTGAAGGACCGGCTGGCGCTCAACATCATCGAGGAGGGCGAGCGCAGCGGTGCGCTGAAGCCGGGCCAGACGGTGGTCGAGGCGACCAGCGGCAACACCGGCATCGGCCTCGCCATGGTCTGCGCGCAAAAGGACTATCCGCTGGTCGTCACCATGGCCGACAGTTTTTCGGTCGAGCGCCGCAAGCTGATGCGCATGCTGGGCGCCAGGGTGGTGCTGACGCCGCGCGCCGAAAAAGGTTTCGGCATGTACAAGAAGGCGGTGGAACTGGCCGAGGCCAATGGCTGGTTCCTTGCCCGCCAGTTTGAAACAGCGGCCAACGCCGCCATCCACGAGGCAACGACGGCGCGCGAGATCGTCAATGATTTCGCCGGCTCGCGGCTCGATTGCTTCGTCACCGGCTATGGCACCGGCGGCACGGTGGTCGGCGTGGCGCGCGTGCTGCGCCGCGAGCGTCCGGAAACCCGCATCGTGCTCTCCGAGCCGGCCAACGCGCAGCTCATCGGCAGCGGCAAGGTGCAGCAGCGCGGCACCGATGGTGCCCCGGCCGCCAGCCATCCAGCCTTCGAGCCGCACCCGATCCAGGGCTGGACGCCGGATTTCATCCCCAACGTGCTGCAGGAGGCGATCGACACCAGCCTCTATGACGAGGTGATGCCGATCGCCGGGCCCGAGGGCATCAAATGGGCCAGAGAATTGGCGCGGAAAGAGGGCATCTTCACCGGCATTTCCGGCGGCGCCACCTTCGCCGTGGCGCGGCAGGTCGCGGAGAAGGCGCCGGCCGGCGCGGTGATCCTGTGCATGCTGCCCGACACCGGCGAGCGCTACATGTCGACGCCGCTGTTCGACGGCATCGAGGCCGAGATGGATGCCGACGAGACTGCCCTGTCGCGCTCGACGCCCGGCTGTCAGTTTCCCGCGGCTTGACGGAGATCCGTCATGGACGCCGTGCAAGAAAACCCCGGCCTGGTGGCCGAGGCAACGCTCGATCCCCTGGACTGGGCCGATGTGCAGGCCCTGTCGCACCGGGTCATCGACGATGCGGTCGATTATCTCCGCGATGTGCGCGACCGCCCGGTCTGGCGGGAGATGCCGGCCGATGTGAGAAAGGCCTTCTCGGCGCCGCTGCCGCGCTCCCCGGCGCCGCTGGATGCTGTCTATGCCGAGGTGTCCCGCACGGTGATGTCCTATCCGATGGGCAATATCCATCCGCGCTTCTGGTCCTGGTATATGGGGTCGAGCAACTTCACCGGCGCGCTCGGCGATTTCCTGGCGGCTATCCAGGGCTCGAACCTCGGCGGCGGCAACCACGCCGCCGGGCTGATGGACAGCCAGGTGGTGAACTGGTGCAAGGAGATGCTGGGCTTTCCAGCTTCTGCCGGCGGTACCTTGGTCAGCGGCGGCTCGATGGCCAACATCATAGGGCTGACCGTGGCGCGCAATGTCAAGGCCGGCATCGACGTGCGTGAGCACGGTGTCGCCGCCATCGAAAAGCCGCTGCGCTTCTACGGCTCGGAGCAGATCCACTCGTGCCACCGCAAGGCGATGGAGGCACTCGGCCTCGGCAACCGGGCACTGCGCCGCATACCGACCGATGCCGGGCTGCGCATCGATATCGCTGCCTTGCGTGCGGCGATCACCGAGGACCGCAGGGCAGGGTTCAAACCGGCCTGCGTCATTGGTACGGCCGGCACGGTCAACACCGGGGCGATCGACGATTTGCAGGCGCTTGCGAAGCTGGCACATGAGGAAGACCTCTGGTTCCATGTCGACGGCTGCATCGGCGCGCTGATCGCGATTGCGCCTGAAAATGCCCATCGCGTCGCCGGCATCGAACGGGCGGATTCGGTCGCGCTCGATCCCCACAAATGGCTGCACGCGCCGTTCGAAGTCGGCTGCGCCCTGGTCAGGGATGCCGCCGCGCATCGCGGGGCCTTCGCTGTGACGCCGGAATATCTGGAATCGACGCCGCGCGGCCTCGCTTCCGGCGAATGGTTGCACGACTACGGCCTGCAGACGTCGCGCGGTTTTCGCGCGCTGAAGGTGTGGATGGCGCTGAAGCAGCATGGCGTCGAAAAATTCGGCCGCCTGATCGACCAGAACATTGCCCAGGCCGTTTATCTTGCCGGCTTGATCGAGGCCGCGCCGCGGTTGCAGCTGGCGGCATCGCCGACCGTCAACATCGTCTGCTTCCGCTATCAGCCCGGTCTGACAGGCGAGGCTCTGAAGGCGCTCAACACGGAGATCATGCTGCGGCTGCAGGAACAGGGCATTGCGGCCCTTTCGGACACCACGGTGCATGGCGAGCACTGGTTGCGCGTGGCGATCACCAACCATCGCACACGGCGCGAGGATCTCGACCTTCTGGTGCATGAAACGGTGCGGCTGGGGCATGACATCGCAACGCAGGGTTCCGCGCCTTCCTAGTTACGGGCAGGCATGCGATTCTGCCGCGATGATTCGGGAGATCCAGGCCGTGACGCTGTTTCGTATGGTTGCACTGGCAGCGCTGGTCTTCACCGCCCCGGCGCAGGCCGCCGACATGGCCTTTTTCGTCAAGAACCTGCGCAAGGAATCTGTCGCGGTCGAGCTGTTCAGCCGCGACCGTGAGACGGTCTGGCCGGGCAACGACAAGGTGTTCCTGATCGAACCCGAGTCGCAGAAATCCGTGCCGCTGTCCTGCAATCAGGGCGAACATATCTGCTATGGCGCCTGGGTTGACGGCAATGACAGCCTCTCGGCCGGCGTCGGGCCGGACAATGACCAGCCCTGCGACACTTGCTGCTTCATCTGCGTGGAACACTCGACCGAGACGATCGATCTGGTGCCGTAGAGCGCGGAAGTTTCGTTGGACCCAAATTAAGTCGGGGATCGGCCCGTCCGGTCCACTTCCGCGATTCAGCGCTGCATGCAATGGTCGCCCCGCGGCCGGGTGGGCCGCTTATTCGGGGGTTATCATGTTTCATGCCTATGCGCGCCGCATGCTGGCCGCGCTGTCCTTCGTCATGCTGGTTGCGTCGGCGGCGCATGCCGACGATGTCACCTTCGCCATCAAGAACAGCCATCCCAATGCCATGCGCGTCGAGCTCTACAGCCAGGATCGCGACTATGTCTGGCCGGGCGAGGACAAGGACTACGTCCTCGACGACGGCGAGACCAAGCAGCTGCCGATATCCTGCAACGCGGGCGAATCGATCTGCTACGGCGCCTGGGTCGATGGCGACGAGGGCACCTATTGGGGCGTCGGTCCAGGCAACACGGAAAAATGCGAGGATTGCTGCTACACCTGCAACGGCGGCGAGACCGAGGAGATCGAACTGGTCCCCTGACCGGTTTGCCAGCTTGACGGTCTTCGGACCGGAAGCCATAGCCTGTGCAAATACCCAGCGCGCGACGCCTCGACCTGTTCAGACGCGACGCGCTTCAGGCAAAAGGAGCTCAGCTATGGCCGGCATGGTCGAAAGCGACAAGATCGACGTCGGGTTTTCCGGCAAGCGCTGCATCCATTCGCGCAACTGCGTGCTCGGCGATCCGCATGTCTTCGTGCCCAACGCGCCGGGCCAATGGATCCATCCCGAGGCGGCCAGCGTCGAGAAGATCGTTGCCATCGCCGAAAGCTGCCCCTCGGGCGCCATCACCTATGTCCGGAAGGATGGCGGGCCGCAGGAGCAATCGCCGGTGGTCAACACGGTGCGGCTGCGGGAAAACGGCCCGCTGGCGGTACACGCCGAGATCGTGCTCGACGGCGAGACTTCTTATCGTGCCACGCTTTGCCGCTGCGGCGCTTCGGAAAACAAGCCGTTTTGCGACGGCAGCCACAACAAGTCCGGTTTTGCCGCCACCGGCGAGCCGCCGCTGAAGGACACGCCGGCGCTCGAAGCGAGGAATGGTCCGCTGAAAGTGACGCCGACCACCAATGGCCCGCTCAAGCTCGAGGGCAATCTCGAGATCGTCACCGGAACCGGCCATACGGTCGACCGTACCCAACGCGCCTTCCTCTGCCGCTGCGGCCATTCCGCCAACAAGCCGTTCTGCGATGGCACGCACAAGAAGGTGGGGTTTGTGGGGTAGCTGTTTTGGCCGGCGGGACAGCACCCCCCTCTGTCCTGCCGGACATCTCCCCCGCAAGGGGGGAGATTGGCAGTTTCCGCCGGCGGCGCCCTTTTCGGCATTGAAGATGGCGAAAGCGGGGATGACATCCGATCTCCCCCCTTGCGGGGGAGATGCCTGGCAGGGCAGAGGGGGGTGCTGTCCCGCCGACCTCGCTTGTTCACCACCACCAACCTACCTACCGTGGCCCAGCGCTCGCGGCTTTATCGTCCGTTCCGTATCGGCTAAGGGCAGGGACAAATAAATTGCCACCCGGACCGCCGCCAAAAAGATGACAGCCAAGACCAAGCCAAAGCCGCTGTTCCTCGGGATCGACACCGGCGGCACCTATACCGACGCCGTGTTGTGGTCTGAGACGGAAGGCCCGCAAGAGGGGCCGAACAAAGGCAAGGTGCTGGCCAAGGCCAAGGCGCTGACCACCAGGCATGATCTTGCCGTGGGTATTTCCGGCGCCGTCGACGCGGTGCTGCAGAAAGCGGGAACCGATCCGGCTGATATCAAGCTGGTGTCGATGTCGACGACGCTTGCCACCAACGCGCTTGTCGAGGGCCAGGGCGGCCGCGTCGCGCTGGTGATGATCGGCTTTTCCGAGGGCGACCTCGCCCGCGACGGGCTGAAGGCCGCGCTCGGCACCGATCCGGTGGTTTTTTGTCCGGGCGGCCACGATGTGCACGGCAATGCCGCCAAGCTCGATCTGTCTGGACTGGAGGCGGCGTTGCCGGAACTCGGCGCCTCGGTGTCCGGCTTTGCCGTCTGCGCCTATTTTGCCACCCGCAATCCGGCGCATGAGATCGCCGCCCGCGAGTTGATCCGCGAAAAGACAGGCCTGCCGGTCACATCGAGCCACGAGCTGTCGGCCAAGCTCGGCGGCCCGCGCCGGGCACTCACCACTCTGCTCAACGCCAGGCTGATCTCAATGATCGACCGGCTGGTGGCGGCAACCGAAGGCTTTCTCCAGGCGCGCAACATTGCAGCCCCGCTGATGGTGGTGCGCGGCGACGGTGCGCTGGTTTCGGCAGCGTTTGCCCGCCAGCGGCCGATCGAGACCATCCTGTCCGGCCCGGCCGCCAGCCTGGTCGGCGCCCGCCACATGACCGGGCTCGACAATGCCATGGTGTCCGATATCGGCGGCACCACCACCGACGTCGCCGTGCTCGATGGCGGCCGTCCCAGGCTCGACCCGGAAGGCGCCACCGTCGGCGGCTTCCGCACCATGGTCGAGGCCGTCGCCATGCGCACCTTCGGCCTCGGCGGCGATTCCGAAGTGGCGCTGGAAGATGGCGCGCTCAACCCGAAGATCCTGCTCGGGCCGCGCCGCCTGGTGCCGTTGGCGCTGGCCGGCATGGCGCACGGTACAGCTGTCACCTCCGAACTCGAACGCCAGCTGCGGGCGCCCAATCCCGGCCGCATGGACGGCCGCTTCGCGGTGCGCACCGGCGTGCCGGACCGGCTCGCCGCCGGCCTGACCGGCGCCGAAGCCAGGCTTTACGAGGCCATCGGTGCCGTGCCGCTCGCCGTCGACAGGCTTTTGAGTTCCAACGCGCAGAACGCGACGCTGAACCGGCTGGTGTCGCGCGGGCTGGTGCATGTCGCCGGCTTCACCCCGTCGGACGCCGCCCATGTGCTGGGCAAGCAGGCGAACTGGGATCCCATCGCCGCGCGCCTCGGCGCCGAACTGTTCGCCCGCAAGCGTGACGGCCGTGGCCAGAACATCGCCGCTTCGCCGGAAGCGATTTCGGAACGGGTGCTGGTGACGCTGACGCGCTGGTCGGCCGAATATATCCTCGAGACCGCCTTTGCCGAGGATGGGCTCGATGGCGCGTCGACGGTGGCGCACGCCCTGGTGCAGCGCGCGGTCGACGCGCATCCCGGCATCGCCCGCCTGAGCGTTGCGCTCGACCGCCCGGTCATCGGCCTCGGCGCCTCGGCGCCGCTGCACTATGCCGGGCTGCCGCCGCTGATCGGCAATGACTGCGTGGTGCCCAGGGATACCGATGTCGCCAACGCGCTCGGCGCCGTCGTCGGCCAGGTCAGGGTATCGGCCGAGGCGCGGGTCAGCCAGCCCATGGAAGGGCTGTTTCGTCTCGCCTCGGGCGAGACCGTGCGCGATTTCCTCGACGAGGCGACGGCGATCGCGGCGGCCGAGGCCGATGTCCGCGCCATCGTCGCGGAGCGCGCCAGGGATGCCGGCACCGACAGCGCCGAGATCGACGTCGCCACCGAATTCCGGGTCTCGACCGTCGAAGCCCAGCGCATGTTCATCGAGGCGCATGTCGTGGCCGTGGCCTCGGGAAGGCCGCGCATTGCGGTTTGAGCGGGGCGGCGAAATACGCCACCTTCACCCTAAGCTGAATTGACCCGGCAAACCTGACATGCCAAAGGCCCGCAAAGCCTTTCATCTGGAGTAGCCTGATGACCGACCGCATCGAGATCGCCGGATTGCGGATTGCCCGCGAGCTGCATGAGTTCGTGGCCAGGGAAGCGCTGCCGGGCACGGAGATCGAAGCGGACGCCTTCTGGAACGGTTTTTCGGCCATCATCCATGATTTGGCGCCGAAGAACCGGGCGCTGCTGGCAGCGCGTGACGCCATCCAGGAACAGGTAGATGGCTGGTATCGCGATCACGGCGCGCCGGTCGACATGGAGGCCTACAAGGGCTTCCTGAAAGAGATCGGCTATATCGTTCTGGAGGGCCCGCCCTTCAGCGTGTCGACCGACAATGTCGACCCCGAAATCGCTGATGTTGCCGGACCGCAGCTGGTCGTGCCGGTGATGAATGCGCGCTATGCGCTCAACGCCGCCAATGCGCGCTGGGGTTCGCTCTACGATGCGCTCTACGGCACCGATGCCATCCCCGAAACGGATGGCGCCGAAAAGGGCAAAGCCTTCAATCCGGCGCGCGGCGCCAAGGTCGTTGCCTGGACGAAGACCTTCCTCGACGAGGCTGCCCCGCTCACCTCGGGCAAATGGGCCGGGGTCAACGGTCTGTCATTGGCGCAAGGCGCCCTGCGGCTAAGCGCCGGCGCCGGCTCGACGACGCTGGCCGACCCCAGGCAATTCGTCGGCTATCGTGGCGATGCCGCCAATCCCGATACCGTGCTGCTTGTGCGCAACGGCCTGCACATCGAGATCGTGATCGACCGCAACAACCAGATCGGCCGCACCGATCCGGCTGGCATCGCCGATGTCATCCTGGAATCGGCGCTGACCACCATCCAGGACTGCGAGGATTCGGTCGCGGCGGTGGATGCGCCAGACAAGGTCGTCGTCTACCGCAACTGGCTCGGCCTGATGAAGGGTGATCTGGCGGAAGAGATCACCAAGGGCGGCAAGAGTTTTGTCCGCAAGCTCAATCCCGACCGCTCCTACACCGCGCCCGCCGGCGGCACGCTGACCGTGCCCGGCCGTTCGCTGATGCTGATCAGGAATGTCGGCCACCTCATGACCAACCCGGCGATCCTTGATCACGACGGCAACGAGGTTCCGGAAGGCATCTTGGATGCTGCGATGACGGCGCTGATCGCGCTGCACGATGTCGGGCCGAACGGCCGCCGCGCCAATTCCCGCGCCGGCTCGATGTATGTCGTGAAACCCAAGATGCACGGGCCCGACGAAGTCGCTTTCGCCGTCGAGATCTTCGACCGTGTCGAGGCCCTGCTCGGCATGGCCAGAAGTACCATCAAGATGGGCATCATGGACGAGGAGCGGCGCACCACCGTCAACCTCAAGGAGGCGATCCGCGCCGCAAAAGAGCGCGTCGTGTTCATCAACACCGGCTTCCTCGACCGCACCGGCGACGAGATCCACACCTCGATGGAAGCCGGCCCGATGATCCGCAAGGGCGACATGAAGCAGGCCGCCTGGATTTCCGCCTACGAGGCATGGAATGTCGACATCGGGCTGGAATGCGGTTTGGCCGGCCACGCCCAGATCGGCAAGGGCATGTGGGCGATGCCCGATCTGATGGCTGCGATGCTGGAACAGAAAATCGCCCATCCCAGGGCCGGCGCCAACACCGCCTGGGTGCCGTCGCCAACGGCGGCGACGCTGCATGCCACGCACTATCACAAGGTCGATGTCCATGCCGTGCAGGCCGCACTCAAGAACCGGCCCAAGGCAAAGCTCGACGACATCCTGTCGGTGCCGGTCGCGGTGCGGCCGAACTGGTCGCCTGAAGACATCCAGAAGGAACTCGACAACAACGCGCAGGGCATTCTTGGCTATGTCGTGCGCTGGATCGACCAAGGCGTCGGCTGCTCGAAAGTGCCTGACATTAACGATGTCGGCCTGATGGAAGACCGCGCCACGCTGCGTATTTCCTCACAGCACATCGCCAATTGGCTGCACCACGGCGTGTGCAGCGAGGACCAGGTGATGGCGACGATGAAGCGCATGGCTGACATCGTCGACCGCCAGAACGCGGGCGTCCCGCTTTACCAGCCGATGGCGGCCGACTTTGACAAGTCGATAGCCTTCCTCGCCGCCTGCGACCTGGTCTTCAAGGGCCGCGTCCAGCCCAACGGCTACACCGAGCCGGTGCTGCACGCGCGGCGGCTGGAACTGAAGGCGCAACTGAGCTGAAGAGCCCAGTCCCTGCCGTGAATGGAGCGGCAGGTCTTCGGCCTGGCTTCCTCCGGAGGTGAGGCGTCAGGAAGCTGTATGGTCCAGGAGCCGGATGGTGGGATCGCGACGGTGTTCGGAGTTGACCCGATCGACGCCTTCCACCGTAATCGCGATCGTCCCGTTTTCCACTCTTGCTATCCAGCCCTTCGCTTTCAGATACCAGAGATGAAATTCGAGATGCTCTCGCGGACAGCCTGACAAGCGTTCGAGCTCCACATCTCCGATCCCGGGATTGCTGACGTCGTGCCGGCGCTTCGCGTAAAGCAGCGACAGCAGCCTGGCCTGGATCACGACATCCCGCTCGACGCCCTTGGTGCTGCTGGCTTCCTCGGTCAGCTCGCGGCGAAGGCCGGCATGGTCCTTGTACGCGATGTCGTATTGAGCGCGTTTGACCGGATCCTTGAGCGTGTTGTGGGCTTCCACGATTTCACTGAAGCGGGCTTCATCGCCGGTTTCGCGATTGTCGGGATGATAGCGCATCGCAAAATAGCGAAATATGCGCTCCAGCGTTTCCGAATTGGCGTTCGGGCTAACTTCCAAAACTTCGTAGTAGTCAATGAACATAGCGGGCTCCCCGACCGCAACCATATTCGCATTGTCTAAATAAGGAATGTCCAATGCAGAGACCAAGACTTTGGTCCGGCGTCGATGACATCCACGCTTCTGGAAGAGGAAGAAAATGGCCGGCGCCCGCTCGGTGAGGCCGTTGGGTGGTGAGGACGCCGGCCAAGCGGACAATCAGGTCCGCCGCACCGTGGAGATGATCGATTCGCAGAGGCGGTGTTATGGCGTGATCGCGGAAGGCAATGTGGCGAGGTCGGCTTGTCGGGCGGCGAGTGACCTACGCCGCCTGCGCCATCCGCTCCGAGCTCATGCGGTAGGAGATCGCTTCGGCCAGATGGATTCGGCCGACGGTTTCGCTGGCGTCGAGATCGGCAAGCGTCCGTGCCACCTTCAGCACACGGTGATAGGCCCGCGCCGAAAAGGCGAGCTTTTCGCTGGCGTCCTTGAGCAGCGACAGGCCGGCGGCGTCAGGCATGGCGATTTCCTCGATGATCGACGGTGAGCAATGCGCGTTGGTGGTGGCGCGGGTGGCGCCGAGCCGCTCGAAGCGTTCGCGCTGGATGGTGCGGGCGCGTGCCACACGCAGCGCCACATCGGCACTTTTCTCCGCCCGGTCGGGCCGGATCAAGTCGCTGGCCGACACCGCGGGCACTTCGATCTTGAGATCGATGCGGTCGAGCAGCGGACCCGAAATGCGCGCCTGATAGTCGGTGCGGCAACGCTCGCCGCGCAGGCAGCGATAGCCCGGCTCGCCGGCCATGCCGCAACGGCACGGGTTCATCGCCGCCACCAGCTGGATACGCGCCGGATAGGTGACGCGATGGTTGGCCCGCGCGATCATGCAGTCGCCGGTCTCCAGCGGCTGGCGCAGCGCATCGAGCGTCTGCGGCGTGAACTCGGGAAACTCGTCGAGGAACAGCACGCCGTGGTGGGCAAGCGACACCTCACCCGGCCGTGCGCGGATGCCGCCGCCGACCATCGCCGCCATCGAGGCCGAATGATGCGGGGCGCGGAACGGCCGCCGGTCGGTCAGCTTGCCTTCGCCGAGCTCTCCCGCCACCGAGGCGATCATCGAGACTTCGAGCAATTCCTTCGGCGCCAGCGGCGGCAGGATCGACGGCAGCCGCTGCGCCAGCATCGATTTGCCGGATCCAGGCGGTCCGATCATAAGCAGATTATGACCGCCGGCCGCCGCCACCTCCAGCGCCCGCTTGGCGGTCTCCTGGCCCTTGATGTCGGCGAGGTCAGGCAGATCCAGCGCCGCGGCGTGCATACCGGCCTCGGGGCGCGACAGCACCTGCGTGCCACGAAAATGATTGGCGATGGCAATCAGGCTGCGCGGTGCCAGAATGTCGATATCCTTTCCAGCCCAGGCCGCTTCCGGCCCGCATGCGAACGGGCAGATCAGGCCCTTGCCCTCGGCATTGGCGGCGATCGCCGCCGGCAAGGAGCCGGCGACCGCGGCAATCGTGCCGTCGAGTGACAATTCTCCAAGCACGACATAGCCGGCCAGCATGTCGCCCGGAATGGCGCCCAGCGCGGCCATTAGGCCGAGTGCGATCGGCAGGTCGTAGTGGCTGCCTTCCTTCGGCAGGTCGGCCGGCGCCAGATTGACAGTCACCTTCTTCGACGGCATCGACAGGCCGGAAGCATGCAGTGCGGCCTGCACCCGCTCGCGGCTTTCGGCCACCGCCTTGTCGCCCAGGCCGACGATGTGCATGTTGACCTTGCCGGGCGCGATCATCACCTGCACGTCGACCGGCACGGCCTCGATGCCCTGGAAAGCGACCGTGCGAACCCGCGCCACCATTTTTTGTACCCCCGGACAGTAGTTCGCCCATGCCCTGGCGATCAGGGTGTGAGCGAAGTCAAAGAAGACAACCACAGATTTCGGAGTTAAGCAAGAACATTACGAGAACATATAGCTTCACCACGGTGAGGAATTCTGCCGGCAAGGAGCGCCGTCCATAAGCTAGGCTTTGATCGGAAGCTTGAGCGCCCGCTCCGTCAAAGGCTCGCTGGCATCAAAGATGACATACCCGAGCATAGATGGCTAGAATTTGTCGAACAGGCGCTCCACCTTGCGGGCGAACATTTCCCTCTGGTCATCAGAGATGTTTTCGACGGAATATCTCGTCAGGTAGAGGTGCCTCACGTTGCGGCCGCACATAGTCTTGAGACCGCGCAGCAGCACCTTCCTTCCCGGGTTTTGCATGTACAGTTCAGTATACCACCACGGCGACCCGCATGTGGTAACAACGCCCATCCGCCGGATGTTCAATAGCGCCGGCTTGATCACGCCACCGTCTGCCGGCAACTCGTAAGCCACCCCCGGTCGCCAAACTCGATCAAAATAACCCTTCAAGATTGCGGGCATGCCTGACCACCATGTCGGAAAGCAGAAAACGCATGCCTCCGCCCATCTCAACGCGTCGATGTAAACCTGCAAGTCGCTGGGTGCCTGGGCAGGGTCAAAGTGGCCATGTCTTTCTTCGGCATGCATCACAGGATCGAACTTCATCTGATGGAGATCGAAATCAACGACCTCGTCACCCCTGGCTTTGAGGGTCTGAACGACCCGTTTGTGGAGCGCCGCCTGGTAACTGTCGGCTAGTGGATGCGCGTAGACGACATTGATTTTCATGGCGCGGGCCTTCAGGCTTCGAATTACACGCACATATTAGCCGTCGCGCAACCAAGTGGAAACAGCAAGGTCAGTGGCGGGGAGGGAAGCCCATCGCCGGTGTCGATCCGCAGCGGGCTTATACAATCGCCTGATCAAATGAGGAACATTACAAGAATATGCAGCCGCGCCGGTCGCGGCTGGGTTGTGGCCGGTTGCAGAAACCGGAACATGGTTAAGACAAAATGAAAACGGCTTACCCGCGCTTGCCCTCGACCGCGTCCCAGAACAGGCTGGCGATGTCGGCGCCGCCGAAGCGCTTGACCTCGCGCACGCCGGTCGGCGAGGTCACGTTGATCTCGGTCATGTAGTCGCCGATGACGTCGATGCCGACCAGGATGAAGCCGCGCTCCTTCAGTGATGGACCGATGCGGGCGCAGATCTCGCGTTCGCGCGCCGTCAGTTCGGTCTTTTCGGCGCGGCCGCCGACATGCATGTTGGAGCGGGAATCATGCTCGGCCGGCACCCGGTTGATGGCGCCGACCGGCTCGCCGTCGATCAGGATGATGCGCTTGTCGCCCTTGCGCACGTCCTTGAGATAGCGCTGCACGATATAGGGTTCGCGGAACATCTGGCCGAACATTTCCAGCAGCGAGGCAAGGTTCCGGTCGGCCTCCAGCATGTGGAAGATACCGGCGCCGCCATTGCCGTACAGCGGCTTGATGATGATGTCGCCGAATTCCTTGCGGAAGGCGGCAACTTCGAGTGGATCCTTGGTGATCAGCGTGTCCGGCATCAGGTCGGCAAATTCGGTGACGAAGATCTTTTCGGGGCTGTTGCGCACCCAAGCCGGGTCGTTGACCACGAGCGTCCCGGGATGGATGCGTTCGAGAATGTGCGTGGTGGTGATGTAGTTCATGTCGAAGGGTGGATCCTGGCGCAGCAGCACGACATCCATCTCCGACAGATCGGTGCGCACCTTCTCGCCCAGCGAATAGTGGCTGCCCTTCTCGTCGCGCACCTGCATTTTCTCGATGCGGGCAAACACCTTGCCGTCGCGCAGCGACAGCCGATCCGGCGTGTAGTGGAACAGCTCATGGCCGCGCCGCTGCGCTTCCAGCGACAGCGCGAACGAGGTGTCGCCGGCGATCGACACGGTGGAGATGTGGTCCATCTGGACGGCGATTTTCAGCTTCATTGCGGGTCTCCGGCGGCTCGGATGGACGACTGTCTTGCCTGTACAGGCTCACTGCCCGTCTGCCAATCGCGACATTCCTGGGTTTGGCATCCGACACCCGAATGCGTTGCTTTCATCGACCCTTCGGAAAGGTCGCGCTTGTCTGTGAAATATCGATTTCGCGATACGTTTCCTAAAGGGTTTGCTGCCAGTCTGAAAATAAATTCCGACGTCACAAAACAGGGACACCGATGCAAACTTCGTTTGGCACCGGTCAGGCAAACAGGGAGAGCACGGATCTGGCATTCACCGATCCGTTGACCGGGCTTGGCAACCATCGCCGCTTCTTCGACAAGGTCGATCGCCTGATCGCCGACCGTGCCGAGGATCCCGCGCCCTTTACCGTCGGCATTCTCGACCTCGACGGCTTCAAGCCGATCAACGATCTGTTCGGCCACAAGGCCGGCGACGACATCCTGATCCAGGTCGCGATGCGGCTGCGCGCCTCGATGGACGGCCATTCCACGGTCTGCCGCATCGGTGCCGACGAATTCGCCTTTCTCTATCCCCTGGTGTTCAGCGAGGATGCAGCGGCCGAAAAGTCCCGCATGCTGATCGAGATCCTGTCGGCGCCCTATGATGTCGGCGAACGCACCGCCAGGCTTTCGGCCTCGGTCGGCTGCTCGCTGTTCTATTCGGGCGACGAGACCACGGAAATCCTCATCAACAAGGCCGAGACGGCGCTCTACCATGCCAAGCGTTCCGGCCGTGGCCGCGTCGTCGTCTACACCCGTGAGATGGAAGAAGCGGCCAAGCGCGTCACCCGCATCGAACAGGCGCTGCGCCGTGCTGTCTCGGCCGGCGAGGTGGAGCCGCATTTCCAGCCCATCGTCGACCTCAACACGCGCCGCACCATCGGCTTCGAGACGCTGGCGCGCTGGACAGATCGCGACCTGGGTTCCGTGCCGCCGACCGTCTTCATTCCCATCGCCGAGGAGCGTGGCATCATCGGCCCGTTGTCGCAGCTGGTGCTGCGCAAGGCGACCGAGGCCGCCAGAAGCTGGCCGAAGGATCTGTTCCTGTCCTTCAACCTGTCGCCCTCGCAGCTCGTCGACCAGAACACTGGCCTGCACATACTGGCGATCCTCGATCGCACCGGCTTCGATCCGCGGCGGCTGGAGATCGAGATCACCGAGACTGGCCTGATGAACGACCCGGCCTCGGCTGCGCAGATCGTCGAGGATCTGCGCCGCGTCGGCATCCGCGTCTCGCTCGACGATTTCGGCACCGGCCAGTCATCGCTCGGCCGCTTGCGCGAATTCCATTTCGACAAGCTCAAGATCGACCGCGCCTTCGTCTCCTCCATTCTCGACGACAGGCCGTCGGAACACATCATCCGCGCCATTCTCGCAATGTGCGAGGGGCTTGGCATGGACGTCGTCGCCGAAGGCATCGAGCAGGAAGCGCAGGCCGACCGCCTCGTCCAGTTCGGCTGTGCCGGCGGGCAAGGCTATCTGTTCGGCAAGCCCGTCGATGCCGACGCCACGCTCGGCTATCTCCGTGATTCCTTCCGCGGGGCCCTGCGCGCCAAGGCGATCTGACCGGCGATCTCGAAGCGGTTTGCGATCCTGGTGACTTCACCTCGGGTGTCCAGCGCGGCGTATTGTCGTTTTGTCTGACATAAGCCCTGAAATCCGGCGGTTCGCCCTTGCCCGCGCGCCTTGCGTGGCTAGGATGCGCGCCGATCACGCTGGGAGACAGGAACGATGATGCCATCGGCGCATTTTGCCGACCTCGAAGGAGCCTCGGTGCTGATCACCGGCGGCGGCTCCGGAATAGGTGCTGCACTGACCGAGGGGTTTGTGCGCCAGGGCGCCAATGTCGCCTTCATCGACATCGCCGACGGTCCGAGCACGGCCCTTGCCGATCGCATCGAGAAAGAATTCGGCCGCCGGCCGCTCTATCTCAAGACCGATTTGCGCGACGTCGAGGCTCTGCGTGCGTCCGCCGCGAAGGCGGCCGAGGCGCATGGCGATGTCACCGTGCTGGTCAACAATGCGGCCTGGGATGAACGCCACGCCGTCGAGGATGTGACGGTCGAGTTCTGGGACAACAACCAGGCGATCAATCTGCGGCCGCATTTCTTCACTGCGCAGGCGGTGGCGCCGGGCATGAAGCGGGCCGGCGGCGGCTCGATCATCAACTTCACCTCGACATCCTATCTGATCAACCACCCCGACATGCCGTCCTACACGGCCGCCAAGGCCGGCATCCTGGGTCTGACCAAGGGGCTGGCCGGCAAGCTCGGTGTCGACGGCATCCGCGTCAACGCCATTGCGCCTGGCTGGGTGATCACCGAGCGGCAGAAGGAGCTCTGGGTGACCGAACAGGGGCTTGCCGCCCATGTCGCCAAGCAGTGCATCAAGCAGGTGATGCAGCCGGACGACATCGTCGGCACCGTGCTGTTCCTCGCTTCGGACGCCTCGCGCATGCTGACAGCGCAGATGCTGATCGTCGATGGAGGTTTCCTGTGAGCCCAGCCGGCAACGCACCGGCGGTCGCCGCCGTCGACTGGGGCACGACCCGCATGCGGGTCTGGCTGATCGATGGGCAAGGCAAGGTGCTTGCCGAACGCCGTGGCGACGATGGCCTGATCACGGCGCAGCAGAAGGGCTTTTCGACCATCCTCGAAGGGCATCTGGCGGCGATGGGAGCACCAGCGGCGCTGCCCGTCATCATCTGCGGCATGGCCGGATCCCGCCAGGGCTGGCTGGAAGCGCCCTATGTCACCGTGCCGGCGCCGCTTAGCGCCATTCTTGCTGGTGCCGCCAGCGTGCCCGGCCAGAGCCGCGACATCCGCATCGTTCCGGGTCTTGCCCAGCGGCTGGCCGATGCGCCCGACGTCATGCGCGGCGAGGAAACCCAGCTCGCCGGCGCCGGCCTGCCGGCCAGGGGGCGCCAGCTGGTCTGCATGCCCGGCACCCATTCGAAATGGGTGCTGATAGAGGATGGCGCGGTTGCCGGCTTCGGCACCTGGCCGACCGGCGAGCTGTTTTCCGTGCTTGCCGCGCATTCGATCCTGCGCCATTCGCTCGGCGAACATCCGAAACCCGTTACATCGGACAATCCGTTCTTCCGCCGCTGGTGCGAAACCGCATTGGCTGATGGCGGCGATGTCACCTCGCGGCTGTTTTCCATTCGCGCCGCCGGCCTGCTGCAGGATTTGCAAGCCGACGATGCCGCCGCCTGCCTGTCCGGCCTTCTGATCGGCGGCGAGATCGCCTCCGCCAGCCGCCGGCATGGCGCTGGCACGGAACCCGTGGTGCTGATTGCGTCCGGCGCGCTCGCCGCGCTCTACCGGGCCGCACTTGGTTCTGCCGGGCTTAAGGTCCGGACCGTCGATGCTGATGAGGCGGTGCGTGCCGGTCTCGTCGAGGCGGCGCGTGAGAACGGCATGATCGCCAGAATTGGAGCAGCCCGATGAGCCAGACCGCACCGTTTCCAAAACTCAAGCGCGGGCTGGTCGCCATCCTTCGCGGGCTCAAGCCCACCGAGGCGATGGCCATGGGCCAGGCGCTGTTCGACGCCGGCATCGAGGCGATCGAAGTGCCGCTGAACTCACCGCAACCGTTCTCGTCGATCGCCCGCATCGTCCAAGTGCTGCCGAAAACGGCACTGGTCGGTGCCGGCACGGTGCTGACGCCGGCCGATGTCGATGGCTTGCACCAGGCCGGAGGGCGGCTGCTGGTCAGTCCCAACATCGATGCCGAGGTCATGGCGCGCGCCATGCATTACGGCATGGTGACGATGCCCGGCGTGTTCACGCCGACCGAAGCCTTGCTGGCGATCAAGCTCGGCGCCTCAGCCCTGAAATTTTTCCCGGCGAGCGTGCTGGGTGCCGGCGGCATTTCAGCGATGCGCGCTGTGTTGCCGGCGCAGACGCTGGTCGGTGCCGTCGGCGGCGTCTCCGAAAAAGATTTTGCCGGCTACAAGGCGGCCGGCGTTACCGCCTTTGGACTGGGATCCAGCCTGTTCAAGCCGGGCATGAGCGTCGACGAGGTGGCCGCGCGGGCCGAGGCGGCGGTGACAGCCTGGGATGCGGCGTTCGGAGAAGCAGGATGAGCGAAGCGATCGTTTCGGTTTTTTCCGACCACGTCTGCCAGCTCGGCGAAGGGCCGAGCTACGATCCCGCCACCGATACGCTGTATTGGTTCGACATCGTCAACAGCCAGCTCCTGGAAAAGCGGCTGTCCGGCGGCGCGACCACCGTCCATGAGCTTGGCCAGATGGCGAGCGCCATCGCCGTCATCGACGACAAGCGCCAGCTTATCGCCGCCGAGACCGGCCTTTATGTGCGCGACGTCGCGACCGGCAAACTGACGCTGCACACGCCTGTCGAGGCCGGCAATCCGGTTACGCGCTCCAACGATTCCCGGGTCCACCCCTGCGGCGCCTTGTGGATGGGCACCATGGGCAAGGGCGAGGAAAAGGGTGCGGGTTCGATCTACTGGTTTTTCAGAGGCGAACTGCGCCGGCTGTTTTCGGACATCACCGTCTCCAATTCGATCTGTTTTACCGAGGATGGCGCAATCGCCTACTACACCGACACCTCGACCGGGCTGCTGATGCGCGTCGCCTGCGACCCGGCGACCGGCCTGCCTGCCGGTGAGCCAAAGCTGTTCGTCGATCACCGCTCGGCCAAGGGCTATATTGACGGATCCGTGCTCGACCGCGACGGCATCCTGTGGAACGCCGTCTGGGGCGGCAGCGTCATCGAAGCCTACGGACCCGACGGCAAGCTCGTCCGCACGGTCGCCATGCCGGTGACGCAACCGTCCTGCCCGGCCTTTGTCGGCGCCAAGGCCGACCGGCTGGCGGTCACCTCCGCCTGGTCGGGCAAGGATGAGAAGCAGCGTCTGCTGGATCTGCAGGGCGGCATGACCTTTCTGCTCGACATTCCCGTCAACGGCCGCTTCGAGCCGCGCGTGCTGATCGCCTGAGCGAACTGGATTCTGCGGTTGGACGGTGCGTTGTCACGCAACCGCCCGCGCCATGTCGGTTTCACGAGAGCCTGACGCCTTGACCATGCGATGGTAGGCAATCCTACTGCCGGGGATCGTCATCTCATGCCCAGCCGCAAGCCGAAACTGATCCTCGTCCATGAGCCGGAAAAGGCCTGCCTGGACCGTCTGGTCGCCGACGGTCATGCACCGCAGCGCGCCGGCGAAATCGCGTCCTATCTGGCGCAGTCGACCGACCTCGCCCCCGAATTCGACGTGCTTGGCCGTGCCTGCCAGGCACGCGGCCTGTCGTTCACGCCGGTGGCGCTGGACGAGGCCACCGGCGTGCTCGCCGGCGAGCATCCCAGCACAACGCTGGTCTGGACGCTGACCGACGGCATCGCCTATTTTCGCGGCGGCGCGGCGCCCGCTCTGGCGCGATTGGGCGGTTTCAAGACGATCGGCGCAGATGATGCGCTGTTCGCGCTCTGCCAGGACAAGTTCCGCTCCGGCGCCGTGCTCGGCGCACTCGGCCTGCCGGTGCCGCAGGCCGGGCTTGCGCGCGACGGCCAATGGCTGGTCGAGCCGCCGGCCTCGCCCGCCGGCTGGTTCGTCAAGCCCAACCGGCTCGGCGCCAAGATCGGCATCTGGCCGGATTCGCGCTGTTGCGATCTCGCCCACGCTTTGGAACTCAGCCGGCGCGTCTTTTCGGCCTATCGCGACGATGTCGTCGTCCAGCCCTATGTCGCCGGCCGCAACGTGCGCGCCAGTTTCCTCGGCCTGGTGCCAGGCGCCGGGGTCGAAGCGCTTGGCGTGGCTTTTGTCGATTCAGGCGCCGATTTCCAGACCATGGCGGACAGCCTGGCGCTCTACGGCGACACCGGCGAGGCAGCGAAGGCGGAGGGACATTACGCCGAACCGGAGCTCGTTGCGGTTGCCGACAGCCAGCCGGCCGCCGACGCCACGATACGTGCGATCGCCGGGCAGCTGATGAGCGGGCTCGGCCTGCGCGATGTGTTTTCCATCGATCTCAGGGTCGAGGCCGACGACACCGTCCACCTCATCGAGTTCGAGGTTTGCCCCGGCCTGCCCTGCTTCGATTTTCGCGCCTATTGCCGCCAGCAATGGGGCCTCGATCTGGCCGGCGCCATGGCCGAAACTGCGGCCAGCCGGCTGACCGGTGTCGACCGATAGCTGTGCGCCTTGTGTCGGCGGGCTAACCAGCAGACGCTACCCGCCAGGCATTCGCTCGGCCGCCTGCAAGGACGGATCCATCTTGTCCCAGGCATGGCCGTGGCTCGTGTAGGTCACCATCTGCGGGCTGAACTGTTCCGGATCGTCGAGGCTGGCCGCGTGGACCGCTATGAATTCCGGCATGGCGACGGATATCAAAAAGACCGGCGTTCCGCAGGTTGGACAGAAGGTGTGGATTTTTTCATTGCCGCTGGCGCCCGCCACGCGCCAGGTGCTCACCTCCCCGGTAATTGCCATATCGGTGCGCTGGCCGAAGGTCAGGTAGGATCCGTGGCCGGTGCCTGAGCGCTTCTGGCAATCGCTGCACTGGCAGTGGTTCTGGAAGATCGGCTCGTCATTGGTTTCGTAACGGATCGCGCCGCATGCGCAGCCGCCGGTATAGCGTTTGGTCATCGTTATTCTCCCGCGGCGATCAGGGCTGATTTCGGCTTGGCGAAAATGTCGATGCCGCTGCCGGTTTCGAGGAAGGATTTCATGCTCGACAGCACCGCCGGCCAGCCCTGGCTGACGCCTTTCGCCATGCCGCTGCCGGCTTCGAGTTCGTCATGGCTGACGGTCAGCCGCACCATGGTGTCGTATTCCTCGATGGCGAACGTCACCCGGCTCGTTTTTGACGGATCGTCGGCCTGCGAAGCGTTCGCCCAGGTGATGACGAGGCGGGTCGGCGGCGAAACCTCGACGACATTGCCGACGAGTTCGACGGTCCGTTCGTCATTGGCGCGGATATGCTCCCATTTCGAGCCCGGCGTCCATTCGGAGACGTTCTCGTGACCCCAGTAGCGCTTTGCGACATCGGGCTTGATTATGGCCTCGAACACCTTCTGCGGCGTCGAGCGGATATAGGTCACGTAGACAAAGCTGGTCGTTTCCCTGGTCATTGGTCTTCTCCTTCGAGTTCTTGCTTCAGGTCGTGCAGCAGGCTGAGCCGCTGCCGTTCGAATTTCCGTACCCAGCGCTCGTAGACTTCGTGCAAGGGCACGGGATTGATGAAATGCAGCTTTTCGCGGCCGCGCTTGACCGTGCTCACCAGATTGGCCGCCTCCAGCAGATCGAGGTGCTGGGTGGCGGATTGCCTGGCCATGTCCAGGTTTTCGCAAAGCTGACCGAGCGTCTGCCCGTTCTGCTCGCACAGAAGGTCAAGCAGCCTTCTGCGTGTCGGGTCGCCCAGCGCTTTGAAAACCTTGTCGGCGTCCATCTGCCTCACTCTGTTGTAAGGCATAATATGCAGGTAAATACCTGCATGTCAACCTACAGTTCGCCCCGCATCGCAAGACTGGATGCGGCTATTCGGACTCGGACGTTGATTGCGCGATGGGCCGCCCCGGCCATGTACCTGATGTCGGAGCCCTGCTTAGCGGCGCCAAACTGCGGACGTAAACCTGCAGGATTTCGTCTGAAGTCCTGCTACTAGCGCTGCAGCAGGGATTTGACAGGATGCCTATCGACGGCCGAGATTTCATCGTTCGTTGGTGGACCATCCTAAGCGTTCGAGATTGGCCGAAGCCTCCCAACTTCGTCATCCTAGGGCGAAGCAGGAGCGAAGCTCCGTCGCGGAGACTCTGGGATCCATGCCGCGACCTTGGCCGAAGAATGCAGCGGAGCAGAATTCTACACCGCTGCAACGCTTTGAAGTCGCGGCATGGATCCTCGGGTCTGCGCTGCGTCGCTACGCTCCTTGCTTGCCCGTGGATGACGAAGGCGCTGGGCGTTTGCGGCAATCGCCAAGGTATGCCGTCCGTCACACCCGCGATTCGTCAAAACTGCTCGAGGCGGATTTTAGGCGCCCTCGACCAGAACGATCTCGCCGTCGGCGACCTTCTGACGGATGGCGACGGCGCGCTGGTATTCCGGCGAATGGTAGCAATCATGCGCGGCGGCGAGCGATTCGAACTCTATGATGACATTGCGTGCCCGGCCGGGGCCTTCGGCCTTTTCATGCTCTCCGCCGCGCGCCAGAAACTTCGCGCCGAAGCGCTCGAAGGCAGGCTTGGCGGCGGCGACGTAGTCCTTGTAGCCTTCCGCGTCGCGCACATCGACACGGGCGATCCAGTATCCCTTGGGCATTTTCTTGGTCTCCGAACTTGTTCTTGGAAATCTCAGGCCGAGCGCATCTCGTCGAGGATGGCTTCGGCCGCTTCCCGTTTGTTGGCCGCAGCAATGATAGGCCTGCCGACGACGAGGTGGCTGGCGCCGTTGCGGATCGCCTGGCCCGGCGTCACCACGCGCTTCTGGTCGCCATGATCGCTGCCCGCCGGCCGGATGCCGGGCGTCACCACCGCCATGTCGGGGCCGACGATGCGGCGCACCGCTTCGGCTTCCGCGGCCGAGCAGACGATGCCCCCCATGCCGGCATGCAGCGCCTGTTCCGAGCGCCGCAGCACCAGCGTATGCGGGTCGTACTCATAGCCGACGTCGATCATGTCCTGCTCGTCCATCGAGGTCAGCACGCTGACCGCAAGCAGGCAAAGATCGCTGCCTCTGGCCGCCTCTACGGCGGCCTGCATAGCCTTCGGGTAGGCGTGGATGGTCAGCATGGTCATGCCCATCTTGACGATGTTCTCGACGCCCTTGGCCACCGTGTGGTCGATGTCGAGCAGCTTCATGTCGAGGAAAACCTTGGTGCCGCCGCTGGCCAGTTCCCTGGCGAAATCGAGCCCGCCGGCGAAGGCAAGCTGGTAGCCGATCTTGTAGAAGGAGACGACGCTGTCGAGTTCGCGCACCGCCTGCTCGGCCTCCCTCACGGTCGGGACATCGAGGCCGACTATCAGTCTTTCCTGCATGGATCGTGCCTGTATGGATTGTGCCTGCATCGTCGTTGCGATCACGCCTCGATCCGGGTGGACAGCATGCGCGAGGTTTCGATCAGGGTGCGGCATAGGTGCTCCATCGATTTGTGCAGTCTTTCGTCACGGAAGTTTCCATCCTCGTCGAAGGCGCCGCCGCCGTCGGGCACCGAGCATTCCGGCGTCACCACCTCCATCTGGCAGCGCACCAGCACCGCGCGCAGATGGTTGATGCAGCGGATGCCGGCAAAGTGCCCGCTGGAGGACGAACAGAGGCCGGCGACCTTGCCGGCCAGCGGCCTCACCGGCCGGCCGCCATCCCTGCGCACCCGGCTCACCCAGTCGATCGTGTTCTTGAGCAGCGGCGGAATGGAGCCATTATATTCGGGCGTGGCGATCAGCAGCCCGTCATGGGCGATCACCAGACGGCCAAGTTTCTGGGCGTTTTCAGGAACGCCTTTTTCCTTTTCCAAATCCTCGTCCATGATCGGCAGGGGGTAGTCGGCAAGCGAGATGCGGGTCACCTCGGCGCCCTGCATGGCGAGTTCCTTCTGCGCCACGTCGGCGGTCCTGCCGCTATAGGCGCCGCTGCGAACCGAGCCGGCGAAGACGAGGATTTTCGGGATCACTGCCATTGGCCACCCTTGTTCCCGGACAGGTACAGCCAAGGATCGAGCAAATCAACGCCAACTTCGTCATCCTTGGGCGAAGCAGGAGCGAAGCTCCGTCGTGGAGACCCTGGAATCCATTCCGTGACAGCTATCCAGGAGTGCAGCGGAACAGAATTCTGCGCCGTAGCGGCGCTCGGAAGTCGCGGCATGGATCCTCGGGTCTGCGCTGCGTCGCTGCGCTCCTTGCTCCGCCCGTGGATGACGAAGCGAGGGACGTTCCCGCCATCGCCAAGGTATGCGGTGAGCACTGGCGATCCGCGAACAACCCTGCGCCGAGAAATTAATGCGCTTCGCGGCGGTAGATCCACAGCTGGGTCGGCGGGATGTTGCGGAGGATGAAATCGAAATGCTTGACCGTATAATTGCCACGGCCGGCCGGGATCGGCGACATCGGGCCGTAGGTCAGCTGCACGATCGGCCGTCCGGCCGGGATGCGGTCGAGCAGGCTTTCGATATAGGCAATGCGCTGGGCGACCGGGAAGTTGAGCAGCGGCACGCCGGAAACGACGGAATCGAAGATCATCCCGCTCTTGTCGCCAAGCGTGGCGTTGAGGTTGAAGGCGTCGCCCTCGATGACGTTGACGCCGGGATAGAGTCGCCGCAGGTGACGGACGAAATCCGTGGAATACTCGACCGCGTAGAGGTTCTCGGGCCGCACGCCCTGGGCCAGGATGGCGCGGGTGATGACGCCGGTACCGGGACCGACCTCGAGCACCGGCAGGCCGGATTTAGGATTGACGATCGACGCCATCTTGCGCGCGGTGACCGAACTGGTCGGCACGATCGAACCAACCGCCTTCGGCTTGTCGATCCAGCCCTTGAAGAATTTGAGTTCGTCGTCGAACTTTTCGACAAGCGCCTTCCGCAGTCCAGGGCCACGTGTCATGCAAGCTCTCCTCAGCGCTCCCCGCAAGTTACTTAGCACCTGAGCGGTGCTAGGCAAGGCGCGGCCGGACGCATGTCGTGGATAAGATAATTTTCGTCGCGTCTCAAGGGGTGACGAGATTCAAGGATTTACGCGTTGCAAATCGGCTTAGGCGGGCCAAAGTACATCAACGTTCGCCGAACGACTCGAAGAAATCCTTCATGCGGGCGAAAAAGCCGCTCGATTGTGGCGAATTGTCCTGCGAGGAGAGCTGTTCGAACTCCTCCAGCAGTTCGCGCTGGCGGCGGGTGAGGTTCTGCGGCGTCTCGACCGCGGTCTGGATGTAGAGGTCGCCGATATTGGGCTGGCGCAGCACAGGCATGCCCTTGCCCTTGAGGCGGAACTGGCGCCCGTTCTGCGTGCCTTCGGTCACCTTGACCTTGGTCTGCGTCCCGTCCAGCGTCGTCACCTCGAAGGAGCCGCCAAGGGCGGCTGTGGTCATCGAGATCGGCACCTTGCAATACAGGTCGGCGCCGTCGCGTTGGAAGAACTCGTGCGGTTTGACCGCCAGGAAAATATAGAGATCGCCCGATGGCCCGCCGCGCAGGCCGGCTTCGCCCTCATTGGCAAGACGGATGCGGGTGCCGTCCTCGATGCCGGCCGGGATGTTGACCGACAGCGAACGCTCCTCGGTGACGCGGCCCTGGCCGGCGCATTTCGGGCACGGATCCTTGATCGTCTGGCCGCGCCCCTGGCATTGCGGGCAGGTCCGCTCGATCGAAAAGAACCCTTGCGTGGCGCGCACCTTGCCGTGGCCGTTGCACATCGAGCAGGTGACAGGCTGGGTGCCGGGCTTGGCGCCGCTGCCCGAACATTCAGAGCAGGAGATCGACGCCGGCACCCGGATCTGCGCGGTCTTGCCGGCAAAAGCCTCTTCCAGGGTGATTTCCATGTTATAACGCAGGTCGGCGCCGCGCTCGCGGCCGCCCGACGAGCGGCGCTGGCGCCCGCCCATCATGTCGCCGAAAATATCCTCGAAGATGTCGGCGAAACCGCCGGCGCCGAAACCTTGCGCGCCGCCATTCATGCCGCCCTGTTCGAAGGCCGCGTGACCGAAGCGGTCATAGGCCGCGCGCTTCTGCGGGTCTTTCAGCGTCTCGTAGGCTTCGTTGATTTCCTTGAACTTGTGCTCGCAGGAATGATCGCCGGGGTTGCGGTCGGGATGGAACTGCATCGCGAGCTTGCGAAAAGCGCTCTTGAGCTCCTTCTCGTCGGCGCCTTTTTGGACGCCCAGCGTCTCATAGAAATCAGCTTTCATTTTTTCCCGCTGTCCGGATGCTCAACGTCTTGAAGCATTGTTGCGTCTCTTGCCGGCACTGACGCTTCGATTTAGGTGCGATGGAAGGGCGATGCCAGTGTCGACGCGGCCTTGCCTGCATTTTTTCAGCAAGGCCCGCTGTTTTTCTGCAAGGGGTTGCAAAAAAGCCCGGCCTTCGCCGGGCTTTTCGCTTTATCTTGCCGTCAAACGGTTCAGGCCGACTTCTTCTTGTCGTCGTCCTCGTCGATTTCCTCGAAATCGGCGTCCACAACGTCACTGTCCTTGGCGGCGTCCGCCTTGGCGTCGGCTTCCGCCGCTTCCTTCTGCGAAGCCTCGTACATGGCCTGGCCAAGCTTCATCGAAGCCTCGGCAAGCGCCTGGCTCTTGGCTTCGATGTCGGCCGGGTCGTCGCCTTCGGTCGCGGTCTTAAGCGCCGCGATCGCGTCGGAGATCGCCGTGCGCTCGCCTTCCGAAACCTTGTCGCCATATTCCTTCAGCGACTTCTCCGAGGAATGCAGCAGCGCTTCGGCCTGGTTGCGGGCCTCGACCAGCGCACGCCGCTTCTTGTCGGTCTCGGCATTGGCCTCGGCGTCCTTGACCATCTTCTCGATGTCGGCGTCCGAAAGACCGCCCGATGCCTGGATGCGGATCTGGTGCTCCTTGCCGGTGCCCTTGTCCTTGGCCGAAACGTTGACGATGCCGTTGGCGTCGATATCGAAGGTGACCTCGATCTGCGGCACGCCGCGCGGCGCCGGCGGAATGCCGACCAGGTCGAACTGGCCGAGCGCCTTGTTGTCGGCGGCCATTTCACGCTCACCCTGGAAGACCCGGATGGTCACGGCCGACTGTGAGTCCTCGGCCGTCGAGAACACCTGGCTCTTCTTGGTCGGGATCGTCGTGTTGCGCTCGATCAGGCGGGTGAACACGCCACCCAGCGTCTCGATGCCGAGCGACAGCGGCGTCACGTCGAGCAACAGCACGTCCTTGACGTCGCCCTGCAGCACGCCGGCCTGGATGGCGGCGCCGAGAGCAACGACTTCATCCGGATTGACGCCCTTGTGCGGCTCCTTGCCGAAGAACTGCTTCACGATCTCCTGGATCTTGGGCATGCGGGTCATGCCGCCGACCAGGACGACTTCGTCGATCTCGCCGGCCTTCAGGCCGGCATCCTTGAGCGCCGCCTTGCAAGGGGCAATCGTGCGCTGGACCAGGTCGTCGACCAGCTGCTCGAACTTGGCGCGCGTCAGCTTCAGCGTCAGGTGCTTCGGCCCGGTCGCGTCGGCGGTGATGAAGGGCAGGTTGATCTCGGTCTGGGTGGTCGACGACAGCTCGATCTTGGCCTTTTCAGCCGCCTCCTTGAGGCGCTGCAGGGCAAGCTTGTCGTTCTTCAGGTCGATACCCTGTTCCTTCTTGAACTCGGCCGCCAGGTATTCGACCAGGCGCATGTCGAAATCCTCGCCGCCGAGGAAGGTGTCGCCATTGGTCGACTTGACCTCGAACACGCCGTCGCCGATTTCGAGCACCGAAATATCGAACGTGCCGCCGCCAAGGTCATAGACGGCAATGGTCTTGCCTTCCTTCTTGTCGAGGCCATAGGCAAGCGCTGCCGCGGTCGGCTCGTTGATGATGCGCAGCACTTCGAGGCCGGCGATCTTGCCGGCGTCCTTGGTCGCCTGGCGCTGGGCGTCGTTGAAATAGGCTGGAACGGTGATGACCGCCTTCTCGACCTTTTCGCCGAGATAGGCTTCCGCCGTCTCCTTCATCTTCTGCAGGATCATGGCCGAAATCTGCGAGGGCGACTGCTTCCTGCCGCCGGCCTCGACCCAGGCATCGCCATTGTCGCCCTTGACGATCTTGTAGGGGACAAGCTTCTTGTCCTTCTCCGTCACCGGATCGTCATAGCGGCGGCCGATCAGGCGCTTGACCGCGAAGATGGTGTTTTCAGGATTGGTGACCGCCTGGCGCTTGGCCGGCTGGCCGACCAGACGTTCGTCGTCGCCCGAGATGGCGACGATGGAAGGCGTCGTGCGCGCGCCTTCCGCATTCTCGATTACCTTCGGCTCCTTGCCATCCATGATGGCGATGCAGGAGTTGGTGGTGCCGAGATCGATACCGATTACTTTTGCCATTTTTCTAGTCTCTCCGCTAAGCAGGCTCTCAGGACCCGTACAGGCGTTCCGACGAAAGCCCCTGTTCACAAGAAATCCCGTTCCGGCAAACCGGCATTCCGGCGCCGAACGGCTTGGCGCGTATATAAGAACAGGCGGCATCGCGCGCAAGCATTCTGCGCAAGGCTTCCATGAACCTTTCCACCTCCGCCCGCGACTGATCTCCAGGTGCCGCATGGTGCGGCCCGGAAAGGAAGCCCCCATGACCAATAACCCAGAGGCTCTGCGGTCTCCGGGAACAACAGGAGCTCGGCGCGACCAACGCCTTCGGGACGAGGTCGATGCGCTGGGCTTCCCGCTGATTCCGTTGACCCTGCGTAAGAGCAGGCGTATCGTGATTTTGAGGAAAGCAGACAATTCGATCAGGGAAGAACGAGCCGGACCGCCGCGCCTTGCCCTGATTTGCGCGGCCAGACCCGACGTTCTCCCGTCGACTACGGGGGGTAGTGTCATGTCTCGCATCCGCGGCTCGTTCGTGTCGTCTCTTGATGGCGGCTTGCGCCGCGCTGTGCATCCAGGCGGGTTGCTGGCGCTGGCACTCGGCCTGTGGCTGGGCGCCGCGCAGGCGCAGGAAACCCGGATCATCTATCCCGGTTCGATGGCGGTGACCGGATTTTCCGGCACCATCATTCCCAATTTCGACCCTCCTGATTCCGAAAAAGGGGGCCTGCCGCCCGGCGTCGATCCGGTCGACGAAACCTTCATCGACACCACGCGCGCCACCTTGCGCGTGTTCGACGTCTCGCATCTGGGCGGCCCGGCCTCCGGGCAACTGGTCAACACCCCGCCGCCCCTCGAGGTGACGGCGGAGCAGATCGGCCAGGTGTTCGGCGTCACCTATGATGACGGCGTGCGCGACGGCGTTCCATCGGGCATTCCCAATCTCTATGCCGGCGCCACCTCGCTGCACGGCATCCGCATCGTCACCCTGGACGCCGACGATGACGGCCGCCCCGAGCGGCAGCGCCGCGGCGCGGCCGGCGCCACCTTCATGGACGGCCAGTTCGGCACCGAAAACGGTGGCGGGCCGGGCACCATCTGGAAGATCGACGGCATCACCGGCCAGGTCTCCAAATTCGCCGACATCGACACCAACAGCGGTCCCGGCATCGGCAATCTCACTTTCGACGCCACTCACCGCCAGTTCTTCGCCTCCGACCTCGATACCGGCCTGGTCCATCGCATCGACGCCACCGGCGCGCTGATCGACAGTTTCGACCACGGCGTTGCCGGGCGCCCGGCGCATGAGCTCGCTCCAGTCGCCGACGATGGTTCGGTGATGGACATACAGGGCGCGGCCTTCGACAGCGAAGACCCCGACAGCTGGGGCTACACGCAGGACGAGCGCCGCGTCTGGGGCGTCTCCTACCATGGCGGCCGGCTTTATTATTCGGTCGGTGAAAAGTCTGAAATCTGGTCGGTGGGCATTGCCCGCGACGGCAGCTTTGCCGGCGACCCGCGTTGGGAACTGACGGTCAAGGCCGACAAGGACTACGCCGTCACCGACATCGCTTTCGACAACACCGGCTTCATGTACCTGGCCCAGCGCGGCCCGGTCGAGAACCGCTACGATTACAGCCAGTTCGCCGATTCCGGCAAGAGCGAGGTCATCCGCTACTTCAGAGAGAACCCGGACGATCCGGAAACGGAATCGGTCTGGGTCGAAGTGCCGCAGGAATATGCGGTCGGCTTCCCGCAGGGCAACCGGCAGTCGGCCGGCGGTCTCGACCTGCAGTATGGCTATGATTCCGACGGCAATCTCGACACCTCGGTCTGCACGCAGACGCTGGTCAACACCGGCGACAAATTTCGCGACAATCCGGCTCTTGCCGAACAGCTCGCCGCCGGCGGGCCGCTCGCCGTTCATGGCGTGCAGATCACGCCGAAAGAGCTGGTCAAGCCGGCCAATGTGCCGCCCTTCGGCTCCTGGTTCGTCGACTTCGACAGCTATTTCGAAGACCCGGAGGTCGAGGGCCATGTCGGCGACGTCGCCGTCTGGCATCCTTGTGAAGGCCGCGCCGGCTATTATGAAGAAATCCCGGGCGGCTACCTGCCCCCCTTCTACCCGCCGGACTTCCCACCGCCCGGCAATCTGCCTCCGTGCATCGATGTCGAGGATATCAGGTATTACTGCACGCCTCGCGGCCTCCAGGCCGATCTCTATCTCCATGACCATGCCGGCTTCGGCGGCGATTCGATCAAGGCCCAACCTTCGAATGAGACAAAGTCCAGGACGCCAGGCGTCGGGGTGACGTCATCCCAGTCGCATGCGCCCGGCCAGCCTTACACGATCGACATTACTGGCCACTATCCGGGCGACAGAGTGGATGTTGGACTTTGCTTCTACAGGAAGTCCGACAAGGACAAGGGTGGCTACTACCCTTGCTGCAAGATGATCTTGCCGCTCCGAACCCCAGCCGTCAGCTGCGAACGTTGAGGAGGGGAAGATGAAAAATCTCGCACTCTCCCCATTCGCAACCAACACTCAAGAAACCATCGTGGAGACGATCATGAAACCCCTGTCATACGCCAGGCGCGGCGCGCGCTGGCTGATGGCGGCCGGTATCGCGGTCGCCATGCTAACCCCGGTGCAAGGCTTTGCGGAAGGCGCTGCCCCGATCACCCCGGAGCTGAAGCTCGATCTCGACAGTTCGCGCGTCATCACTCCGAGGCCCGACCGGGTCGTACCCTTCTTCACCAAGAAAGGCACTCAACGAGGCTGCGACTACGTCGTCTATTCGCTGAGCTTCGGCCTGCGCGGCGATCCGCAGGGCCTTGCCGACCCGAGCCTTGAGGCCAGGCTGAAGAAGGTCCGGGTCGACTTCAAGGACCAGCTTCCGCACGGCCTTGAGATCGTCAACGTCAATGTGTCCGGCGACGGCACGGATTCATCCGGCGGACCACTGCCGGGCGCGACGATCAGCACCTCGGCGGGTCCCAACGATACCGCTGTTGTTTCAGACTTCCGCATCTCCACTTCCGATCTCGACGACGCCGGCGCTCCCAACGAGCGCGTCATCAACTTCAAGATCACGGCCAAGATCGATCATGCGGCATTTCCCGCGCCGACGATCGTCGACAACCAGGGGATGATCAAGGTGACCGCCGGACCGGGCACCGGGACCATCATCCCGTCGCAGGATCCGAGCAAGCCCGACGACGGCGACTTCAAGACCGGCGTGAAGACCTCGATCAAGATCGACGTCACCAAGTGCAACCCGCCGCCGCCACCTCCCGGCAAGGAATGCTTCAAGGTGGAGCGCGGCACCGTCGACTGCGTGCTCGGCGGCGGTGCCTTCATCTACCACATGCCGGTCGGCCCGGAGATGGGCGGCAAATGGGTGCAGGTTTCGACGACCACGCCCGGCATCACCATCATCCCCGACACGCAACTGGTGCCGGCGGGCGGCGGTGTGCTCAACTGGAAGATCGTCGGCGCATCGCCCGGCGACGTCATCCACCTCATCGTCACCGGCATCGAAACCTATGCCGGTCCGAAGGAAGGCTGGGGCCTGTGCTGCACGCAGACCATCGACATCGTCATCCCGCGTGACCAGAGGTGCCCGCCCAAAGACAAGGAGCCCGACCTCAAGGTCGAGAAACGCGCCGACGTGACGCGTTGCACGATGGGCGGCGGCTGCGACTTCACCATCAGGGTCACCAATGTCGGCACCGGTGCCTACCACGGCAAGATCGTGCTCGACGAGGTGACGCTGCCGGCCGGCTCGACGCTCGATTCAGGGCCCAATCCGCCCTGGGTCTGCGTACCCGGCACCACCCCTATGATTTGCACCCATCCGGTGACCACGCTCAATCCGGGGGCCTCCGTCGACCTCAAGCTCGGCTTCAAGCCGGCCGGAGGCTGGCAAGGCAGCGTCTTGCGCAACTGCGCCACCTATAATTACGGCGCCAGCGACAAGCCACTGTTCGGCAGCCAGTCGAACGACCGCGGCTGTGCCTCGATCCCGGTCTGCCGACGTGGCGACCGTGACCGCGACTGCCGGCCGCCGGTCGAAAAGAAGGTCGACCTGATCCTGAAGAAGCGTGCCCGTATCCCGGTCTGCACGGCCGACGGCATCTGCTACTTCGTGATCGACATCATCAACAACGGCAGCGCCACCTACAATGGACCGCTGACGGTCATCGACAATTATCCCGGCGGCGCGCCAGCCTCCTCGACCTTCGGCCCGAGCCCGCCATGGACCTGCGCACCAACCGGCCCCGGGCTGTTCCGCTGCGACAATGCGGGCATCTCGCTGCCTCCGGGCGGCTCGACGCCGATCGTCGTCAAGGCGGTCATGCCGGCCGGCTACCAGTCGGACACTGTCGAGAATTGCGCGACGGTGAAGCCCATCCCCGGTGAAAACGATCTCACCAACAACAAGGCCTGCGCAAAGGAACGCTTCCGTCATCCCAATGGCGGCAAGCCGACCTTGCGCATCACCAAGGTGTGCAACGGCTCGCTCGCCGGCGCTGCGGTCATCTCTTGCCGCATCACCGTCATCAGCCTTGGCACCGCTGCCCCCACCGGCCCGGTGCGGGTCAACGATGCCGCCACGCTGGTTGCCGGCGGCGCGCCTGTCCAGATCCAAACCGTCACCCCTGACGGTGCGGAATGGGCGTGTGGACCGGTTCCGGCCAACGCGCTGTCGTGCCAGATTCCCGGTGCCGTCATGGTACCTGGAACCAGCCGCCACTTCGACGTGACGGTCTCGGCCAATGGCGCGTTCGAAAACTGCGCGCGCGGCTCCTATGGGCCGGCACCGGGCGACGACGTCGTCTATCCCTTTGGCCAGGCCTGCGCCAAGGGCGGCGGTTCTTCGACCATCCGTGTCGAAAAGACCGGCGACCGTGAATGCAGGCTCGGCCAACCCTGTTCGTTCGAGATCACCATCACCAATGACGGAACGACCCCCTTCTCCGGGCCGGTCCGCATTGGCGATGCGATCGGCGTGGAGGGTCTCGGCAGGCTGGAAGGCGTTGAGATCACGTCGATCGATCCGCCCTTTGGCTGTTCGCCGGAACCGGCAATCTTGCCACTATCCTGCATTGCCAATTTGTCGCTCGGCGCCGGCGAAAGCCGGGTGCACCATGTCACCGTGGTCATTCCCGACGACGGTCGCCTGGCCAATCTGCAGGGCAATGTCAGCGGCCAGAACTGCGTCGGCGTGCTCTCTCCCGACACACGGGTGCAAGGCGGTGGCGACGTGCTTTCCGACGACCAGGCCAACATCGAGGGCGATCGCGGCAAGGCCTATGCCTGCCATCCCTTCACCATTGGCCAGGAGACGAAGAAGGAATGCTCGCAAGGCTTCGTCATGAACGATGCCGGCCGCTGCGTTTGCCCGGAAGGCACCACCTACCGCAACGGCCAGTGCTCGCCGGGCGGTGGTATCGTGCCGAAGCCGGAACAGCCGAAGCGCTGTGTGCTGCTCGAAGGCCAGATCCGCACCGAGGACGGCCGTTGCGTCTGCCCACGCGGAACCGGGCTCGAGAACGGCAGATGTGTCAGGACCGACAAGCCCGAGCAGTGCACCATCCGTGGCCAGGTCCACAATGCGGATGGCGATTGTGTCTGCCCCAGGGGAACCGAGATCAGGGGCAATGCCTGCCGCCCGATCCAGCCAAAGCCTGAGCAGTGCACGATCCGTGGTCAGGTTCACGACGCGGATGGAGACTGCGTCTGCCCGAGAGGGACCGAGGTGCGCAACGGCGCCTGTCGTCCGATCCGGCCAAAGCCTGACCAGTGCACCATCCGTGGTCAGGTCCACGACACCAACGGCAATTGTGTCTGCCCGAGGGGTACCGAGGTGCGGGGCAATGCCTGCCGGCGCAAGCAGCCGACGCAAGAGCAATGCGACATACGCGGCCAGGTCCACAACAAGCGTGGCGAGTGTGTCTGTCCGCGTGGGACGCAGGTGATCAACGGCGCATGCCGCAAGCCCAGACAGGAGGTGGAATGCGCACCGGGCTCGCAGATGATCAATGGCCAATGCCAGCCGATCATCAGGCGGCGCTGCCCGGAAGGCACGATCGGGCGCTATCCGAACTGCCGGCCCGTCCGCGGACAACCGTCGCTGGAGCTCAACCCCGGCCTGCTGCAGCAGGTATTGCCACGGCGCAGGCCGCAGGTCGAACAGCAACAGGATCCGGTTCCAGACAGAATCCTGAAACTCCAGCAGCAATAACCACTGCTCGACACGAAACCAGAAACCCGCCGGAGCAATTCGGCGGGTTTTTCTTCGTAGCTGTGGGGGCAAGCGGGAATTGGCCGCACGTGATCGGGGATGCTGGCACGTCAGCCTGCGCGGTGCCCGCGCCTGCACCCTCGACAAGTCGGCTGTGGCGCATTAGGCAGTCGATAGGGTGGCCGAACGAGAAGGACACTCGGAAAGGCCGCACCCATGAGCAGAAAGACCCTGATTGCACCATCGGTGCTGGCGTCGGATTTTTCCAAACTCGGCGATGAGGTCGAAGCGGTGGCGGCGGCAGGCGCCGACTGGATCCATCTCGATGTGATGGACGGGCATTTCGTGCCCAACATCACCTTTGGCCCGCCGGTGATCAAGGCGATCCGCAACCGCACCAAGGCCTTCTTCGACTGCCATCTGATGATTGCCCCGGCCGACCCCTATCTGGCCGCTTTCGCCGAGGCCGGCTGCGACGGTTTGACCGTCCATGCCGAGGCCGGCCCGCATCTCGACCGCTCGCTGCAGACCATCAGGAACCTTGGCAAGAAGGCCGGTGTGTCGCTCAATCCGGCGACGCCGGAAAGCGTGGTCGAATACGTGCTCGACCGGCTCGACCTGATCCTGATCATGACCGTCAATCCGGGCTTCGGCGGCCAGGCCTTCATCCCGGCGGTCGTCGACAAGGTGAAGCGGGTCAAGGCCCTGATCGGCGGCCGGCCGATCCGCATCGAGATCGACGGCGGTGTTTCAGCCGAGACCGCGCCGCTGGTCACCGCTGCCGGCGCCGACGTGCTGGTGGCGGGCGCCGCCATCTTCAAAGGCGGCAGCGTCGAGGCTTATCGTCAGAACATCCAGGCGATCAGGACGGCAGCCGACAACGCAGCCGGCTGACCAGCGGTGTTCCCGCGGTCGGCCCGACATGCCGGCTAAGGTTCTGGTCCCGGGCGGGGCTTGTGAAAATCTGATGCGCAACGGCATCGGGCTGAGCGGTTGCCTGATTCGGTCTCAAGGTCCGCCGGCCTATGCCCAAAGCAGACAGTTGATCTCGCGCGCATACAAAAGAACAGAAAGACAGATTCTCCTGCGTGCATACAAAACATGTTAAGTTTCCACAGGTTGTGAAAATGCGCGGAATTACAGCATTGAGCTCCGGAATGCCGCATATTCCTTCGTGCTAAAGTACAATAGCGTGATCTTCTGCTTGAGCAGGCGAATGCTCGCGCTGTATGGTACAAGTACGAGACGGCGAATGCTTTCAGACTCGAATCGCCCAGGCCAAGTCTTGGGGACAAGGAGTCGCTATGACATACGGAGCTGCCAATCTGAACGACGACGTTGCGGGACCGAAGAGCACGCTTGCGAGTACGGTCTATCAGCAATTGCGGGACGATCTTCTCGGCGGTGTCCTTGAAACCGAGAGCAAACTGCGGGTCGAATGGGTTGTCTCCAAATATGGGGCCGGCGCCTCACCTGTCCGCGAGGCTCTCAATCGCCTCGCCTCGGAAGGACTTCTCGGCCGGCACGACCAGCGCGGCTTCTTCATCATGCCGGTCAGTGCGCCGGAACTCGAAGAGCTGACGCGCACCCGCTGCTGGCTCGAGGAGCGGGCGCTTCGCGAATCCATCGTCCACCGCACCGCCGAATGGGAAGAACAACTCGTGCTGGCGCTGCATCGCCTGGGCCGTGCGTCACGTTTTTCGCCGCAGAACCTCGTCTCGCTCAATCCCGATTGGGAGAGGCTGCATCGCATCTTTCACAGGGTGCTGATTTCGGCCTGCCGGTCGCAATGGCTGGTGGGGTTTTGCGACCAGCTCTCCGATCACGCCTATCGCTACCGGCAAATGGCCAATGATGGCGAAGGCGTCCAGCGCGACGATTTCGGCGAGCATCGCCTGATCGCCGAATGTGCCCTGGACGGCAATGCCGACGGTGCCGTCGAGGCACTGCTCAACCACTACCGGTTGACTGCCGCCATGTGCATGAAGCGCTTCGAGCAGGACGACGAAACGAAGGAACTCGCCGGCAAACGCGCTCGGCGATAGCAGTCGTTTCCTGGCGGGTCTCTTGCGCTCGTTTCTTGCGCTCAGCCTGCGTGGAGAGCGGCTGGCGTGAACTGCTGTCGGCGGGCTTGACGGCGCGGCCAAGAACCGCGAACTCTCGCCGCCGAGGCATGCCGCGACAGGCGCATGCTCAGCGCCGTAGCACCCCAGGAAGTCTTCATGAGCAATCATCTGTTCGATGCGTTCCGGTCCCGGATGCCGGCGCCAGCGCGCTTGCTGATGGAGACCGATGATGGCCGCTTGCTCACCTATGGCGATATGCTGGCCCGCTCTGCGCAGCTTGCGCATGCGCTCTTGCAACTGGATGTCGAACCCGGTGACCGCATTGCCGTGCAGGTCGAGAAGAGCCCGGAAGCGGTCATGCTCTATCTCGCCTGCTTGCGAGCCGGCGCCGTCTTCCTGCCGCTCAACACCGCCTATACGCTGGCCGAGCTGGAGTATTTCTTCGGCGACGCGGAACCACGCCTGGTCGTCTGCGATCCGGCAAGAGCGGCCGATATCGGCGCGCTGGCGGAAAAGACGGGCGCCGTCACCGTCACGCTCGGCCGCGACGGCCGGGGATCGCTGACCGATCAGGCCTCGCGGCTGCCGACGGATTTTCGTGACGTGGCGCGCGGGCGGGATGACCTTGCGGCAATCCTCTACACGTCGGGAACCACCGGCCGTTCGAAAGGCGCCATGCTCAGCCACGAGAATCTTGCTTCGAACGCGCGCGTGCTGGTCGAGCACTGGCATTTCACTGGAGACGACGTGCTGATCCACGCATTGCCGATCTTCCACACGCACGGCCTGTTCGTCGCCACCAATGTCGTCCTGATGGCCGGCGCCTCGATGCTGTTCGAGCAGAAGCTCGATCCGGCCCGCATCGTCTCGCTGATGCCGCGTGCCACGGCCCTGATGGGCGTGCCGACCTTCTACGTGCGCCTGCTGCAGCAGGATGGGCTGGCCCATGAGGCGGCAAAAAACATCCGTGTGTTCATTTCCGGCTCGGCGCCGCTTTTGGCCGAGACGCACAAGGCTTGGCGCGAGCGCACCGGCCACGCGATCCTCGAACGCTACGGCATGACCGAGACCAACATGAACACCTCGAACCCCTATGAGGGCGAGCGGCGCGCCGGTACGGTCGGGTTCCCCTTGCCCGGCGTCACGCTTCGCATCGCCGATCCCGACAGCGGCGCAGCACTTGCGCAGGGTGAGGTCGGCATGATCGAGGTCAAAGGCCCCAACGTCTTCGGCGGCTATTGGCGCATGCCGGAGAAGACCAAGGCGGAATTCCGCGCCGACGGTTTTTTCATCACCGGCGATCTCGGTATGGTCGACGCCGACGGCTACGTCCACATTGTCGGCCGCGGCAAGGACCTGATCATATCGGGCGGCTACAACATCTATCCGAAGGAACTCGAAAGCGAGATCGACGCCCTCGACGGGGTTAGCGAAAGCGCCGTCATCGGCGTTGCCCATCCGGATTTCGGCGAAGGCGTCACCGCCGTCGTCGTGCGGGCGCCGTCATCGCCGATCACCGGTGCCGAAATTCTCGGCGCCATCGCCGGGCGGGTGGCGAAATACAAGTACCCGAAGCGGGTGATCTTCGTCGATGAACTGCCGCGCAACACCATGGGCAAGGTACAGAAGAACCTGCTGCGCGACACCTACAAGGACATATACGCATCATAGTTGCGCTGGGGCAGGGGCGCCTTACTCCTTGCGCGGCCTTTCGGCCCGGCTGCCGGAACCCCACAAGGCGCGCTTCAGCAGGTTGCGCTTGCGTGGGGCGAGATTGATGTCGCTGACAAGCTTGGCGCCGCCCTCGCGCCGTTCGAGGGTGATCTTGCGGCTGTGGAAGGCTTCCAGCTCGGCCCGGTGCGCCACGCTGATGATGGTGACATCAGGCAATTCGCGGATCACCGTCGCCATCATGGTGTCCTGGCTCTTCTCGTCGAGCGCCGAGGTTGCTTCATCCAGCACGACGATATCGGGGCGGTGCAGCAGCAGGCGCGCGAAGGCGAGGCGCTGCTTTTCGCCGCCCGACAGCGTCTGGTCCCATGGCGCTTCTTCCTTGATCCTTTCGGCAAGATAGGCAAGGCCGACCTTGTCGAGGGCGGCCTTGATCTGTTTGATCGTCCACTTGTCCGCCGCCGCGGGATAGGCGACCGCGCGGCGAAGCGTGCCCGAGGGGATGTAGGGGCGTTGCGGCAGCATGAACAGTCGCCTGTCGGCGTGGAAATTGACGCTGCCGCCGCCCCATGGCCACAGGCCAGCAACGGCCCGCACCAGCGTCGACTTACCCGAGCCGGATTCGCCAGCCACCAGCACGCGCTCACCCGGTTCGATCGCAACCTCGGTTTCCTTGACCACGGAGGTGCCGTCGTCGAGCGTGACGGAGAGATCGTCGAGGCTGAGCATCGCACCGTCTTCGGTTTTGCCGTGCTGGATGCGTCCGAGCGCGTCGCTCTGCTCCGCACGCTCGAGCCCGTCGAGCGACATCATCAGCGAGGCGATGCGCCGCGCCGAGGCGTTCCAGTCGGCAAGACGCGGGTAGTTGTCGACCAGCCATCCGAACGCGCCTTGCACGATGCCAAAGGCAGACGCTGCCTGCATCACCTCGCCAAGCGTCATCGAGCCTTCGAGGAATTTTGGCGCGCACAGCAGGATCGGCACGACCGGCGCAAACAGGCTCGATCCCTGCGACACCGCCGCCGTGCGCATGTGCTGGCCCGTCAGCAGCGCCCATTGCCTGAGCACATGGCCGAAATTCCTGTCGATGCCGCTGCGCTCCTCCTCCTCGCCGCCCAGCAAGGCGATGCTCTCGCCGTTTTCGCGCACGCGCGTCAGCGTGTAGCGCAATTCGGCTTCCGCCTGGTTCTTCTGCTCGGAGAGCCGGACGAAATGGCGGCCGATGACCACCATCGAGGTCGAGGTGATGGCGGCATAGATCATCGCGGTGATGACTAGGAAGCCGGGAATGGTAATGCTCTCGCTGCCGATCGGCAGGGTGAGCGCGCCGCCGATGGTCCACAGCACGACGATGAAGGTCGAGGCCGACAGGAACGCGTTGAGGACGCCGGCGATGAAATCGACCGGCGACTCGGTGGCGATGCGCAAATCCTCGGTCATGCGGGCCTCGGGGTTCTGGTGGTCGCCGCCGACGAGGTTCAATTGGTAGTAGCGACCGCTTGCCAGCCAGCGCGCAATGACCGCGGTGGTCAGCCAGGAACGCCAGCGGCGCTGGATCGTCATGCGCAGGTAAACCTGCGCGACGACAAGGCTGCCGCTGCAGATCACCAGCGGCACGAATACCGCGCTGAGGAAGTAGACGCTGCGGGCGTTGCGCTGCTCGAGCGCATCGAACATCGAGCGGTTCCAGACATTGATGCCATACTGGAAGCCGATATTGATGCAGATTAGAAGCAACACCCCGATCGTGAACGGCCAGGCGAGCCGGTCGCCGCGCCGGCTCCAGTAACCGCGCGCGCTGATCCAGAAACGCCGCAGCAGATATTTCTTGCGCGCCTGCTCGGCCTCTTCGAGCGTCAGTTGCGGATCGGGCTCGACAGCCTCCGGTGGCGGTCCCGGCTGGCCGTCGACCTCGGGGGCAGCTTCGGCGGCCGACGGCTTTTTTTCGCGCAGCTCCTCGTGGCGTGGCCTCTGGTCACGCGGCGCTTGCTGTCGCGGCTTCAAGGCACCGCGCGGTTTGATGCCGTCGGCCTGTTTCAATTTGGGTTTCGCCTCGGACATACGCTCCGACAACGACCTCAAAATCAAAAGGTTTCATGACGTCAGCCGACTTGAACCTGAAATCAACGCAGTGGCGGAACCGGCCGCAAAAATCTTTTCGCCGCCGATCCAGACGCCCTTCGTGTCGAGATCGTCCGACAGCGCGACCATGTCCGCGGCCGTGCCGTTGGCGAATCGGCCCAGCCGGTGCGACTGGCCGATTGCTTGCGCCGGATAGAGCGAGGCCATGCGCAAGGCCTCGGAAAGCTCGACTCCGACGACGCGGTGGATGAAACGAACGGCCGAGATCATATCGAGATCGGCGCCCGCCAGTGTTCCGTCGGCCAGCCTCAGGCTGCCGTCCCTTCGATAGATGGTGCGGCCGTTGAGTGTGAACGACGTCATGTCGGTGCCGATTGTCGCCATGGCGTCGGTGACCAGCACGATTTTGCCGGGACCTTGCTTGGCGCGCAGCGCGATCTTGATCGTGGCCGGATCGACATGGATGCCGTCGGCGATGAGACCGGCCGACAAGCTGCCGATGTCGATGGCCGCGCCGACCAGTCCGGGCTCGCGATTGCCGATCTGGCTCATCGCGTTGAACAGATGGGTGACCATCGAGGCGCCGCCCGCGGCAAAAGCGCTGGCGGTGGCATAGCCGGTATCGGAATGGCCAAGGCTGACGATGATGCCGGCCTTGGCGAGTGCCGCGACGCACGCCGGCTCGACGGATTCCGGGGCAATGGTGGTGAGCAGCACCGGTAGTTTCTGCCGCGCGGCGATCAGCATCGCCTGATCTGCATCCGTCATCGGCCGGATCAGCGCCGGATCATGCGCGCCCTTGCGGGCGACCGACAGATGCGGGCCTTCGAGATGCAGCCCGAGAAACCCAGGCACCTTCTGGCGCGCCGCTGCCTCGCCGGCGGCGACAGCGGCGGCAGTGATGCCGGGCGTGTCGGTGATCAGCGTCGGCAGCAGCGCCGTCGTGCCGAAAGGCGCGTGCGCGCGGCAGATGGTCTCGATCGAAGCGACATCGGGGTGGTTATTGAGCATGACGCCGCCGCCGCCATTGACCTGCAGGTCGACGAAGCCCGGCGCCAGCACGCCGCCGCCGGTGTCGACGACGCGGATATCCGAGGCGATGGCGCCGGCGGGCAAAATGGCCTCGACGAGACCGTCGCGCACGACAAGTGCGTGGCCTTCATGCCAGTCGTCCCCATCGAAAATCCGGGCGCCAGTCAGGGCAAAGCGATCGCTCATACTGTCTCCGTCACCTTGCGAAGATTGCGCGGCGTGTCCGGGTCGAGACCGCGATGGCGGGCAAAGGCCTCGACGAACATGTAGAAGGAGACGATCAGCGTCAGCGGATCGGTCAGCGGATGGCCGGTAGCGACATGCGGCAGGCGCACGGCGCGCTGGGCTAGTGCGGAGGTGACGAACACCGGCGCGCCCTTGGCCGCCAGGCTGTCGGCGGCCTCGGCAATGGACGGTTCGGACGCATCGCGCGCGGCCAGCGCCAGCACCGGAAAGTCGGGGCCGATCAGCGCCAGCGGGCCATGCATGACTTCGGCCGCACTATAGGCCTCGGCATGCATGCCGCAGGTTTCCTTGAATTTCAGCGCCGCCTCATTGGCCATCGCCGCCGACGGTCCGCGGCCGAGGATGAACAGCGATTTCTGCTTCTCGATCGTCTCAGACAGCACGCTCATCCAGTCGCAGGCGATCGCCTTGCCGAAATGCTCCGGCAGGCGGGCAAGTGCGGCCAACAGCGCATCGTCACCGGTGGCGTGCGCCATCAGAGCGAGGCCGGCGACGGCCGAATTGATGAAGGTCTTGGTGGCCGCCACGCTGCGCTCGGGGCCGGCCAGGATATCGATCGCATAGTCCGATGCGCGCGCCAGCGGCGAATCAGCGGTGTTGGTGATGGCGATGGTCAGCGCGCCCCCCGCCCGCGCGGTTTCGGCCATAGCGACGATATCGGGGCTCTTGCCCGACTGCGAGATCGCCAGGCAGGCCGAGCCGGCGAGCCTGAGCTTGCGGCCGTAGATCGAGGCGATCGACGGGCCGACCGACGCGACGGCCAGGCCGGCGGTCAGTTCGACGGCATATTTCATGAAGGTGGCGGCATGGTCGGACGAGCCGCGCGCCACGGTGACGACAAACTGCGGGTCGCGTTCGCGGATGCCGCGCCCGGCCTCGGTCAACACGGCGCCGGAGCCGTCGAGCAGGCGGGCGACCGCTTGCGGGACCTCCTCGATCTCGCGCCGCATATGGGTCATTTCTGTCGTGCTCATGGTCGGCCCTCTTCGCTCGGCCCTGTCAGCCGCAGTTCGGCGACGAAATCATAGGCGTCGCCCCGGTAGATGGAGCGGGTGAATTCGATCACCTTGCCGCTCGCCAGATAGGAAATGCGTTCGATGTGCAGGCCGGCAATGCCTGGCGGCACTTCGAGCAGGCGCGCGTCGCTGTCGCCGAGATTGGCGGCGGAAATGCGCTGCACGGCGCGCACCGGCCGGTTGCCGGTCAATTCCAGCGCCGCATAGAGCGAGGAGCCTATATCGGCCGGGTCGGGCAACACGCTGGCCGACAGCGAGGCGCGCTCGATCGCCAGCGGTGTGTCGTTGGCGATGCGCAGGCGCGCCACGCGCGCCACGAGTTCGCTCGACGACAGGCCGAGCACCATCATCTCGTCGGGCGAAGGTGCGTAAAGGCCTCGGTCGAGCCATGCCGAACGCACAGCCATGCCGCGCCGCGCCATGTCTTCGGTGAACGAGGTCAGCCGCGACAGCGACTGTTCGACACGCTCCATGCGCGGCGCCACGAAAGTGCCGGAGCCGTGGCGCTGCACCAGGATGCCGCCCTTGACGAGGTCCTGCACCGCCTTGCGCACGGTGACCCGCGAAATATCGGCCTTGGTGGCGATGTCGCGCTCGGAAGGCAGCGCGTCGCCCGGCCCGATCAGGCCGCGATTGACCGCGTCCTCGATGCTCTTGCGAAGCTGCAGATAAAGCGGCGCGCCGCTTTGCGCCTGATGTTTGAGCGTGGCGAAGATCTGGTCGGCGGCCTCGCTCATCGAGTTGCCTCCGCGTGTCCGGCGAAAAGGCGAACCGCCATCTGCACCGCGCCGCCCAGCGCGTCGTCGAGCGGCGGCTTCAGCAGCGCCCGGTAGCGGGCAGACAGCCGCGGCGCGTAGAGCGGCGCCAGCCCGCCGAGCAGGCACAGCGGCGCGTCTTCTGAGAGGTCGAGCGCGCCGAGCGAGGCTTCGACATCGGCGACCACCCTGTCGAGGATCCAGTTGGCGACGCTGTCGCCCTTCCCGGCATGCTCGAACACCTTGGGTGCGAAGCCGCCGAAGTCACCCGGCTTGGCATTGGTGGTGAATTCGACGACGTCCTCCGGGTTGTTGCGGAACACGGCCAGCATGCTCTGCGTCAGCGGCGAACCTTCGCGGACGCCGTCATAGGCAAGCAGTGTCTGTTCGAGCAGGTCGCGGCCGATACGGGCGCCGCTGCCCTGGTCGCCAACCTGGAAGCCCCAGCCGCCGATGGCGCGCGATTTGCCTTGTCTGCGCGCCATATAGGCGGTGCCGGTGCCGAGGATCGCCATGGCGCCGTCGCCGGAGCCGACAGCGCCTTCCAGTGCGATCTCGGCGTCGGTCTCGACGCGGCTGATGCTGAACGGCAGGATCGCTTCGAGCTGCTGACGGTAGGTGCCGACATTGGCGCCGGCAAGGCCGAGAATTGCGGGAGTTCGCGGGATCAATTCCGCATCCTGCCCGGCGGCGAGGAACGCCTGCCGCGCGGCCTCGACGATGTTCGAGCGGGCGCCGGTCAGGTCGGTGCGGATGTTGGCGGCGCCGCTTTTGGCGCGGCCGATCACCATGCCGTCCGCCGTTGCCAGGGCGGCCCTGCAGCTGGTGCCGCCGCCATCGATTCCGAGCACGAAATTCACGTGATTTCTCCTCCAGGCGGATAATACCAATAAAATACCAATAGCCAAGGGTTAATTTCCGTTTCAAAAAGATTAAGCCGTATTTTATTGGAAAATCTGCGCATCTCGTCGGCTCAGCGATTTCCGACCAGCGAATTCGTTAATGCGTGTGGACAAGTGGTATTTTTTTGGTATTGTTCTGGTATTGGAGGAACCGGGATGGCCGAAACGCGCACCGAAGCGCTTCACAAAAATGCCGAGGGGCTGGATATCCAGGCCCCGGACACCGTCCTTTCCTATTTGGCCGACGCGCAGATCGAAGCCGCGAAGGTCGTGCGCCATGCCATTCCATCCATTGCCAGGGCAGCCGAAATCATCGCGGGCAGGCTGAAGAGCGGGGGCAAGCTTGCCTACGCCGCGGCCGGCAGCTCAGGCCTGATGGCACTGGCCGATGCGCTGGAGCTTCCGGGCACCTTCGGCATTCATCGTGACCGTATTGCCATCCTGATCGCCGGCGGCGCCGACGCTTTCCGCACGCTGGCCGGCGGGCCGGAAGACGATACCGAGGAGGCTGCGGCAGCGGTCGCCGAGGCGGGCCTCGGCAAGGGCGACTGCCTGATCGCCATTTCCGCCAGCGGCACGACGCCCTATGCCGTCAAGGCCATCGAGGAGGCTGCCCGCCGTGGCGCTGCCACCATCGGCATCGCCAACAACAGGGACTGTGCGCTGCTGCGCCAGGCACAAACCGCCATCCTGCTCGAAACGCCGCCGGAGCTGATCGCCGGTTCGACGCGCATGGGCGCCGGCACCGCCCAGAAGATCGCGCTCAACATGCTGTCGACGCTGACCGCAATCCATCTCGGCCATGTGCATGACGGCTACATGGTCAATCTCATGGCCGACAACATCAAGCTGCGCGACCGCGCGGCGCGCATCGTCGCCGCCGTCAGCGGGCGCGACACGGACGAGGCGGCCCGCCTGCTCGAGAAGAGCGGCGGCGCGGTCAAGACCGCCATTCTGCTCGCCGCCGGCGCCGCCAGCGCTGACGCGGCGCAGAAAATACTGGAAGAGGCCGGCCAGAAGCTGCGGCCGGCCCTTTCCGCTATAGAGGGGAGCAAGGGGCGCACTGCCTCCGTTCTCATCAAAACCGAACCTGAAAAAGGTCAACAGGGAGACTGAGCATGACAACGAAACTACTGACGGCACTGCTTCTGGGCACCAGCATTCTCGGCTCGGCCGGGGTTGCTTATGCCGACGACGTAACACTCAACATCGAAAGCTGGCGCGGCGACGACCTTGCCATCTGGAAGGACAAGCTGATCCCGGCCTTCGAAGCCAAGAACCCGGGCATCAAGGTGGTGTTCGCACCGTCGGCCCCGACCGAGTATGACGCCGCACTTGGCGCCAAGCTCGCCGCCGGCTCGGCGGGCGACCTGATCACCTGCCGCCCGTTCGACAAGTCGCTTGAACTGTTCAAGAAGGGCAACCTTGCCGACCTCTCGGCGCTGCCCGGCATGGAGAACTTCTCGCCGGTGGCCAAGTCCGCCTGGCAGACCGACGACGGCAAGGCGAGCTTCTGCGTGCCGATGGCCTCGGTCATTCACGGCTTCATCTACAACAAGGACGCCTTCGAAAAGCTCGGCATCAAGGTGCCGGAGACCCGCGACGAGTTCTTCGCCGCGCTCGAGAAGATCAAGGCCGACGGCACCTACATCCCGATGGCGATGGGCACCAAGGATCTCTGGGAAGCCGCGACCATGGGCTACCAGAACATCGGCCCGAACTACTGGAAGGGCGAGGACGGCCGCGCAGCGCTGATCAAGGGCGATCAGAAGCTGACCGACAAGGACTGGGTCGCGCCGTATGAGGAACTGGCCAAGTGGAAGCCTTATCTGGGTGACGGTTTCGAGGCGCAGACCTATCCGGACAGCCAGAACCTGTTCACGCTCGGCCGCGCCGCCATCTACCCGGCCGGCTCGTGGGAAATCGGCCTGTTCAACACCCAGGCCCAGTTCAAGATGGGCGCCTTCCCGCCGCCGGTCAAAAAGGCCGGCGACACCTGCTACATCTCCGACCATACCGATATCGGCATGGGCCTGAATGCGGCTTCGAAGAACGCCGATGCGGCCAAGACCTTCCTGTCCTGGGTCGCTTCGCCGGATTTCGCCACCATCTATGCCAACGCGCTGCCGGGCTTCTTCAGCCTGAACTCCGCGCCGGTGAAGATGGAAGACCCGCTGGCGCAGGAATTCGTCTCCTGGCGCGGCAAGTGCAAGTCGACGATCCGCTCGACCTACCAGATCCTGTCGCGCGGCACGCCGAACCTCGAGAACGAGACCTGGGTTGAATCGGCCAACGTCATCAACGGCACCGACACCCCGGACGCTGCAGCCAAGAAGCTGCAGACCGGTCTCGACAGCTGGTACAAGCCGGCCAAGTAAGCGCTCAGGCAACGAGATCGGCCGGGCGTATGCCTGGCCGGTCTCGGACTATCCTGGTTTTTCAGATTGCGATTGTCGGCACCGCCTCTCGGCCTTACCCTCGCTGTTGTGGGGAAAGGCTAGCTGACCAGTCGCAGGCCTTTGTTCTTGCCGCATCGGGCAAGAACGGTCGGGCCGTGCATCGAGGCATCATCTAGATCGATACCCTTTGGAACCGAGAGACGGCGGGGACCGAACTCATGGCCGCAGAAACACGACCGAAAAGACCGTTCCGCTGGCACATCGGCATCTTCCTGGCGCCGGCGGTGCTCGTCTACACGGCGATCATGATCCTGCCGCTCGCCGGCACGCTGCAGCTGTCGCTGTTCCGCAACATCGAGCAGCACCAGGTCTTCGTCGGGCTGCAAAACTTCCGCACCCTGTTCGGCGACCCCAACTGGTCGGTGGGTTTCTGGAACGCGCTCAGGAACAACACCTGGTTCTTCATCATCCACATGCTGGTGCAGAACCCGATCGGCGTCATGCTGGCCGCGCTGCTGTCCAGCCCGAGACTGAGATTCGCGGCCTTCTACCGCACGGCGATCTTCGTTCCGACGATCCTGTCCTTCGTCATCGTCGGCTTCGCCTGGAAGCTGATCCTGTCGCCGCTGTGGGGCGTGGCGCCGCATCTGATGGATCTTGTCGGCCTGAAAAGCTTGTTCACGCCGTGGCTGGGCAAGGAGCAATATGCTCTGACGGCGCTTAGCCTGATCTCGGTGTGGCAGTTCGTCGGCATCCCGATGATGCTGATCTACGCAGCCCTGCTGTCGATTCCCGAAGAGGTGATCGAGGCGGCCGAATGCGACGGCATTACCGGCCTGTCGCAGTTCTGGAAGATCAAGCTGCCGCTGATCCTGCCATCGATCGGCATCATCTCGATCCTCACCTTCGTCGGCAATTTCAACGCCTTCGACCTGATCTACACCGCGCAAGGGGCGCTCGCCGGGCCAAACTATTCGACCGACATTCTCGGCACCTTCCTCTATCGCGCCTTCTTCGGTTTCCAGCTGCAGGTCGGCGACCCCAATATGGGCGCGGCGATCGCCACGATGATGTTCCTGATCATCCTCGGCGGCGTCTGCGTCTACCTCTTCCTCGTCCAGACGCGCCTGCGTCGCTACCAGTTCTGAGGGGCGAGATGTCGAGCTTGAACACCCCCCTCTGGCCTGCCGGCCATCTCCCCCGCAAGGGGGGAGATTGGCAGCGTTGGCCTTGCCGGCCATCTTGCTGCGTTGGTGATTGGCGAAAGCAGTCGCGACATCCGATCTCCCCCCTTGCGGGGGAGATGTCCGGCAGGACAGAGGGGGGTGCCTTGGCGCCATTCCTTGGAAGTGTGCGTCAGGAGACCTCCCAATGAGCACCGCCACCCGTTCCGTGCCCCGCACCATCGGCGCCCACGCGATCCTGTTGACCTACACGGCGATCGCGCTGTTTCCGGTGATCCTCGTCATCATGAACTCGTTCAAGTCGCGCGCGGGCATCTTCGGCGCGCCGCTGACGCCGCCGACGCCCAAAACCTTCGACCTGATCGGCTACACGACGGTGATCGGCCAGGGCGACTTCATCCACTATTTCCAGAACAGCCTCGTCGTCACCGTCGCCTCGCTGTTCTTCGTGCTGTTGTTCGGCGCCATGGCGGCGTTCGCGCTGTCGGAATACCGCTTCCGCGGCAACTCGCTGATGGGGCTTTATCTGGCGCTCGGCATTATGATCCCGATCCGGCTGGGCACCGTCGCCATCCTGCAATTGATGGTGGTGAGCGGGCTGGTCAACACGCTGACGGCGCTGGTCCTGGTCTACACCGCGCAGGGCCTGCCGCTTGCCGTCTTCATCCTGTCGGAATTCATGAAGCAGGTCTCGGACGATCTGAAGAATGCCGGCCGCATCGACGGCCTGTCCGAATACACCATCTTCTTCCGCCTGGTGCTGCCGCTGGTCAGGCCATCGATGGCAACCGTCGCCGTCTTCACCATGATCCCGATCTGGAACGACCTGTGGTTCCCGCTGATCTTGGCGCCATCGGAGGAAACCAAGACGGTGACGCTTGGCGCACAGCTCTTCCTCGGCCAGTTCGTCACCAACTGGAATGCCATCCTAGCCGCACTGTCGCTGGCGATCATGCCGGTGCTGATCCTCTACGTCATCTTCTCGCGGCAGCTGATCCGCGGCATCACGTCGGGAGCCGTCAAGTGAACTCTGAAACACCTCTTCGCGTCGTCGTTGCCGGCCTCGGCAATATGGGCCGCAGCCACGCGCTGGCCTACCATGCCAATCCAGGTTTTCAGATCGCAGCGCTGATCAACCGCTCCGACGTGCCGCTGCCGGACAGGCTGTCGGGTTACGGCATAAGGCGCTCCTTCGATGAAGCCCTGCGTGACGAAAAGCCCGATGTCGCCTGCATCGCCACCTATTCCGACAGCCATGCCGACTATGCGGTGAGGGCGTTCGAGGCCGGTTGCCATGTCTTCGTCGAAAAGCCGCTGGCAACGACGGTGGCCGACGCCAAGCGCGTCGTCGCGGCGGCGAAGGCCAATGGCAGAAAACTGGTGATCGGCTATATCCTGCGCCATCACCCGTCCTGGATCAGGCTGATCGCCGAAGCGCGCAAGCTAAGCGGCCCCTACGTTTTCCGCATGAACCTCAATCAGCAATCCTCGGGCCACACCTGGGAGACGCACAAGCAGTTGATGCAGACGACGTCGCCGATCGTCGACTGCGGCGTGCACTATCTCGACGTCATGCTGCAGATCACCGATGCCAAACCGATCGAGGTGCGTGGCATGGGCGTGCGGCTGACCGAGGAGGTGGCACCCTCGATGTACAATTACGGCCATCTGCAGGTGCTGTTCGATGACGGGTCGGTCGGCTGGTATGAGGCCGGCTGGGGGCCGATGATTTCGGAAACGGCGTTCTTTGTGAAGGACGTCATCTCGCCCAATGGCTGCGTGTCGATCGTCATGAAGGAAGGTGTGAAGTCCGACGACATCGACACCCACACCAAGACCTCCACCATCCGCCTGCACAATGCGGCGACCGGCGCGGACGGCAAGTTTCTCAAAGCCGACGAGATGCTGTCAATGGAGGGCGAACCCGGCCATCAGGACCTCTGCGACCTCGAACAGGCCTTCGTGCTGAAGGCGATCCGCGAGGATCTGGATCTCACCAAACATATGGACGACGCGGTCAAATCGCTCGCCGTCTGCCTTGCCGCAGACGAGAGCGTGCGCAGTGGAAAGGCGGTGCGATTGTGACCGCAGAATTGTCGTCACGGGTTGCATTCGCGCCCACATTCCAATTTGGAGGACTGCCGTGGGCTCGCTGAACATTGAGAACGTGAAGAAGGCCTTCGGGCCGGTCGAGGTGCTGAAGGGCATCAACCTCGAAGTGAACGACGGCGAGTTCGTCGTCTTCGTCGGCCCGTCTGGCTGCGGCAAGTCGACCTTGCTCAGAGTCATTGCCGGACTGGAGGATTCGACCTCGGGCCGCGTCGTCATCGACGGCGCGGACGTCTCGGCCACGCCGCCGGCCAAGCGTGGCATCGCCATGGTGTTCCAGACCTATGCGCTCTACCCGCATCTGACGGTGAAGAACAATATGGGCCTTGGCCTCAAGCAGGCAGGAACGCCGGCGGCCGAAATCGAGCGCCGCATCGGCATCGCGTCATCGATGCTGTCGCTGGAGCCCTATCTCGAAAGACGGCCGGCCGAACTCTCCGGCGGCCAGCGCCAGCGCGTCGCCATCGGCCGCGCCGTGGTGCGCGAGCCAAAGCTTTTTCTCTTCGACGAGCCGCTTTCGAACCTCGATGCGGCACTGCGCGTCAACACGCGGCTGGAGATCGCGCAGCTGCATCGCCGGCTGAAGGCAACGATGATCTACGTCACCCACGACCAGGTCGAGGCGATGACGCTGGCCGACAAGATCGTCGTGCTCAATGCCGGCAGGATTGAGCAGATCGGCGGCCCGATGGAGCTCTACAATTCGCCGGCAAATGAGTTCGTCGCCGGCTTCATCGGCTCACCGAAGATGAATTTCGTCGACGGCGCCCGCCTCGGCGAAACCGCCAAGACCATCGGCGTGCGGCCGGAACATTTGACCGTCGATCCGAAATCCGGCGCCTGGAAGGGAACGGTGGTGCACGCCGAGCACCTCGGCGCCGACACCAATCTGTATCTCGATTGCGAGAAGGCGGGGCTGATTACCGTGCGCATTTTCGGCGTCTATGATGCAGAGCCGGGTGCGACGCTCTATGCGACGCCGGATCCGGCGAAGACATATAGGTTTGGGGCTGATGGGAAGGTGCTGAAGTAGGCGGGCGCAGCCCCCTCACCCAGCCTCCGCTTCGCTCGGCTGACCTCTCCCCGAGGGGAGAGGAGATTGTCAGCGCCGACGCTCACTTCTTCTCCCCAGCGGGGAGAAGGTGGCCGCGAAGCGGCCGGATGAGGGGCAGCGCAACCTCTATACGTCCGCCTTGAACGTCTGCTTCTGCTGGCCCAGCCCTTCGATGCCCAGCTCCACGACATCGCCGGCCTTCAAGAACACCGGCGGCTTCATGCCGAGCCCGACGCCGGGCGGCGTGCCTGTCGAAATAATGTCGCCGGGGTGCAGCGACATGAACTGGCTGAGGTAGGACACCAGATACTTTACGCCGTAGACCATGGTCTTGGTCGAGCCGTTCTGCATCGTCTTGCCGTTGACGGTCAGCCACATTTTGAGGTTCTGCGGATCGGCTACCTCGTCCTTGGTCACCAACCACGGGCCGGTCGGGCCGAACGTGTCGCAGGACTTGCCCTTGGTCCACTGGCCCTGGCGCTCGGCCTGGAAGGCGCGTTCGGAGACATCGTGGGCAACGCTATAGCCGGCGACATAGTCGAGCGCATCGGCCTCGCTGACATATTTGGCGGTTTTGCCGATGACCACGGCCAGTTCGACTTCCCAGTCGGTTTTCTCCGAGCCGCGCGGGATCAGCACGTCGTCATCCGGCCCGACAATGGCCGAGCTTGCCTTCATGAAAATGATCGGCTCCGGCGGCACGGTGGCGCCGGTCTCGGCGGCGTGGTCGGAATAGTTGAGGCCGATGCAGATGAACTTGCCGGTTCCGGTAACGCAGGCGCCGAGGCGCGGGCTGCCGGAAACCGCCGGTAGCGACTTGGGATCCAGCTTGGCCAGTGCAGCCAGCGATGCCGGGTCGAGCGTCTTGCCGCCGATATCGGTGACGTGAGCGGAGAGATCACGGATCGTTCCATCCGCATCGAGCAGGCCGGGACGTTCGCTTCCCACCTCGCCATAGCGCAGCAGTTTCATCTAAATCCTTCTCCTGATTGCGGCCTCGTGGCCCTTTGCAAACTTTCCGCCAAGGCGATGCTCCTTCAAGGAACCGGCGGACCGTACCCATCGACCTGACTACGGACAAGCGCGATCGCCATACAAGATAGCCGGCGCGCGGGATTTTCAGACTCTTCGATCCCCTGTTAAACGCCGGGAAAGGGCCAGATCGTCCTGCTCGCGTATGATTTCCGCAGTCAGATCGACCAGCCGCCGTCGATATTGTAGGCCTGCCCGGACGTGTAGGTGGCGCCGGCCAGATAGACGGCGAGATCGGCGATTTCCTCCGGCGTGCCGAGCCGGCCCATTGGCTGGCGGGCGATGAAGGCGGCGCGGGCGGCATCGTAGTCGCCTTGCGCGTGCATGCGGTCCTGCAGCGACGGGCTCTCGACCGTGCCGGGGCAAATGGCGTTGCAGCGTATGCCCTTGCCGACATAGTCGGCGGCGATCGCCTTGGTCAGGCCCATGACGGCGGCCTTGGTCAGGCCATAGACGAAGCGGTTGGGCACGCCCTTGGTCGAACTGGCCAGCGAGGCCATGTTGATGATCGATCCGTCGCCGCGTTCCAGCATGCCGGGCAGCACAGCCCGGCTGGTGCGGATCATGGCGCGAACATTGAGGTTCAGCGCGAAATCGAGGTCGCCGTCCTTCATCTCCAGGATCGAGCCCGAATGGACGAAACCGGCGCAGTTGAACAGCACGTCGACGACACCGATCTCGGCAAAGGCGGCGTTGACGGCTTCGTCGTTGAGCACGTCCAGCTTGCGGGTCTTGATCCCCGGCGTCTTGGCGAGTTCCGCCAGCAGGGCCTCGTTGATGTCGGTGGCGTAGACGATGGCGCCAGCTTTTGCGAAGGCCAGTGCGCTCGCCTTGCCGATGCCTTGCGCCGCTGCCGTGACGACAACGACCTTGCCTGCCAGATCCGCCATACTGTTCTCCTCGTCCACTGGGATAGTTCGGGTCTACCTGCGGCTGGCCAAGGCGTCATGTGCCAGTCACGCATGATCGTGCAGCCTGCGCCGTTGATCGTTCACTGATAAAGATGTTTTTTCTCGTTAAAGAACATCTGTCCGTGCGTCAACCCCGAACACGGTCTCGACAGCACCGGGGGGAGCTTAAAGCGCGCGACGCGCTTTGGCTCTTTGCCTTTATATATGTCGTTGCCCCAAAACCGCTGCGCACTTTTGGGCGACATACATTAATCGCCGTAAGGCACCCAGACATTCTTGACCTCGACGGCGCGGCGCAGGAAGGCGTCGCCGGCGGCTTCGTCGGATGCCCAGTCGAGGCCGCGGCCATTTCCGCTCCAGATGCGCTTGAGGTTGCCGGTGGACTCGGCTTCCGCCTGGGCGCAGGTCTCAGCGTCGGCGAACACCCAGAGCCCGTCGACATCGTCATGCTTGGCCAGCACGCCGGCAAGTTCGGCGCTGCGACCGGTGACGATGTTGATGGCGCCTGAGGGAACGTCGGAATATTCGATGACCTGGTAGAGATCGGTGGCCAGCAGCGGATAGCGCTCCGAAGGCACCGCGACCACGGTGTTGCCCATGGCCAGCGCCGGTGCGACCAGCGAGATCAGGCCGAGCAGCGGCGAGCTGTCGGGGGCGACGATGCCGACGACGCCGACCGGTTCATGAAGCGCCAGCGTCACGGCACGCGCCGGCGGCTGGTGCACGCGGCCCTCGAACTTGTCGGCCAGACCGGCATAGAGGAAGAGGCGCTCTATGGACTGTTCTACTTCTTCCCGCGCGGCCTTGGCGCTGGCGCCGGTCAGCTCGGTGAGGCGGGCGGCAAACTCGGCGGCGCGGCCGGAGAGATTTTCGGCCAGATAGTAAAGCACCTGACTGCGGTTACAGGCGGTCGCCTCGGGCCAGCCCCTACAGGCGCGGGCTGCGGAGACAGCGTCGCGGATATCCTTGCGGCTGCCGAGACCAACCTCACCGGCCAGCTTGCCCTTGGCGGTGGCGACAGCCAGCGAATAATTGCCGTCCGGCCGTACCTGCTTGCCGCCGATGAATAGCTTTGCCGTGCGGTCGATTGCCGAGCCGTCGGCCTGCTCGACTGGCTGTGCGGAGGTCGTCGCCGGCTTGATGATCTGGCCGAGCGGCAGTTTCGCCGCGAGATATTCGAACATGCCCTCGCGCCCGCCTTCGCGACCGAAACCGCTCTCGCGGTAGCCGCCGAAGCCGCAGGCGGCGTCGAACATGTTGGTGCCGTTGACCCAGACCACGCCGGCCTTCAATTGCGGCGCGACGTGCAGGGCAAGGTTGACGTTCTCGCTCCACACCGAGGCGGCGAGGCCATAGCGCGTGTTGTTGGCGAGCTCGATCGCTTCCTCGGTATTGCGGAAGGTCATGGTCGCCAGAACAGGGCCGAACACCTCTTCTTGCGCCAATATGTTAGCCGGCGAAACACCTGTGGCGAGCGTCGGCAGATGGTAGTAGCCGGAAGACGGCAGCGCCGCATCCGGCTGCCAGCAGACGGCGCCCTGCCTGGCACCTTCGGCGACCAGGCCCTTGACGCGCTCGAGCTGTGTGGCGTCGACCAGCGGGCCGATATCGGTGTTCTTGTCGAGCGGGCTGCCGACGCGCAGCCGGCTCATCCGCGTCTTGACCTTGGCGATCAGGGCGTCGGCGATGCCTTCCTGGACCAGCAGTCGCGAACCGGCGCAGCATACCTGGCCCTGGTTGAACCAGATACCGTCGACCAGGCCTTCGACGGCGCTGTCGAGATCGGCATCCTCGAAGACGATGAAGGCCGACTTGCCGCCAAGTTCCAGCGACAGTTTCTTGCCCGAGCCGGCGGTGGCTTTCCGGATGATCTTGCCGACTTCGGAAGAACCGGTAAAGGCGATCTTCTGGATGCCGGGATGGTTGACGATGGCCCCGCCGGCCTCAGGACCGCCCTGCACGATGTTGACGACACCTTTCGGCACGCCGGCGCGCTCGCAGATCTCAGCAAACAGGATTGATGTCAGCGGCGTGAACTCGGCCGGCTTCAGCACCACGGTGCAGCCGGCGGCGAGGGCCGGCGCGATCTTCCAGGCCAGCATCAGCAGCGGAAAGTTCCACGGGATGATCTGGCCGACCACGCCGACACCCTTGTGGCCGGGGAAATCCTTGTCCAGCGCCTGCGCCCAACCGGCATGGTGTATGAAATGGCGGATCGCCAGCGGCACGTCGATGTCGCGGCTTTCGCGGATCGGCTTGCCGTTGTCGATGGTCTCAAGCACTGCGAACAGGCGCTGGTGGCGCTGCATGGCGCGGCCGATGGCATAAAGCACCTTGGCGCGCTGATAGCCCGAGGCTGCCGACCACTTCGGCAGCGCCTTGGTGGCCGCCGCAACCGCCGCGTCGATGTCGACGGCATTGGCGTCGGATATCTTGGCCAGCAGCTTGCCGGAAGACGGCTCGCTGGTTTCGAAAGTCTTGCCGCCGGACGCGGCTTTCCAGTCGCCGCCGATGAACAGCGCCTTGCCGAAATCGCGCGCGGCAAGCCATGCATCGGCCTCGTTGCGGGCTTCCGGCGCCGGGCCGTATTCCATGGCGTGGTAGCGGTCGAGAATGTTCATTGGGCGCCTCCTTCACCCCTCCCACTTGTGGGAGGGTCGATCGGCTTGCCGATCGGGGTGGGGGTAAATCTCTCAAGCCATCGCGTGGCGATGATTGGCCGAATAGTGTCCGGTCAGATGGTGCTCGAGCTGGCGCTCGATGTCGGTCAAGAGGCTCGACGCACCGAAGCGGAACAGGTCCGGCTCCAGCCATGGGCGGCCGAGTTCTTCCTTCATCAGCACCAGCCAGTCGAGTGAGGCCTTGGCCGTGGAAATGCCGCCGGCCGGCTTGAAGCCGATGAGATAGCCGGTTTCCTCGAAATAGGCCCTGATGGCGCGCACCATGGCGAGGCCGACGGGCAGCGTCGCATTGACGCTTTCCTTGCCGGTCGAGGTCTTGATGAAGTCGGCGCCTGCCATCATCGCTACCATCGAGGCCAGCATGACATTGCGCAGCGTGGCGAGGTCGCCGGTGCCGAGGATGACCTTCAGATGCGCGTCACCGCAAGCGGCGCGCATCGAGACGATCTCATTGTATAGCTCGCGCCATTTGGCGCCGAACACCAGCCCGCGTGGAATGACCACGTCGATCTCGTCGGCGCCGTCGCGGACCGAGGCTTCGATTTCCTGCAGGCGGGTCGACAGGGGTGCCAGACCATGCGGGAAGGCGGTGGAGACGGCGGCGACATGGATGCCGGCGCCGCGCACGGCATCGACGGCGGTGGTGACGAAGGGATGGTAGACGCAGACGGCGGCCGGGCGGATGGTTTCACCTGATATGCCCAGGCCCTCGACGATGTCGCGGCGGAACGGATTGATCGCCTTGGCGCAGAGCCGGCGCACACGCTCCTCGGTGTCGTTGGAATTCAGCGTCGTCAAATCCATGCAGGCGACAGCGCGCAGCAGCCAGGCCGCCTGGTTGTCGGCCTTGATCGAGCGCCGCTTGGTCAGGCTGGCGACGCGCCGTTCCAGCGCCGAGCGGTTGACGCTGCGCACCGATTCCATGAAGCCGAGATCGAGCTTCATGCCGGGATTGCGCGCAATGCGATGGTCCGGTGGAACGGCTGTGTTGGCGGCGGCACGCGCCGGCAGCGGCGTCACCTTGGACGAGCCGATATCGGCTTCTCGGATTGTGCTGCTCATCTCCTGCCCTTTCATTCAGCGACGTGTGCCGAAGATAGCCCGTGAAGCCGTACTTCACGAGTCCTGCGGGCGGTCATAACCGAAAAAGGCGGCGAAAGCAGCAATTTTGACCGTGCGGTCAAAAGCATAGACTTCGAGATGTTGGTGCGGCTCAGCCGACGAAGGCGCGCTCGACGACAAAAGTCGCTGGATGGCTCAGCGAGCCTTCCTCGAAGCCGAGGCTTTCGGCCAGGTCCTTGACGTCCTTCAGCATATGCATCGAGCCGCAGATCATGATGCGGTCGGTTTCCGGGCTGAGCTTGTCGATGCCGAGATCGCTGTAGAACTTGCCGGAGCCGATCAGCGCGGTGATGCGGCCCATGCGTGCCGACTCTTCGCGGGTCGTCGAATTGTAGAGCGTGACGCGCCCAGTGGTCAGTTCACCGATCAGCGGGTCGCTTTCCAACGCCGCGACCAGCTCCTGGCCGTAGGTGAGTTCCGCATTGTCGCGGCAGGTATGGGTCAGGACCAGCTGATCGAATTTGTCGTAGGTGTCAGGGTCGCGCAGCAGGCTGGCGAAAGGCGCGATGCCGGTGCCGGTCGAGATCATGAACAGCCGCTTGGCCGGGGTCAGCGCGTCGACCACCAGCGTGCCGGTCGACTTCTGGCGCATGATGACGGTGTCGCCGACCTGGATCTTCTGCAGCTCCGAGGTCAGCGGGCCGTCCGGCACCTTGATCGAGAAGAATTCCAGCTCTTCGTCCCAGGCCGGACTTGCCACCGAATAGGCGCGGTACACCGGCTTCTCGGCATTGGGCAGGCCGATCATGACGAACTCGCCGGAGCGGAAGCGCAACGACTGCGGACGGGTGATGCGGAACGAGAACAGCCGGTCGGTGTAGTGCTTCACCGAGACGACGGTTTCGGCATAGACGTTGGCCGGAATCGGGAACTGCAGCGGTCGGGCGCCGACGGTGTTGAGAGCGGATGTGGTGTTCATCAAATCCAACCTTCTGGCCCAACCGTGGACGCGGGCGCCAAACTTTCACCTGCACGCCCGGACCATTCAGATCCCGGCGGGCTGTTCGCACACTGCAAAGCGGCAAGCTCTTGTGTCCGGAATTTATTAGTATACAAACGATATTTGCGTCAAGATGCTCCCTTAAAACAGCTTTCCAAACTGGCGCATATCCGTAGTCCGCGCATTTCGGGTTTCGACGATGGAAGAGAATATTTCGGCGCAAGCGCGCAATTCCCGGGGAAATGTCGTCGCCGGTATCGATGTCGGCGGCACCTTCACCGACCTGCTCCTGATCGACGGAAGCGACGGCGGCCGGGTGTATCTGGCCAAGACGCCGACCACGGTGGACAACCAGGCTTTCGGTGTCGTTTCGGCACTCGGCGCCACCGGATTTGCCATCGATAGCATCGACCTCATCGTGCATGGCACGACCACCACCACCAATGCGGTGCTGGAACGCCGGCTGGCGAAAACCGGCATGATCACCACGCGCGGTTTTCGCGACGTGATCGAACTGGGTCGGCGCACGCGGCCGCAGGCCTATGGCATGACCGGCAGCTTCGTGCCGATCATTCCGCGCAATCTCAGGCTCGAAGTCTCGGAGCGCGTCGAAGCATCGGGCGCGGTGCGCACGCCGCTCGACGAGACCGAGATGCGCGACGCCGTGCAGACGCTGATCGCGGCCGGTTGCGAATCCCTCGTCATCCATTTCCTGCATTCCTACGCCAACCCGGCACATGAGCGGCGCGCCGCCGAAATCGCCGCCGAGCTCTGGCCGAACGGCTACATCACGGCAGGCCACGCGCTGCTGTCGGAGGCGCGCGAGTTCGAGCGCGGCGTCACCGCGTCGGTCAACGCCTCCGTGCAGCCGATCCTCGAGCGCTATGTCGAGCGGCTGCGCAAGGAATTGGGCGCAAAAGGCTATGCCCGCGACTTCCTGATCATGAACGGCAATGGCGGCATGATCTCGGCCCGCTTCGTCACACGTGAATCGGCCAAGACGGTCATGTCCGGCCCGGCCTCCGGCGTCATCGCCGCCGCCTATACCGGAAAACGCGCCGGCTTCGAAAACCTCGTCACCTATGACATGGGCGGCACCTCGACCGACGTGGCGCTGATCCGCAATGCCGAGCCGGCAGTCTCGAACGAGATCGAGATCGAATATGCGATGCCGATCCATGTGCCGATGGTGGCGGTGCACACGGTCGGCGCCGGCGGCGGCTCGATCGCCCGCGTCGATGCGGCCGGCCTGATCCAGATCGGTCCGGAAAGTGCCGGCGCCAATCCCGGCCCGATCTGCTACGGACGTGGCGGCCTCGAGCCAACCATTACCGACGCCAATCTGGTGCTCGGCCGGCTGGCGCCGAAGAAGCTGCTGGCGGTCCAAAATCCCGTCACATCAGAGCGCGTCACCAGCATTTTCGAGGACAAGATCGGCAAGGCGACCGGCCTGTCCGGCGTCGAGGCGGCGGGCGCGGTGCTGCGGCTCGGCAACATGAAGATGGCCGGCGCCATCCGCATGGTCTCGGTGTCGCGCGGCCATGACCCTCGTGATTTCGCGCTGTTCGCCTTTGGCGGCGCCGGCCCGCTGCATGCGACCGCCCTGGCGCGCGAACTCGGCCTGCCCAAGGTGCTGGTGCCGGCGCGTCCGGGCATCACCAACGCACTCGGCTGCGTCGTCGCCGACCTGCGCCATGACTTCGTCAACACCATCAACCAGCCGGTGGCGGTGCTCGACGAAAAACAGCTTCCTACTGTATTGGAACGCCACCGAAACGAAGGTGAAGAGCTGATCGGCAAGGAAGCGGTGAAGCCGGAGACGATCCGCGTTACCCACTCCGCCGACATGCAGTTCGTCGGCCAGACCCACATCATCAACGTGCCGCTGCCGTCCTCATCGGTGACGCGGGCAACACTGCAGCAGCTTTTCGAAAAGGCCTATTTCGCCCGCTTCAAGGTCGAACTGCCGGAAATCCGCGCCAACCTCGTCAATCTCAACACGTCGGTGACCGGCGTGCGTCCGGCGATCGATCTGTCGCGGCTGATCGATCCGGCGGGGCGCGCAACAACGCTGGATGAGGCAAGGCGCGAAATCCGGCCGGTCTGGTATGGCGGGCGTTGGCACGATACGCCGGTATATGCACGCGAAAAACTGCCGCTTGACGCTGAAATCGAAGGGCCGGCGATCCTCGAACAGATGGACGCCACCACCGTGCTCGAGCCCGGCGACCGCGCACGCTGCGACGCCGACGGCAACATCATCATCGACATCGGCGAGGCCTGAGATGCCTGACATTGATATGGCAAAACTCGACGCCATCACCCTTTCGGTCCTCCAGGCGGCCCTGCAACAGGTCTGCGACGAGATGGACCTTACGTTCTCTCGCGCCGCTTTCTCGCCTGTCATCGCCGAAGCCAACGACCGCTCCGACGGCATCTATTCGGCTGTCGATGGTTCGCTGATCGCGCAGGGAAGCCAAGGCCTGCCGGTGTTCGTCGGCGTCATGCAATATTCGACCAGGACGGTGATCGAGATGATCGCCGACGGCCGCTGCCTAGCCCCGGAGCCGGGTGACATCTACATCGTCAACGACCCCTATCTCGGCGGCACCCATCTGATGGATGTGCGCTTCGCCATGCCGGTCTACCGGGCCGGAAAAATCTTCTGCTGGCTGTCCAACACCGGCCACTGGCCAGACATTGGCGGCTCGGTGCCGGGCGGTTTTTCGGCCTCCGCGACCGCGGTCGAGCAGGAAGGCCTGCGGCTGCCGCCCGTAAAACTGTTCAAGAAGGGCGTGCTCGATCCGGAGATCTACGCCATCATCTGCTCCAACATCCGCGTTGCCGACCAGCGCATCGGCGACATCAGGGCCCAGGCCGCCGCACTGCTGATCGGCCAGGACCGGCTTAACGGAATCCTGGATCGTTACGGTGACGAAACCGTTGTCGAGGCGATCGCCGAACTGCGCCGCCGCGCCGCCGAGCAGATGCGCGCCAACATCTCAGCCATTCCCGACGGCACCTACCATTCCAAGGCGTTTGTCGATTCCGACGGGGTGGTCAACGAGCCGCTGACCATCGCGCTCGCCGTCGAGAAAAAAGGCAATACGCTGACTTTCGATTTCACCGGCTCGTCAAAGCCCTGCGCCGGGCCGATGAACAGCGTGCTGGCGACGACTTTGTCCTCGGTCTATCTCGCCATGCGCCACATTTTCCCTGATGTGCCGATCAGCGCCGGTGCCTTCGAACCGCTTGAAGTCAAGCGGCCGGAAGGCACTTTCCTCGACGCCAGATACCCGCGCCCCGTCTCGGGCTGCGCCGCCGAAGTGTCGCAGCGCATCGCCGAGGCGGTGTTCGCGGCCATGGTGCAGGCGCTGCCCGACAAGGTGACGGCGGCGCCCGCCGGCTCCAGCGGCAATTTCGCTCTTGGCGGCAACGACCCGGCGCGCGGCCGCGATTATGTGATGTACCAGATCTCCGGCGGCGGCTATGGCGGCAATTCAGGCCATGACGGGCTGACCAATGGCTGCTCGACCATCGGCATCTCGAAGTCGCCACCGGTCGAGATCATGGAACAGGCATTCCCGGTGCTCTACCGCCATTATGCCTTGCGCGAGGGTTCGGGCGGCGCTGGCAAGCATCGCGGCGGTTTCGGCCTCGCCTATGAGGTCGAAATCCTGCGCGGTGACGCCCGGGCCTCCTTCGTCATGGACCACGGCCGTTTCGGCCCACAGGGCGCACTCGGCGGCAGGGATGGCGCGGTCAACACGGTGACCGTCTTCCGCAACGGCGAGGAACATGTGCCGCTGCACCTTTCGAAGGAGCAGGACATTGCGCTCAAGGCCGGCGACCGCGTGCGCGTCGGCACGCCGGGCGGCGGCGGCTACGGCGATCCGCTGCAGCGCGATCCGGATCTGGTGCTGCGCGACGTGGCGCTGGGGTACTACACATCAGAGGAAGCCACCGAAAAGTTTGGCGTTGTCCTCTCGGCCGGGGAGTTGGCCATCGACCGGGCGGCGACCAACAAGCAGCGCGCCGGGTAACGCACCACCGATCGCCTGGCCTGGATCGCCCGCCGCGCCGCGATCGCCGCAGCGCATGTCGTTTCCGTCTCCGTCACACGCCTGGAAGACCGTAGACTTCCCGCTTTCAACGGGGAACTCGAACATGCGTCTTTCCGGTCGTTTCGTGCTTGCCGCTTCCGTCGCTCTCACCCTTGCCACGGGCGCCGCCTCCGCCCAGGACAAAAAACTCAGGATCGGTACCGAGGGCGCCTATCCGCCCTTCAATTACGCCAGTGCCGACGGCACGCTGGGTGGCTTCGACATCGACTTGGGGAAGGCGCTGTGCGCCGAGATGAAGGCCGAGTGTGAGTTCAGCGTGCAGGATTTCGATGGTTCCATACCGGCGCTGCAGGCCGGCAAGTTCGACGCCATCATCAACATCACCATCACGCCCGAGCGGGCCGAGAAGGTCGAGTTCACCCACAAATACTACCAGACACCGCCGGCCATCGCCGTACCGAAGGACTCAACCGTCGCGGGCACCTCGCCGGACGACCTGAAAGGCAAGGCGCTCGGCGTGCAGACCGCGACCATCCACCAGAAATTCGCCGAGCAGAAATATTCAGGCTCCACCGTCAAGGCCTATCCGACCGGCGACGACGCCCGCACCGACATGGCCAATGGCCGCCTCGACGCGATGATGGACGGCTCGATCATCTTGACCGAATGGCTGAAGAAGCCCGACGGCGCCTGCTGCAAGCTGCTCGGCACTCTGACGGCCGATCCGGCCATTCACGGCCCCGGCGTCGGCATCGCGCTGCAGAAGGGCAACAAGGAACTGGCCGACAAGCTCAATACGGCCATCGACGCGCTGCGCGCCAACGGAAAATACAAGGAAATCAACGACAAATATTTCTCGTTCGACGTCTACGGCGGCTGATCCTGACGCAATCACCTTCGGCAGCGCCGCCTGGCGCTGCCGTTTTTCTTGGATGATGGAGACTTCCTTGGCTGAGCGGCGTTCCCCTTTCTACAGCAGCATCGTCGGGCTGGGCGCGACCATGGGTCGTGTCGGGGGCGATTTCATCTCGGCCAAAACTTATTCCGACATTGCCGACGAGCACCTGAACACCCGCAAAAATGTCGGCGTGCAGGATCTCAGCACGATGGGCAAGATGGACGTCAAGGGGCCGGACGCCGAGGCGCTGGTCAACCATGTCATCGTCAATGACGCCGCCGCGATGAAGCCGGGGCAGGTGCGCTATTCCACCGTCTGTCGCGACGATGGCGGCATCATGGACGACCTCACCGTGTTTCGGTTGGGCCCGGAGCACTTCATGCTGGTGACCGGCTCGGTCAACCGCCTGAAGATGCTGCCCTGGCTGCATCATCACGCCCAGGGCCGCAAGGCCTATGTCACCGACATCACGGCGGCCATCGCCTTCCCGACCATCCAGGGCCCGCGCTCGCGCGAACTGCTGAAAGCGTTGATTGCGGATGCCGATCTGGATGGACTGAAGCGCTGGTCGTTCACGTCGGGCCATATCAACGGCACGCGGGTGCTGATCTCGCGCACCGGCGTGACCGGCGAACTCGGCTTCGAATTGTTCGTGCCGGCCGACGAGGCGGCCTCGCTCTGGGACGCGCTGATGCGCACCGGCCGTGACTTTGGCCTGAAACCCTATGGCGTGCTGGCGATGTTCACGCTGGGCCTGGAAAAGGCCTACCCGGCGCACGGCATCGACATGGACGAGAGCCGCACCCCGTTCCATGTCGGCCTCGACCGCTGGATCAAGTTCGACAAGGGCGATTTCGTCGGCCGCGAGGCGCTTCTCAAGGTCCGCGACACCGGCCTCGACGAACAATGGGTCGGACTGATCCTCGACGGCGACAAGCCGGCCGCGACCGATGCCAAGGTTCTGGCCGATGGCGAGGACGCCGGCATCGTCACCTACAGCGACCACGGCTATTCCCTCGGCAAGGTGCTGGCCACCGCGCATCTGCGGCTGCCCTTCACGGCTGTCGGCACCGAATTGAACATTGATATCGGTGGTCAGCCGACGCGTGCGGTCGTGGCGCCGATACCGTTCTTCGATCCGGAAGGTGTGAGGTTGCGAGGTTAGCTGACCCCCATCGGGTGTTTCGGCCTGTCCAAGGTATGCGGTCCGTCAACCCGAGCGACCGTCGAAACTTCTGCGGTAGCCGGAACGATCAGCTTTCGCCATCGATCAGCGTCTCCAGCAAATCGAGCAACTGCTCGAGCTTTTCGTGGCCGAAGCGCTGTTCGATGTCGTCATAAATGACACGACGCTCGGGCGACAGGGCGTCGATCAAGGCGGAACCCGCGGGCGCAATGGTTAGAACGACGCGGCGGCCGTCGCCTTCGGCCTTGTTGCGGGTGATGAATTTGCGTCCCTCGAGCGCCTTGATGATGCGCGTCAGGCTGGGCGGCAAAACCGAGGCGCGGTCGGCGAGTTCCGTCGCCTCGACCGGGCCGGCTTCGCTCAGCACGCGCAGCACGCGCCATTGCTGTTCGGTCACGTCATGCGCGGCAAGCATCGGCCGAAACCGCGCCATCACCGCTTCGCGGGCATGAAGCAGCGCCATCGGCAGAGAACGACGGGTATTTTCCGGCAGCAAGAAAAGAGCCTCCCACGCTTGCGATCGAAACAGGCCTCCCTCGGCCGAATCCGCCTGCCAGGGCCCGTTCCCGCCATCCCGTATCGTTGCACCAAGCCCGATGCAAGGCTTGACTTCGCGCATGCTGCATGTAATTAACGCGTTAATTACAACAAGGCAATAACCCAGGGAACGAAACGCCGTGCCTCACTTCTCCATCGAGTATTCGGCCAATCTCGATGCCAAGGTCGATATGGGCGAATTGTGCGCTCTGGTGTTGCGCACAGTGCTGGACACCGGGCTGTTCGAAACCGGCGCCGTGCGGGTGCGGGCGTTTCGCGCCGAGGCCTACGCGATGGCCGACAGGCTGCCGGAAAACGCCTTTCTCGACATGTCGTTTCGCATCGGCACCGGCCGCAGCGCCGACGACAAGAAGCGGACTGGCGAGGCTGTCTTCGCGGCGGTGAGCGAATACCTTGGCACGCTGTTCGAGACCCCGCATTTCGCCCTGTCGCTCGAAATCCGGGAAATCGACCCGGTGCTCAGCTGGAAGAGAAACGCAATCCACCCGCGACTGCGCGGCAAGTGACGGAACCCGACATGTCCGACCTGCAAGGCAATCTGAATAAGGCCGAGGCCTATCTGGCCCGCTTCAAGCACGATGGCGTGTTGAACCAGATCGGCGGCGAGGCGGTGCCGGCGCTCGACGGCACGACGTTCGAAACGCTGTCGCCGGTCGACCTGAAGCCGCTGGCAAGCGTCGCGCGCGGCGGGGCTGCCGACATCGACCGCGCCGCCAGGGCGGCGAAGGCGGCTTTCCCGGCCTGGGCCGCCATGCCTGGCGAGGCACGCAAGAAGCTGCTGCACAGAATCGCCGACGCGATCGAGGCGCGTGCCGAGGAGATCGCCTTCGTCGAATGCATGGATACCGGCCAGGCGCTGAAATTTATGGCCAAGGCGGCGTTGCGGGGTGCCGAGAATTTCCGCTTCTTCGCCGACCGTGCGCCCGAAGCGCGCGACGGCGAGACGCTGCGGACCACGGGCCAGGTCAACCTCACCACGCGGGTACCAATCGGCCCGGTCGGCATCATCACGCCGTGGAACACGCCGTTCATGCTGTCGACCTGGAAGATCGCACCAGCGCTGGCGGCCGGTTGCACCGTGGTTCATAAGCCGGCTGAATTTTCGCCGCTGACCGCCCGCCTGCTCGTCGAGATCGCCGAGGAGGCTGGCCTGCCGAAGGGTGTCTGGAACCTGGTCAACGGCCTGGGTGAAGATGCCGGCAAGGCGTTGACCGAGCATCCCGACATCAAGGCGATCGGCTTTGTCGGCGAAAGCCGCACCGGCTCGATGATCATGAAACAAGGCGCCGACACGTTGAAGCGCGTGCATTTCGAGCTTGGCGGCAAGAACCCGGTGATCGTCTTTGCCGACGCCGATCTCGAACGCGCCGCCGACGCCGTCGTATTCATGATCTATTCGCTGAATGGCGAACGCTGCACCTCGTCGTCGCGGCTGCTGGTTGAAGCCTCGGTCTATGAGAGCTTCACCGCCAAAGTCGCGGAGAGGGCGAAGCGCATCGTCGTCGGCCACCCGCTCGATCCGAAAACGGTGGTCGGGCCGCTGATCCATCCGGTGCATGAAAAGAAGGTGCTGTCCTATATCGAGATCGGCAGGTCGGAGGGGGCCACGCTCGCCGTCGGCGGCGGCAAGGTCGATGGGCCGGGCGGCGGCTGTTATGTCGGCCCGACCCTGTTCACCAACGTCTCCAACGGCATGCGTATCGCGCAGGAGGAGATTTTCGGGCCGGTGCTGAGCGCTATTCCCTTCAAGGACGAGGCTGAAGCGCTCGCGCTGGCCAACGACACCCAATACGGTCTGACCGGTTATCTCTGGACGTCCGACGTCACCCGCGCCTTCCGCTTCACCGATGCGTTGGATGCCGGCATGATCTGGGTCAACTCGGAGAATGTGCGCCATTTGCCGACACCGTTCGGCGGCGTCAAGAGTTCCGGCATCGGCCGCGACGGCGGGGACCATTCCTTCGACTTCTACATGGAGACGAAGAACGTAGCCTTCGCGACGACCGCGCACGCGATCCAGAAACTCGGCGGCTGACCGGAGGAAATCAGATGCCCTTGCCCAAGCCCAATCTCTATCCCGCCTTCAACATCGTGCGCCTCAGCCATGTCGAGCTGGCCGTCACCGACCTCGCCAAATCCCGTGCGTTCTATGTCGATACGCTCGGCCTCCAGGTCACCGACGAGACTTCGGACACCATCTATCTCAGGGCGCTGGAGGAGCGCGGGCACCATTGTATCGTGCTGAAGAAGGGGGCCACGGCCGAAGCCCGCGACCTCGGCTTCAAGGTCTTCTCGGACGAGGATCTCGACAAAGCGGTGCATTTCTTCAAGGGAAAAGGCCTGCCGGTGAAATGGGTCGAGCGACCCTACCAGTCGCGAACCTTCCGCACCCGCGATCCGCACGGCATTCCGCTCGAATTCTACGCTGAGATGGAGCGGCTGCCGCCGATCCACCAGAAATACGCGCTGTACAAGGGCGTGAAGCCGCTGCGCATCGACCACTTCAACTGCTTCTCGCCCAATGTCGACGAGTCCGTCGCCTTCTACAACGAGCTCGGCTTCCGGGTGACCGAGTATACCGAGGACGCCAGCAGCGGAAGACTGTGGGCGGCGTGGACGCACCGCAAGGGCGGCGTGCACGACATCGCCTTCACCAACGGCATCGGCCCGCGCCTGCACCACGTCGCCTTCTGGGTGCCGACGCCGCTCAACATCATCGACCTGCTCGATCTGATGGCAACGACGGGCTATTTGCCGAACATCGAACGCGGCCCCGGCCGGCACGGCATTTCCAATGCCTTCTTCCTCTATGTCAGAGACCCGGACAACCACCGCATCGAGATCTACTGTTCGGACTACCAGACGGTCGATCCGGACCTCGAGCCGATCAAATGGGACCTCAAGGACCCGCAGCGCCAGACGCTGTGGGGCGCGCCGGCGCCGAAAAGCTGGTTCGAGGAGGGTAGTGTATTTGCCGGAGCTGCGGTGCGCCAGCCGGATTTGGCGGCTTCGCCGATCATTGCGCCGTGACGATGGACGAGGAGACCCGGATGACTGGACATGGGCGGCTCGCCACCTTCACCGTCGGCGGCAAGGCGCGCTATGGCGCGATCACGGGCAAGGGCGTCGTCGACCTGTCGGCGCGCCACAGACAGTGGCCGACGCTGCGCGAAGTGATCGAGGCCGGCGCCTTGCGCCGGCTGGCGGAAGGGGCTGAGGCCTTCGCCGCCGATTTCCCGCTCGGCGCCATCGCCTACGAAATCCCGATCCCGTCGCCGGAAAAGATCATCTGCGTTGGCGTCAACTATTCGGACCGCAACGAGGAGTACAAGGACGGCCAGGCTGCGCCCTCCAACCCGTCGCTGTTCATCCGCTTTCCCCGTTCATTCGTCGGCCATGGCGCGCCGCTGGTGCGGCCGCCGGAATCACCCCAGCTCGACTATGAGGGCGAAATCGTCATCGTCATCGGCAAGGCAGGCCGGCGCATCGCGGAAGCCGACGCGCTCGGCCATATTGCGGCGCTGTCGCTGTGCAACGAGGGCACCATCCGCGACTGGGTGCGCCATGCCAAGTTCAACGTCACGCAAGGCAAGAATTTCGACCGCACGGGTTCGATCGGCCCCTGGCTGGTGCCGTTCACCGACGAGGCGCAGATTGCCGACATTGCGCTGACCACCCGCGTCAATGGCGAGCTGCGCCAGCAGGATCGCACCAGCCGGATGATCTTCCCGTTCCGCAAGATCATCAATTACATCTCGACCTTCACGACGCTGGTGCCGGGCGATATCATCGTCACCGGCACGCCGACGGGTGCCGGCGCCCGCTTCGATCCGCCGATCTGGCTGAAGCCCGGCGATGTGATCGAGGTGGAGGCCGATGGCATCGGCGTGCTCAGAAACGGTGTCGTCGACGGGGCAGCGCAATGACCCCGGAGCAAGTGGAAGACGCCGCGGCACGGCTGTTCGAGGCCGAGCGGTCGCGCCGCCAGATCCGTCTGCTCAGCCTCGATTTTCCCGATGCGACGATGGAGGACGCCTACCGCGTGCAAGCGGCGCTGGTGACGCGCAAGATCGATGCCGGGCTGAAGCCGAAGGGCTGGAAGATCGGGCTAACCTCCAAGGCGATGCAGTACGCTCTTGCCATCGACACGCCGGATTCGGGCGTGCTGTTCGACGACATGTTCTTCAATGACGGCGCGACGGTGCCGGCCGGCCGCTTCATCCAGCCTCGCGTCGAGGCCGAGATCGCCTTCGTCATGAAGGCGCCGCTGAAAGGCCCCGGCGTGACCATCTCCGATGTGCTCAACGCCACCGACTACATCACCCCGTCGCTGGAAATCCTCGACACGCGCATCGAACGCATCAATGCCGAGACGAAGAAGGCACGCACCTTCTTCGACACGATTTCCGACAATGCCGCCAATGCCGGCATCGTCATCGGCGGCCGGCCGCAGCGGCCTGATGAGGCCGACATGCGCTGGATCGGCGCCATCGTTTCGCGCAATGCCGAGGTCGAGGAAACCGGGCTCGGCGCCGGCGTGCTCAACCATCCGGCGATGGGCATTGCCTGGCTGGCCGACAGGCTCGCCCGCTACGGCATGTCGATCGCGGCCGGCGAGGTGGTGCTGTCAGGCTCTTTCGTGCGCCCGGTCGAGGCGCGGCCCGGCGACACAATCGTCGCCGATTTCGGCAGTTCGGGCACGGTCAGCATTCACTTCGCGAAGGGCTGACGGTTCCGCCGCCAACCCGCACGGCAGCCTCTATTCGCCACGCAGATAGGCAACCACCACATCGGCTGCGATGGCCGACATGCGCATGCCGACATCCCTGGTGATGTCGCCTTCGACGCGGCTCTGCACCCAGCCAAGAAAGGCGAAGGCGCGCAGAGCCGAAAACAGCGGCAGCGCGGCGATGTCGCGCGCCGTCAGCTCCCGCTCCTGCCGATAGCCGTCGAGCAGAGCGGCCTCGATCAGCGGATAGATCGCCTCCTCGCGGTTCTGGTACAGCGCGACGGCAAGGTCGTACATGTGCCAGCCATGGCCGCAATCGTCGAAGTCGATGATGCGGATCGCGCCGTCATGGACGAGCACATTCTCGCGCACCAGGTCGGCGTGGATGATGCCGAAATTGCGGGCGCTGCGTTCATGCTCCGACAGCGCCTCCACGGCCTTTTCCCGCGCCTGGAAAATCAGCTCGCGACGAGGGCCGTCGAGGAAGGGCGAGGTCTCGAAACGGCCCCAAATCGGGTTCGCACCGAAGAAGCCGTCGAAATCCCAGGCATGGCGGGCAAAGCCGGCGGGCGGCGTCCAGGCAGACGTGACATTGTGCATGTGGGCGATGGTTCGCCCCATCGCGGTAAAGACCTGTCTTGCCTGCTCGGGCGTAAAATCCAGCGGCACGCCTCGCGCGCCGACGGCGCGGCCTTCCAGCCAGCTCAAGCAATCGACTTGACGGGGTTGCACTGAGGCGTTGGCGCTGACAAGCACGAACAGATCGCCGGCCGGCGTGGCGACCGGCGAGGGTGTGGCGATGCCGGCCGATTGCAGAAAGCCCATCCATTGCAGTTCCGAGCGCAGGGCGGCGTCCGTGTGATAGCCAAGCCGATGAATGCGCATGGCGGCCGGCTGGCCTGTTGGCAAGATGACGCGAAACACCGCGTTCTCGCGGAATTTCAGCAGCTCCGGCTCACCCTCATCAATGCCCCAATGGGTGAGCGCGCGCCTGGCAAGCGCCGTGACATCGGCTGCCGTCTCGGGCTCGGACTGCGCGGAAACAGCGCTCACGCCTTCACTCCGCCGACTTCACCAAGCACCTCGTCAAGCAGCCCGATCAGGACGTCGGCATTGTCGCGTGAAAACGGCATTGGCGGGCGGATCTTCAGCACATTGCCGTGGATACCAGTCTTGCCCATCAGCACTCCGCGATGGCGCATGCGGTTGGCGGCCTGCTCGGCAATGTCGGGCGCCGGCTCGCGCGTCTCGCGGTCGTGAACCAGTTCGGCGCCGAAGAACAGGCCGGCGCCCCTGACCTCGCCGATGCATTCATGGCGCTCGGCCAGCGGGCGCAGCAGACCGAGCGCATAGGCGCCGACATCGCGTGCGTTGGCGACGAGATCGTCCTGCTCGATGACGTCGAGGACGGCATTGGCCACCGCGCAGGAAACCGGATTGCCGCCAAAGGTGTTGAAGTAACGGAAAGCGTTGCGGAAGGTCGCCAATGTGTCCTTGGTGGTGACCACGGCGGCGACCGGATGGCCGTTGCCCATCGGCTTGCCCATGGTGACGATGTCGGGAACGAAGCCGGCGCGCTGGTGGCCCCAGAAATGGCTGCCGGTTCGGCCGAAACCGGGCTGCACCTCGTCGGCGATGACCAGTCCTCCGGCGTCGCGCACCGCGCGCATGGCACCGTCGAAGAAGCCGCTGGGTAGCGTCGGAAAGCCTTCATTGGCGAGCAGCGGGCAGAGGATGATGCCGGACAGGCCGATGCCGTTCTCTTCCAGCGACGCGATGGCTTCGCGCACCGCGTCGCCAAAGGCTTTGCTGTTGGCCATCGCATCCGGCTGGCGATAGCTGTCGGGCGCCGGCACCAGCCTGACGTTGCGGGCGCGGCCTCCGACCGGCGGCATGCGGGTGCTGAGCTGCGAAACCGCCGTGGTGTTGCCATGGTAGGTGGCGTCGGTGGCGATGATGCCCATGCGGCCGGTCGCGGCCTGCGCCATGCGCAGCGCGATGTCGTTGGCCTCGCTGCCGGTGCAGGTCAGGATGGCGGTCGACAGGCTGGCATCGAAGGTCGCGGTCAGCCGCTCGACATAGTCGAGGATGGCGGTGTGCAGGTAGCGCGTGTGTGTGTTGAGCAGGCTTGCCTGCCGGCAAAGGGCCTCGACCACATGCGGGTGGCAGTGGCCGACATGCGCGACATTGTTGTAGGCGTCCAGATATTTGCGGCCGTCGGCTTCGTAGAGCCAGACGCCTTCACCGCGCACCAGGTGCACGGGCTCATCATAGAACAATTGCGATTTCCCCCCGAGCAGGCGGGAACGCCGGCTAACCAGAGCTTCCTGCGATTGAGCCATTTGCATCTCGAAACTCCGTTCCATCCACTAAACCGTCAGACCTTCGACAGGCCGGCATCCAGCGCCTCACCGATCTTCGTCACGTCGGCGGCGGTGATGATGAGCGGCGGCGACAGGATGATGGCGTTGCCCGACACGCGCAGCATGACGCCGGCCTCATAGGCGGCCTCCGAAACCACGGCCATGGTCTTCTTGTCGGCCGGCTTTTTCGTCGTGCGGTCCGAGACCAACTCCAGCGCCGCCATCAAGCCCTTGTACCTGACATCGCCGACGATCGCATGCCTGGCCTTCAGCTCCTCCAGCGCGGCCGCGAGTTCGACGCCCCGTGCCGCCGCGTTCTCGTTCAGGCGAAGCCGTTTGGTCTCGGCAAGCGCCGCCAGACCCGCGGCGCAGCCGACCGGGTGGCCGGAATAGGTATAGCCGTGGCCGATCGCACCAAAACTGGTCTTGTCGGCCTCGAAGACATCGGCGACTTTTCCGCCGATCAAGGTCGCGCCGAGCGGGAAATAACCTGACGTGATCGCCTTGGCGATGGTCATGAAGTCCGGCTTCACGCCGGACAGACGCGAACCCGACCATGCGCCGGTGCGGCCGAAGCCCGTCACCACCTCGTCGGCGATCAGCAGGATCTCGTGGCGGTCGCAGATTTCGCGCACCAGCGGCATGAAGCTCTCATGCGGAACGATGACGCCGCCGGCGCCGAGAACCGGCTCCATGATGAAAGCGGCGATGGTGTCGCCGCCCTGGAAGGCGATCTCGTCCTCCAGCGCCTTGGCGCAGAGCCTCGCCAACCGCGCGGGATCGGTCTCGTCGAATGGATTGCGGAAGGTCCAGGGTGCGGGAATGTGGAAGACGCCGGGCAGCAGCGGCTCGTAGTTGCGACGGAAATTGGCGTTGCCGTTAACCGACGCGCCGCCGAAATGCGTGCCGTGGTAGCCTTTCTTCAGCGCCAGGAACTTGGTGCGGTCGGCCTGGCCGCGGATCTTCCAATATTGCCTGGCCAGTCGCAGTGCCGTTTCGACCGAATCCGAGCCGCCCGAGGTGAAGAAGGTCCGCACCATGCCTTCAGGCTCGAACCATTCGCAGAGTTCGTAGGCGAGTTCGATCGACGGTCCAGTCGAGGTGCCGCGAAAACCGGAATAATAGGGCAGCGCGCCAAGCTGGTCGGCGATCGCCTTCTTGATCGGGGCGCAGCTGTAGCCGAGATTGACGTTCCACAGGCCGCCGACGGCATCGAGCACCGTGTTGCCGGCGATGTCGGTGACCATCACGCCCTCGCCCTTCATGATCACCTTTGGCGGGTTGGCCCGCATCTCGGCCGGATGCGCCATTGGGTGCCAGATCGGCTTGGCGTTGGTCTCGGTGAGGAAATTGATGTCGCGCATGAAAGGGCTCCGCAAAAATCTCAGGCAGCTGAAACGAGGTCGAAATGGCCGAGTGCTTCGGCATAGGATTGGGCCGGGTGAGCAACGTCGAAATGAACCGTGCGCATGCCGGCAGCACAGCCGCCATCGACATTGCGCTGCTGGTCGTCGACGAAGACGCAAGCACCGGCCGGCAGGCCGAGCGCTTCGGTGACCAAGGCATAGGCGCGCGGATCGGGCTTGAGGATGCCGGTGTAGGTGGCGTCGGTGATCACATCGAAGAAGCCGAGCAACGGCAGCCGCTGGCGGAAGTCGGCGCCGTAGAACAGGTCGAGTTCATTGGACAGTATGGCCAGTCGAAAGCCGGCCGCATGCACCGTGCGAATGGCGCTGTCGGCTTCGGGCCGCACCACCTTTTCCGGCTCCGCGCCACGCGCGCGCCGGACGAAGGTTTCCATCGCCTGCCAGTCCTCGCCGATGAGCTGACCGACCTCACTGGTGCGGGAGCGCCAGTAGTCGCGCTCGCTGATCTCGTCTGCTTGCATCGCGCGCCACAGCGGATCGCTGTCAGGATCGAACGGCCCGCGCCATTGCAGCGTTCCAGGCGCAAGGCCGAGCGCCTGTTCGGTCAAAGCATGCGTTTCGAACAGGGTCCGGGTGACGACGCCGCCGAAATCGAGGACAAGCGCCTGGGCGGGAACAGCACTCACGCTGCCACTCCCTTGGCCGGCTTGCCGCGCGGGACGATGCCTTCCTCGACCCAGCGGTCGAAGATCTCGAGCGCCTTGCCGACGAAGTCGTCGCTGTTGATGTGAGCGTCGATCTCGTGGAACTCGACCCCGGCGGGAATAGCCCTGCGCATTTCGTCAGTGAAGGCCGCGAGAGCCTCGGGGTCATAGAGCGGCTCGCCCTGCACGTCCCATTCCTGGATGCCTCCGGTTGGCAGGATGAAGGCGGAGCGGCCTTTCGCGGCACCGAGCTTGGCGGCGATGGTCTTGGCGACCTGGCGGCGATCGTCGGCATCGACGGTGACCGAAGCGATCAGCCTGTTGTGGGCATGAAACGGCCGCGTCGAGAATTTAGCCGGCAAATCCTGCCAGGTCGGCAGATCGACCATGTCGACCGCCCCGGGTGCGGCGATCTGCGGAATGCCGCGAGCGCCGGCATTCTCCAGCCGGTCGGCGCCGGAACTGACGACGGATCCCGCGAGATGATTGGTGATTTCCTGCAGGCTGAAGTCGAAGACCGCGCAGAAATGATCTTGGCCGGCGATCGATTCGAAGGCGCGGCCGCCCATTCCGGTGGTGTGGAAGACCGCAACGTCATAGCCGCGCCGTTCCAGGGCCGGCTTCAGCGTCTTCATGTAGCGCAGGCAGCTGCTGCCGAGCGAGGTCATGCCGATGGTCGGCCCCGGTGCCTGCGCCGACGCGCGAGACGCCAGTACGATTTTAGCCGCGCCGACGACCGCACCGCAGGCCTGCGACAGGACCAGCCTGCAGATGTTGTTGAGGCCGTACAGTCCGCCCGCCCAGAGGATCATCATCAGGTCGGGGGCGACGCGCTCGGGCGGGATGAGATGCGAATAGGCGATGGTCGAGACGACGAATTTCGGCACGCCGAGCGGCAGGCAAAGCGCCACGTCGAGCGCCAGATCGGTTCCCATGGAGCCGCCTATGGCAATGAACGCGTCGATCTCGCCACTTTGATGGAGCTTGCGCACCAGCTGCACGGCGCCGCCGGCCATCAGCGTCATGGCGGTGTTCTCATCACCGCTCGAAACGATCTCGGCGATCGTCACATCTACAGCCCGGGCCACGGCGTGCTTGTCGTGGTCCGGGCTGTAGGGCGGGTCGCCCAGCACGCTGACATCCATCATCACGGCGCTGCCGCCCGACGCCTCGATGCACTGTTTCATGAACAGCAGCTCTTCGGCCTTTGTGTCGCCGGTGCCGATGACCAGGATGCGGGGCGCTGTCTCCGAGGGCATCAGGCCTGCCTCCTCAAGATTTGCAGGTTTTCGCCGTTGAGGCGCATGGAAATCTCCCGTGCCGCCTCCCTCACGGCAAGTCCCCGTTCGGCGATCGCGGCTGCCGTCGTTCTGGCCTTTGGCGCCGCCACCGCGATGGTGCCGAGCGCAAAGCCATCCGCCCCGCGGATTGCCGCCGCGACGCTGATCACACCTTCCTCATAGCCCTGGTCGCAGATCGAATAGCCGCGCTCGCGCGCCTCGCTCATGGATCTTGAGATTGCGGCCGGCTCGATCAGCGTATGGGCCGTGAAAGCGTCGAGCGAACCCGTCAGGCATGCCTTGACGGTCTCGTCGCGGGCGAAGGCCAGATAGGCGATGCCTGACGCGGTCGAATGCAGGGGCAGCAACTGACCGATGTCGATGTTGACCCGGTTCGCCCATGCCGGATGCTCGACATGGACGGTGACCAGGCTGTCGACGCCGAATTCCGACAAATGCACGGTCTCGGCCGTCGATGCTGCCAGGTCCCGCACCAGCGGAACAGCCGTCTGCAGGAAGGGAAAGCGCGCTTCGCGGATGCGCGCCAGCCGCGACAGGCCGGCGCCGAGGCGATAGTGCCGCGTGCCGATATCCTGCTCGACAAAACCATGGCCGGCCAGCGCAACCAGCAGCCGCCTTGTCGTCGCCTTGTCGAAGCCCGAGCGGCGCGCCAGATCGGACAGGCCGAGCTCGGGCTCGTCGACGCTGAACAGCTCCAGAAGCGAGATCGCTTTTCCGACCGTACTCAAATTTGCCTCCCGGTTCGGGACAATCATTTAACGTGTGAATTAACTTGACAGGCATCGGCATTGTTTGCAAGTCTATATTCAAAATAACGGTTCGAATAATGAACCGACCACCAGAGTGCATGGGACAGGCCATTCGGCCGGCGAGCCTGAGGGTTTGCAAACAGGAGGGATCAATGACGGCAGTTGCAGAACAGGCGCCGGCCAACAGGCTGCGCAAGAACAGTCTTGGCGTCGGCGCCATCACCTTCATGGTGATTTCGGCGGCCGCCCCGCTCACGGCCGTCGCCGGCGGCACGCCGCTCGGCATGCTGATGGGCAATGGCGCCGGCTTTGCCGGCACCTATCTGATCGTGACGGTGCTGCTGCTTTTGTTCGCGGTTGGCTATGTCGCCATGTCACGCCATGTCGGCAATGCCGGCGCCTTCTATGCCTATGCCGCGCGCGGCCTCGGCAGCATGGCCGGCGGCGCCACGGCGCTGATCGCCATCCTGTCCTACAATGCCATGCAGATCGGGGTCATGGGCCTGCTCGGTGCCGCGACATCAGGCCTGTTCGCCGGCTGGGGCATCAATTTGCCCTGGTGGGTGTGGAGCTTCATCGCCATCGCGCTGGTCGCCGTGCTCGGCTATCGGCAGGTCGACCTCTCCGCCAAGATCCTGACGGTGCTGGTGCTGTGCGAATATCTTGTGGTGCTGGTCCTCGACATCGCCATCCTCAAGACCGGCGGCGACAGCGGCCTGTCGGCGGCGCCATTCAGCTGGAGCCAGATCGTCAGCGGCTCGCCGGCCATCGCAATCCTGTTCTGCTTTGCCGCCTTCATCGGTTTCGAGGCGACGACGATCTATGCCGAGGAAGCCCGCGATCCAAAGGTCACCATTCCGCGCGCCACCTATTTTTCGGTCGTGCTGATCGGTGTCTTCTACATGCTCACGGCATGGCTGATGGCGGTCGGCGCCGGTGTCGACAAGCTGCTGCCGACGCTGCAAGGGCTGCAGGATCCGACGACCTTCCTGTTCGGCCTGTCGGATCGTTACGCCGGCACGATGCTGTCGCAGGCGATGAGCATCCTGTTCGTGTCGAGCCTGTTTGCCGGCGTGCTGGCGTTCCACAATGCGGTTGCGCGCTATATCTATGTCTCGGGCCGCGAAAAACTGTTGCCGCAGACGGTCGGCGTGACGCATGCGGTGCACCAGAGCCCGCATGTCGCTTCCATCATCCAGAGCGTGCTCGCCGCGGTCGTCGTCGGCCTCTTCGCCGTGCTCGGCCTCGATCCGGTGCTGGCGCTGTTTTCGTGGCTGACCAATGTCGCGACGCTCGGCGTCATCGTCATGATGGCGGTGGCCTCGCTTGCCGTGGTGATGTTCTTCCGCGCCAATCCATCGACGCAGGAGAACGCGATGAAGACCACCATCCTGCCCGGGCTGACCTTCATCGCCTTCGTCATCATCATCTACCTGATCGTCATCAATTTCGGCAGCCTGTCCGGGGCCGGCGGTTTTCTCGGTGTGTTCCTGCCGGGGCTGGTGCTGATCGCCGCGATCGTCGGCCTGCTGCTGGCCAGCGCGCTGAAGAGCCGCGATCCCATAGCCTTCGAAACCCTCGGCCAGCCGTTGAAAGATTGAGAAAAGCAAAGGGGCGGCGTGCCACGCCGCCCCTTACACCAAGGGGAGTGGCGGATTTGAGCTTTGCCGAAAATATCACCGTCGAGGCATTGGAAGCCGATCCCTACCCGATCTATGCAGAGCTCAGGCGCAGCGCGCCTGTCGCTTTCGTGCCGGCGGTCAATCTGTGGTTCGTCACCCGCTGGAAGGATGTCGAGAGCGTCGCCAAGTCGCCCGACATCTTCTCCGCCGTCGTCGGCTCGTCGCCGGTCGAGCGCTCCTTCGGCAAGCCCACCATCCTGACCACCGATGGCGAGACGCACAAGCAACTGCGCCAAGGCGTCGACCCGAAATACCGGCCGCGCACAGTCGCCGCCTATGCCAGCGACCTCGTGCGGTCGATCGCCGAACCTTTTCTCGATCGGATCGCCAACCAGGGTTCCGCCGAGCTGATGGCCGACTATTTCGAGCCGGTGTCGACGCTCAGCCTGGCGCGCTCGCTCGGCCTTGCCGACATCGACATGCCGACGCTGCGCCGCTGGTTCTATGGCCTTGCCCAGGGCGCCATCAATTTCGAGAACGACCCGAAGCGGCAGGAGATCGCCGACGCGATCAGCGCCGAGGTCGGCGACGCCATCCTGCCGACGCTGGAAAGGCTTGTCCACGCACCGGATGATTCCGCGCTGTCGCATATGCTGCATGACGGCATGCCGGAGGGCACGACGCGGCCAATCGACTTCCTGATGCCGAGCATCAAGGTCATCCTGCTTGGCGGCATGCAGGAGCCCGGACATGGCGCCGGCTCGATCGTCGCCGGCCTGCTGGCCCACCCCGAACAATTGCGGCAGGTGCTCGCCGATCCCGAGACCTTTGTGCCGAAGGCTGTCGATGAAGGTTTGCGCTGGGTGGCGCCGATCGGCACGCAGACGCGGCAGACGACGCGGGCGGTCGAGCTTGGCGGCGTGACGATCCCCGCCGGCGCCGCGGTAGCCGCCCTCGTCTCTTCGGCAAGCCGCGACGAGAGCCGCTTTGCCGATCCCGACCGCTTCGACATCAACCGCGACGAAGGCAACCATGCCGCTTTCGGCTTCGGCCATCATTTCTGCTCGGGCCGGTTCTTCGCACGCGAGCAGATGTGCCTTGCGGTAAGGCTGTTGCTCCAACGCTTCCCCGATCTCAGCCTTGTGCAGGGCAGGGAACCGGTGTTTCGCGGCTGGGAATTCCGCGCGCCCACCACATTGCATGTGTCCCTTGGAGTCCGTCATCCATGATCAGTCAGGTTGCCATCGACACGCTGCGCAAGACGGAGATCGGCGCGCGGGGCCTGTTCATCGATGGCGCACAGACCGAGGCTACAAGCGGCGAAACCCTGCCGGTGACGTCGCCGGTTGATGGCCGCCCGTTTGCCAGTATCGCCGATGGCAATGCCGCCGACATCGACCGCGCGGTCAAGTCGGCGCGCAAGGCGTTCGAGAAGGGCTCGTGGTCGCGATCAGCGCCGGCCTTTCGCAAGAAGGTGCTGACGAAATTCGCCGAGCTGGTCGAAAAGCATGCCGACGAGCTCGCCGTGCTCGGCGTGCGCGACAATGGCACCGAGATCGGCATGGCCTACAAGGCCGAACCGCTCTCGGCGGCAGGCACCATCCGCTACTACGCCGAGGCCATCGACAAGGTCTATGGCGAGATCGCGCCGACGGCCGACAATGTTCTGGGACTGATCCACAAGGAGCCGCTCGGCGTCGTCGGCGTCATCGTGCCGTGGAATTTTCCGCTGATGATCGGCGCCTGGAAGATTGCGCCGGCGCTTGCCGCCGGCAATTGCGTGGTGGTCAAGCCCCCGGAAATCGCTTCGCTCACGCTGCTGCGGCTGGCCGAACTGGCAAGCGAGGCCGGACTTCCCGCCGGTGTGCTCAATGTCGTCACCGGCCGTGGTTCGGTTACCGGCGAGGCGCTCGGCCTGCATATGGATGTCGACGCCATCGCCTTCACCGGTTCCGGCCCGGTCGGCCGGCGGCTGCTCGAATATTCCGCTCGCTCCAACCTGAAACGCGTCTTCCTCGAACTCGGCGGCAAGTCGCCCAACATCGTCTTTGCCGATGCTCCCGACCTAAAACAGGCGGCGGGCGTCTCGGCCAACGGCATTTTTCGCAATTCCGGCCAGGTCTGCGTCGCCGGCTCGCGCCTGCTCGTCCAGGCGTCGGTCTATGACCGTTTCATGGACGAGCTTCTCTTGGCAACGACCCGGCTGAAAGTCGGCGACCCGCTCGATCTCTCCAGCGACATCGGCGCGGTGTCGAGCGCCGAACAGCTGGACAAGAACCTCGGTTTCGTCGCCAGGGCCACGGAAGAAGGTGCCCGTCTCGTCACCGGCGGCGAAGGGATCCTGACCGAGACCGGCGGCAGCTACATGGCGCCGACGATCTTCGAGAACGTCACGCAAGACATGCAGCTTGCGCGTGAGGAGGTGTTCGGGCCCGTACTCGGCGTCATGCGCTTCGAAACCGAGGAGGAGGCGGTCCGGCTTGCCAATTCGACCGTCTACGGGCTTGCCTCCGCGGTGTGGACCGCCAACCTCTCCACCGCGCATCGCATGGTGCGCGCCATCAATGCCGGCGTCGTCCACGTCAACACCTATGGCGGCGCCGACATCACCGTGCCGCTCGGCGGCGTCAAGCAGTCGGGCTTCGGCCGCGACAAGTCGCTGCACGCGCTGGAGAAATATCTGGAACTCAAGACCGCGTGGATCGCGCTTTGAGACCAACCGTGGCGCTGGCCTGCCTCCGAATCTGACCTTCCCACGGAGATGCCCAGGATCGCCTTAGATCCGGCGGCGGTCGGCCGAGCGCCGTCTTGTTCTCTCTTCGTTGGAATTTTTGAGAGAATATTCCTGGCTTTGGCGAGAACGGCGAAACGCGTTCTTTGATTAAATCAATAGAATTCCTGACGATGTGATCAAGGCTAGGCAGTCCGCTTGGCCGCATGACTTCACAACTGCAGAGATCAATCATGTCCGACTTCAAAAACACTTTGCCATCTTCCTCAGGGTCAACCATCAACCGGCGCAGCGGCCTGGCTCTGCTGTTCGCATCGGCCGTCGCGGTCGGCAGCCTGATGGCACCGCATGCATCGTTCGCCGAGCACAAGAAGGTGATCAAGGTCGGCATCATCAGCGGCGAGGACGAGGATGTCTGGCGCGTCGTCGTTGCCCAGGCGGCCGAAAAGGGCCTCGCCATCGAGACCGTGGTGTTCAACGACTACACCCAGCCCAACGAGGCGCTGGAGCGCGGCGAAATCGACGCCAACGCCTTCCAGCACCAGCCCTATCTCGACAACCAGATCAAGACTCAAGGCTATCACATCGTGCGTGTCGGCTATACCGGCGTCTGGCCGATCGGCCTCTATTCGAAGAAGTACAAAGCAGTCGCCGACCTGCCCGAGGGCGCGGTCGTCGGCGTGCCGAACGACCCATCCAACGAAGGCCGGGCGCTGCGCGTGCTGCAGAACGAGGGCGTGATCAAGCTGAAAGACGGCACCGGCATTCTGGCCACCACCGCCGACATCGCCGAGAATGCGAAGAAGGTGGTGATCAAGGAACTCGACGCCGGCATCGTCGGCCGCTCGGTCGAGGATCTCGACGCGGCCGTGGTCAACACCGACTGGGCGCTGAAAAGCGGCCTGACGCCGGAAAACCGCATCGCGCAGGAGCCCATCGCCGACAATCCCTACCGCAATTTCATCGCGGTGAAGGCCGGCAACGAGAACGAGGCCTGGGTGAAGACGCTGGTCGCCTCCTATCAGAACGAGGCGGTGAAGGCCGAGTTCGACAAGGTCTACAAGGGCACCGGCCTCAGCGCCTATTGACCCGATCGTCGACCGGAAACCCGGTTCGAGAGCAATAGCGGTCCGCGCTCAGGCGCGGGCCGCGATTGCGTTTTCGGAGAACAGGAACATTCATGAACCAGCATATCACGGCATCCGGAGAAACCGCCGATCCGACGCATGCCCGGCCCGACGCGTCTCAGGACGTCGTGCGCCTCGTCGACCTGAAGCGCCGCTTCGGTGTGACAGCGGCGCTCGACGGCATCTCGCTGACCGTGCGCAAGGGCGAGATCCTCGGTATCATCGGTCGCAGCGGCGCCGGCAAATCGACGTTGATCCGCTGCCTGAACGGGTTGGAACGGCCTGACTCCGGCGAGGTGTTCATCGAGGGCCGCGAGATCAGCCGGCTAGGCGAGCGCGACCTGCAGCCGTTGCGGCGACGCATCGGCATGATCTTCCAGCATTTCAACCTGCTGTCGGCCAAGACCGTCGAGGACAATGTGGCGCTACCGCTCAAGATCGAGGGGCGCCCGAAAGCCGAGAGGCTGAAGCGCGCCGCCGAACTGCTCGATCTCGTCGGCCTGTCGGAGAAAGCAAAAGCCTATCCGGCGTCGCTGTCGGGTGGCCAGAAGCAGCGCGTCGGCATCGCCAGGGCGCTGGCAGCACGGCCGGCGCTGCTTTTGTCGGATGAAGCCACTTCGGCGCTCGATCCGGAGACGACGCGCTCGATCCTTGCGCTGCTCAGGGATATCAACCGGCAGCTCGGCCTGACCATCCTGCTGATCACCCATGAGATGGAGGTGATCCGCTCGATCGCCGACCGCGTGACGGTGATCGATGCCGGGCGCATCGTCGAGCAAGGCCCGGTCTGGTCGGTATTCGCCGACCCGCGCTCGGACATCACCAGGAGCCTGCTCGGCGCCATCCGGCCGCAGCTGCCAGCCGAACTGGCGGCCCGGCTGCTGCCGGCGGCCGGCGCGGAGACGATCCTGCGCGTGGATGTGGCCGGCGAAGCGGCAAGCGGGCCATTGCTGTCCGACCTTGCCACGGCTGTTCCAGGCACCTTCCGCCTCGTCCATGGCGGCATCGACCATATCCAGCAGCAGCCGGTCGGCACGCTGTTCCTTTCGGTTCCCGGCAGCGATGCAAATCATCTCGCTGACATCATCACATTCCTGAAGGCCCGCCAGGCGCGGGTGGAGGTGCTTGGCCATGTCGCCGATCCTGTTTGAACTTCTGCTGCGTTCGATCTGGGAGACGGTGCTGATGACGGCCGCCTCCGGCCTCATCTCGCTGGTCTTCGGCCTGCCGCTCGGCCTGGCCTTGATCGCCACCGAACGCGGCGGGATTGCCGAAAGCCTGTGGGTGAACCGGTCGCTTGGCGCCGTCATCAACGGCTTCCGTTCGGTGCCCTTCATCATTCTTCTGGTCGCGCTCATCCCGGTGACGCGGCTGATCGTCGGCACCTCGATCGGCACATGGGCGGCCATCGTGCCGCTGTCGATCGCCGCCACGCCCTACTATGCGCGCATCGCCGAAGTGTCGCTGCGCGAAGTCGATCGCGGGCTGATCGAGGCGGCGCGCGCCATGGGCGGCAACCGCTGGACGATCATCCGCGAGGTGCTGGTGCCGGAAGCCCTGCCCGGCATTGTCGCCGGCTTCACGGTGACGCTGGTGACGCTGATCGGTGCCTCGGCCATGGCCGGCGCCATCGGTGCCGGCGGCCTCGGCGACCTCGCCATCCGCTACGGCTATCAACGATTTGAGACGTCCATCATGATCGCCGTGGTCATCGTGCTGATCATCCTGGTCTGCGGCATCCAGTGGGCGGGGGACCGGCTGGTGGCGAGGCTGGATCGGCGGGGGTGAAAGACTGGCTGGTGGCACGGCCGCGTACGGGATAGGCGGAGGCATCCCCGCCACCAAACCGTCTGACACCCGGCTTCACCCGCCAAAGCTGCCAAGCCGCGTCGGCTGCGTGTAGTTGCGGTCGACATAGAGCAGGGCCGAACCGCCGCTGCCGTGCCGGACATCGATGACGCGGCCGATCATGACATTGTGCGTGCCGACGATATGCACAGTCTCGATCTCGCAATCGAAATTGACGATCGCATCCGACAGCGCCGGCGTACCGGAGGTCAGCGTCTGCCAGCGTGCGGCGGAGTAGCGCGCTTCCATGTCCCTGGTCGCGCCGGCGAACTTTCCCGCCAGATGCATGTGGTCATGCGTCAGCACGTTGACGCAGAAGCGCTGGTTGGACAGGAACATGGCGGCCTGCGTCGAGCGCCCGTTCATGCACACCAGCAGCGTCGGCGGCTCGTCGGAGACGCTGCACATGGCGGTGGCGGTGAAGCCGCCGCGCCCTGCCGGGCCATCGGTGGTGACGATGTTGACCGGCGCGCAGACCCTCGCCATGGCGTCGCGGAAATCGGTTTTCGAAATCTGCGTGGCCATCTGGTTTCACTCGGCCGTTGAGACAAGCGGATTGAACCAGGTATCGCCCGTCCAGCCATTCTCGTCATAGTCGGCCATGCAGGTGTCGACGAGCTCTTCCATCGCCTTCAGCCGCCCGCCGCGTTCAGCTCCTTTCAGCACCTGCAGCCGCACCTCTTCCGGCGCGCCGGCATAGTTGAGCTCGTAGAGCGCGTGACGGCCGCCGAACTCGGTGCCGGTCGCGTCCCACAAAAGCTTCATGATCTTGATGCGCTCGATGTGGCCCATGTCGTTGGAGCCGCGCACATATTGCGCCAGATACTTGTCGATCTCGGGGTTGTTGAAGTCGCGCACCGACGATGGCAGGTAGATCAGCCCGGACGCGATCACCCGGCGCACGGTGTCGATGACGCGCGGATAGGCTTCCGACATGAAGGTGCGGTAGGCGAGCGCGGCTTCCAGATTGGGCAGCACCGCACCATTCGCCCACGGGATCGGGTTGTAGGCCATGGCGTTGGAAAAGCTCCAGAACATGTGCCGCAGTGCAATGACCTCGCCCAGTGCCGCCTGGTTGCCGCGGAAAGCATCGCCGCCCGTGGCGCGCAGCGCCTTGGCCAGCAGGCCGGCGAGGAAATCAAGCTTGACGGCGAAACGCGTGCAGCCCTGGAAGCAGTAGCCATGCATGAAGCCGGACGCCGGGTGGAAGGACAGGATCTTCTGCGCATCGCGCAGCACCAGCACGTCCTCCCAGGGGATGAAGACATTGTCGAGCACCAGGATCGCGTCGTTCTCGTCGAAGCGTGACGACAGCGGATAGTCGAACGGCGCCGCCACCGTGTTGGCCGTCTGCTCGTAGGAGACGCGGCAGAACATCTTTATCCCCGGCGCATTCATCGGCACGATGAACATCACCGACAGCGACGGATCCTCGGTGACCGTCGCCGATCCCTGCGCCAGGAAGTTATAGTGCGTCAGCGCCGAGGACGTCGCCACCACCTTGGCGCCGGAGACGTAGATGCCGGCATCCGTCTCCTTGGTGATGTGGACGAAGACGTCCTTCACCTGTTCGGCCGGCTTGTGGCGGTCAATCGGCGGGTTGACGATGGCATGGTTCATGAACAGCACGGCTTCCTGGGCACGCCTGTGCCAGGACAGGGCATTGTCCCTGAACGGCCCGTACCAGTCTGCGTTGGCGCCGAGCGTATTCATCAGCGCCGCCTTGTAGTCGGGCGTGCGCCCCATCCAGCCATAGGACATGCGTGACCACTCGGCGATCGCCGTCTGCTGGGCGGCGAGTTCGCCAGAGGATTTGGCGACGCGGAAATATTTGTGGGTGTAGCCGCCCGAGCCGGTGTCGGTCGGCGAAGTCAGCGTGTCCCGTCGCAGGGGATCATGCAGCGCATCGTAGAGGCGCGCCAGCGACCGCGCCGAATTGCGCATCGACGGGTGCGTGGTGACATCGGCAATGCGTTCGCCATTGATATAGACCTCGCGGCCGTCGCGCAGGCTCTCCAGATACTCGGCCCCGGTGAACGGCCGTGCCTTGTCGGCGCGGAAGTCTTCTGATCGCATGATGGTCCTCCTCTTGAGTCGCAACACTAGCGCCTTGGGCATGCATCGGTTATGGACGGAACGGCAAAACCGATTGGACTTTTTCAGGCGCCATGAGCCAGAATTCCATCCCCGACTTCTTCGTCTATGGCGAGCCTGTGCGGCCGCTCGATGTCGGTTTCCTGCATGTCGAGACGGTGCTTGCGCGCAGCAATATCCATCTTGGTCAGGTTGCGGCGCACAAGCATCCGCAGATGGGCCAGATCACCTACTGGACCAGCGGCTCCGGCACCTACCGTATCGAAGACCGATCCTGGGACTTTTCGGCGCCTGCCGTCAGCTTCGTGCCGAGCGCTGTCGTGCATGGCTTCTCGATCGGACCCGGCACCGATGCCATCGTCGTCTCGGTCGCCGACGGCGCGCTCGCGGCCATCGCCGCTCACAGCCTGCTGCCGCTGGACAGGCCGGTCTTTGCCGACGGTCTGCCACGACACGCAGCGTGGGCGAGACTGGCGGCGGTGCTGGAGATGATCGCCGCCGAATATGCCCAGGCGCAAGCCGGCAATGACAGGGTCCTGCCGGCGCTGATCGCCGTCGCACTCTCCCACATTGCGCGCCTCAGCCCCGGCGTGACCGCCTCCGCCGCCTCTTCCGATGCTTCGCTGGCGCGGGGCCTGCGTCGGCTCGCCGACACGCATTTCCGCGACAACTGGCCGGTCGATCGCTACGTCGAGGCGCTGGCCACCACGCCGCATCTTCTCGACAAGGCTGCCCATGCGGTTCTGGGCGCCGGCGTCAAGCGGGTCGTCAGCGAAAGGCGGCTGCTGGAGGCCAAGCGCCTGCTGCTGTTCACCGTACGCACGGTGGAGGACATCGCCTACGAGATCGGCTTCGACGACCCGGCGTATTTTTCACGGTTCTTTCGCGCGCGAGTCGGCGAAGCGCCCGCCGCCTGGCGCCGGAAGCACTTGCAGGGCCATTGATCCTGCGTGAAATGCAGACCCCGTGACGCGCAATCCTCGATGTTGCAGCCACAGCCACTTTTTCGTGAAGCTGAACGGGTTGATCCCTTCGCCTGCCTGCCTAGGTAGAAAGGAGCGGCGGGTGCCACGCAAATCTGACATCGGACCAATCTGACGGTCGGCATGATATTTTCCTGCATTCAAAAGCTTGCCCTTCCTATTCTCTTCGTTGGCATCCAGTCTTCCTGCGTCGTTCCCGACGATACGTCGCGCGTGGCCAAGGTTGACCCCACCGCGGCGGCGGCTCGCAAGGAGATGGTCGGCCTCAGCGAAGCCGACGTCCGCATGTGCGCGGGGTTTCCGACCGCCACCGCGGACGCCGGCCGATCGGGCCAGATCTGGTCCTATAAGCGCGTCGTTCAGCGCGGCAATCTCAGCATCGTCGTCCCAACCATGGCATTGGGCGCGATCCCGGCGGTCGGTGGCTCCGTCAATGTCGCTCCCGGCGGTTATTGCGATACGCAAATTCGCATGGTCGACGGTCGCGTCGCCGAAGTTGCCTACGCCGGCGACAACAATATGCCGAACAGGCGCGACGCGCTTTGTGTCAGCACGGTGGACGCCTGCGTGACCTATGCGCGTCAACACGGTCAGAGGCCAGTGGCAGCGAAACGGCGATGACGGTCACGCAAATATCGTTGAGGGCTTGACTGACCCGCCGGACAGAATACGCTAGCGCAAAATACCGGCTCTGATCGCCGGGCGGCAAGAATGCCTCGTATGCCTCGCCCTCCCGGCGCTGGCTGCGAGGCATTGTCATTTTGGGGATCTGTTTGAAACGGCGTATCGAGATCGGCATCCTGTATTCCCGCTCGGGGAGCTATCAGCTCGTCTCCGATGCGTGCCGCATCGGCGCCATGCGCGCCATCGCCGACATCAACGCCGATCGCAGCTCAGGCATCGAACTGGTGCCGGTCGAGCGCGATCCGCAAAGCAATGCCGACCGCTACGCAACGCTGTGCGAGGATATTTTCAGGACCAGCAGCGCGCGCCATGTCGTCGGGTGCGTCACCTCGTGGAGCCGCAAGGAAACCATTCCGGTGCTCGAGAAGGCGGGCGGCATGCTGTGGTACGCCTGCCCCTATGAGGGCTTCGAGGCCAACGAGCACGTCGTCTACATGCACGCCTGCCCCAACCAGCATCTGGTGCCGTTGATGGCGCATGTCGTGCCGCGTTTCGGCGCCAATGGCTTCCTGCTCGGCTCGAACTATATCTGGGGCTGGGAGATGAACCGCGTCGCCCGCGACCTGATCGCCGATGCCGGCGGCAAGGTTCTGGGCGAACGCTATCTGCGCATCGGCGAGACCGACGTGTCGCGTCTGATCGCGGAAATCCGCGCCACGCGGCCGAACTTCATCCTCAACAACCTGATCGGCACCTCGTCCTACGCCTTCCTCGCGGCCTATCGCGACCTAGGTCACGAGGATGCCGCCTTCAGTCCCGAGACTTGTCCCGTCATCTCCTGCAACCTCACCGAAGGTGAGCTGCCGGCGATCGGTGAATCCGGCAAGGGACATCTATCGGTCGGGCCGTACTTCGCGCCGCGGCCGGCCGCCTTCGCCTCGTCTTTCGAGGCCTCCGCCTATGCCTCCGTGCAGGTGATGGCCGACGTGCTCTCCAGCAATCCCGAAGCCGGTCCGGCGGAATTTTCCAGAGCCTTCGCAGAACGCCGCTTCTCCACCCGGCTCGGGCCGATCGTCATCGACGCGCACTCGCAGCACGCCACATTGCCGGTGATCATCGGGCGGATCGCGGACGGCTTCTTCGAGGTCGTCAGCCGCGAAGACGAAGTCGCGCCGGATCCCTATCTGTCGCGCTACGACCCGGCAAAAACATTCGGCCGCCCACGCCTGAGGGTGGTGTCGTGACGAGAGCCCCACGCATCCCCAATCTCGGCGGCGCCAAGGCGTTCATCTTGCATCGCCCGCATCCGACGGTGCAGGCGATCACCAGGCAATTGTCGGCCATCGGCCTGATCACGCTGGACTGCTGGCCGGAACTGCCGCCCGAGGCGCTGGCGGCCGATTTCGTGTTCTTCGACGCCGATCTCGGTTTCGACGAGCAGTTCCCCTGGAAGCCGGGCGAGGCGCCGATGCCGCTGGTGGCGCTGATCGGCTCCGAGGCGCCGGGCCGCATCGAATGGGCGCTGTCGCACAAGGCCGATGCCCAGCTCCTCAAGCCGGTCGGCAATGCCGGCGTCTACAGCGCACTGCTGATCGCGCGCCAGAGTTTCGAGGCGCGAAAACACCTGGCCAGTGAGATTGCCTCGCTTCGCCAGCGCGTCGCCGAGCGCCAGACCATCGTGCGCGCGGTGACCGCACTGGCGAAAGGCACCGATGACGGCCGCGCCTATGCGCAGCTTCGCTCGCTGGCGATGAGCTGGCAGATCAGCGTCGAGGATGCCGCGCGGCGGATCGTGGCAATGACAAGTGAAGAAGCAACAGGGGAAGAAGGCGGCGATGACCAGTCCCATCGCGCCTGATCTCACCGCGCCAGGGCGCATGCCGGTCAAACCACGCGCCGGCGTCTGGCGCCGGCTGGTCAGGCGCCGTCTCGCACTGCTTGGGCTGATGATCGTCGCCATTGTCGTTGCCGGCGCCGTGCTGGCGCCATGGCTGACTGGCTATGATCCCAACGAGCAGATGTTCGACGGCCTGACCATCGAGGGCTCGCCCTTGCCGCCGGATGCAAAATTCTGGCTGGGCACCGACCTGCTCGGCCGTGACCTGTTGACCCGCATCCTCTACGGCGCCCGCACCTCGCTGATCATCGGCATCGTCGCCAATGGCGTGGCGCTGTTCATCGGCACGCTGGTCGGTGTTGTCGCCGGCTATTTCCGTGGCTGGATCGGCAGCGCGCTGATGCGCTTCACCGATTTGATGATGGCGTTTCCGGCACTGCTGCTCGCCATTTGCCTGGCGGCGGTGTTCGAGCCCAGCCTGTGGATCGTCGCCATGGTCATCGCGCTGGTCAACTGGGTGCAGACCGCCCGCGTCATCTACACCGAAACCTCTTCGCTGGCCGAGCGCGAATTCATCGACGCCGAACGCACCATTGGGGCGAGTGCACCGCGCATCCTGTTTCGCCATATCCTGCCGCATCTGCTGCCGACCATCATCGTCTGGGGCACGCTCGGCATCTCGACCACGGTGCTGCTCGAGGCGACACTCTCCTTCCTCGGCATCGGCGTGCAGCCGCCGACGGCGTCGTGGGGCAACATCATCTTCGAGAACCAGACCTATTTCCAGGCCGCACCCTGGCTGGTGTTCTTCCCCGGTGCCGCGATCCTGGCGCTGGCGCTGGCCTTCAACCTGATCGGCGACGCACTGCGCGACATCCTCGATCCGACGCAGAGGGGCCGGGCATGATCGCCTATCTCGGCCGCCGCCTGATCCAGTCGCTGCTGATCCTGCTCGGCGTCTCGCTGATCACTTTCGCGCTGCTCTATCTCCTGCCCGCCGATCCGGTGCGCCAGATCGCCGGTCGCAGCGCCACGCCGCAGACGGTCGAGAACATCCGCCAGCAGCTCGGCCTCGACCAGCCCTTCATCGTCCAGTACTGGCGCTATCTCACGAAGCTCATCAGCGGCGATCTCGGCCGCTCCTACATCCAGCGCTCCGAAGTCACCGAGCTGATCGTCTCACGGCTGCCGGCCAGCTTGTTGCTGATGGTCGGCGCCATCCTGTGCGAGCTGCTGCTCGGCCTGAGCATGGGCCTGATCGCTGCCGTCAAGCGCGGTACCGCCACCGACCAGACGCTGATGGTCGCCTCCTTCGTCGGCGTTTCGGCGCCGCAATTCGTCGTCGGCCTGCTGCTGCTCTACGTCTTTGCCGTGCGGCTCAGCTGGTTCCCGATCGGCGGCTATGGCACCTGGCGTCATCTCGTGCTGCCGTCGCTGACCATGGGCATACTCGGCGCCGGCTGGTACGCCCGCATGATGCGCTCGTCGATGATCGATGTTCTGCGCCAGGATTATGTCCGCACCGCCCGCGCCAAGGGCCTGGCGCGGCGAGCCATCCTGTTCCGCCATGCACTGCCCAACGCCATCCTGCCGGTCATCGCCATGATCGGCATCGACATCGGCATCTTCATGGGTGGCATTGTCGTCGTCGAAAGCGTGTTCGGCTGGCCTGGCATTGGCCAGCTGGCGTGGCAGGCCATCCAGCGCGTGGACATCCCGATCATCATGGGCGTCACCCTGATCTCGGCCTTCGCCATCGTGCTCGGTAATCTGCTGGCCGACGTCATCGCGCCCTTCATCGACCCCCGCATCAAGCTCAGATGAAAATGAAAACCAGACAGAGAAAGGGAACATAAAAATGAAAAAGTTTCTCGCATCCACGGTAGCGGTATCGGCGCTGGCGCTGATGCTCGGCATGACAAGTGTTCGCGCCGAAGACGCCGTCGACCCGAACGCCAAGCAGGGCGGCGCCATCACCATCACCTACAAGGACGATGTCGCCACGCTCGATCCGGCGATCGGTTATGACTGGCAGAACTGGTCGATGATCAAGAGCCTGTTCGACGGGCTGATGGACTACGAGCCGGGCACCACCAATTTGAAACCCGACCTCGCCGAAAGCTACGAGATCTCGCCCGACGGCAAGACCTTCACCTTCAAGCTGCGCCATGGCGTGAAATTTCACAATGGCCGCGAAATGACCGCCGACGACGTGAAATATTCGCTCGACCGCGTCACCAATCCAAAGACCCAGAGCCCCGGCGCCGGCTTTTTCGGCTCGATCAAGGGCTATGACGATGTCGCCGCCGGCAAGGCCGAGAGCCTCTCCGGCGTCACCGTCGTCGACCCCTACACGGTCAAGTTCGAACTGACCCGCCCCGACGCAACCTTCCTGCATGTCATGGCCATCAACTTCTCGCATGTCGTGCCGAAGGAAGAGGTCGAGAAATACGGCGCCGATTTCGGCAAGCATCCGGTCGGCACCGGCGCCTTCAAGCTCGCCGAGTGGACACTCGGCCAGCGCATCGTCTTCGAGCGCAATGCGGACTATTGGCACAAGGGCCTGCCGCATCTGGACAAGATCACCTTCGAGATCGGCCAGGAGCCGATCGTTGCGCTGCTGCGCCTGCAGAAGGGCGAGATCGACGTGCCCGGCGACGGCATTCCGCCGGCAAAATTCCAGGAGGTGATGGCTGATCCCGAGCAGAAGGCGCGCGTCGTCGAAGGCGGCCAGCTGCACACCGGCTATGTCACCATGAACACCACCATGGCGCCGTTCGATAATGTGAAGGTGCGCCAGGCGGTCAACATGGCGATCAACAAGGCGCGCGTGATCCAGATCATCAACGGCCGCGCCGTGCCGGCCAATCAGCCGCTGCCGCCGTCGATGCCGGGCTACGACAAGGAATACAAGGGCTATCCCTATGACGTCGCCAAGGCCAAGGCCCTGCTTGCCGAGGCCGGCCATCCCGATGGTTTCGAGACGCAATTGTTCGCCATGAACACCGATCCCAACCCGCGCATCGCCCAGGCGATCCAGCAGGACCTGGCGGCCATTGGCATCAAGGCCAGCATCCAGTCGCTGGCGCAGGCCAATGTCATTGCCGCCGGCGGCGACAAGGCCGGCGCACCGATGATCTGGTCCGGCGGCATGGCCTGGATCGCCGACTTCCCCGATCCGTCGAACTTCTACGGCCCGATCCTCGGCTGCGCCGGTGCGGTGCCGGGCGGCTGGAACTGGTCGTGGTACTGCAACAAGGATCTCGACGCCAAGGCGGCCGAGGCCGACTCGGTGGTCGATCCCGCCAAGGCTGGCGAACGCGACAAGATGTGGAGCGCCATCTACGACAAGGTGATGGAGGACGCGCCTTGGGCGCCGGTCTTCAACGAGCAGCGCTTCACCATGAAATCGGCGCGCATGGGCGGCGCCGACAACCTCTATGTCGACCCGGTCCATATCCCGATCAACTACGACAATGTGTACGTAAAAGATGTGCAATAACTGCGACTACACCATCCACGGGCGCCAACATCATTTCGGCTGGGACAATTCGTTTGCCCCGGCCGAGCGGGTGGCGCCCGGCTCGACCATCGAGTTCCAGTGCCTGGATTCCTCTGGTGGCCAGTTGAAGGCCGACAGCACGGTCGCCGACGTCGCCAAGCTCGACTTCGCCACCGTCAATCCGGTGACCGGGCCGATCTTCGTCGAGGGCGCCGAGCCGGGTGACGCACTGAAGGTGACGATCGAGATGTTCAAACCGTCCGGCTTCGGCTGGACGGCCAACATTCCGGGCTTCGGGCTGCTCGCCGACGACTTCAAGGAGCCGGCGCTGAACATCTGGAAGTACGACGCTGCCTCGCTCGAGCCGGCGCTGTTCGGCAAAAATGCGAGGGTGCCGCTGAAACCCTTCGCCGGCACCATCGGCAACGCCCTGGCGGAAAAGGGTCACCACTCGGTGGTCCCGCCAAGACGCGTCGGCGGCAATCTCGACATCCGCGATCTCGCCGCCGGCACCACGCTGTACCTGCCGGTGGAAGTGGCGGGCGCGCTGTTTTCGGTCGGCGACACCCATGCCGCGCAAGGCGACGGCGAGGTCTGCGGCACGGCGATCGAAAGTCCGATGGACGTCGTGCTCAAGCTCGACCTGGTCAAGGATGCCAGGCTGAAGACGCCGCGCTTCACCACGCCAGGCCCGGTGACGCGCCATCTCGACGCCAAGGGCTATGAGGTGACGACGGGAGTTGGGCCGGACCTGATGACGGGTGCAAAGGAGGCGGTTGCCCAGATGGTCGACCTGCTTTCCACCCGCTACAGAATAGACCCCGTCGAGGCCTACATGCTGGCCTCGGTCTGCGGCGATCTCCGCATCAGCGAGATCGTCGACATGCCGAACTGGGTGGTGTCGTTCTACTTCCCGCGCTGCGTGTTTGAATGAGGTTGGGCCGGCGCTGCACCCCCCTCTGTCCTGCCGGACATCTCCCCCGCAAGGGGGGAGATCGGATGTCACGACGGGCTTCGCCACTTTTCAACGGTGACGAATGGACGCCGCGGCAAAGCCGCCAATCTCCCCCCTTGCGGGGGAGATGTCCGGCAGGACAGAGGGGGGTGTGCCGGAGTAAATCCCCCTCCGGGTCACACGCGCAATGATCGCCGCCAGCAAACCCATCCTCCACATCGCCAACCTCTGCGTCAGCGTGCGCGGCGAAGATGGCGAGCGCGAGGTCGTCTCCGACCTGTCGCTGACTTTGGCGCGTGGCGAGACGCTCTGCATTGCCGGTGAATCCGGCTCCGGCAAATCGATGACCGCACTGGCCATCATGCAATTGCTGCCGCAGCCCTCGGCACGCATATCGTCTGGGAAAATCCATCTCGGCGATACAGATCTGACAACTCTGGACGAGCGCCGGATGCGGCGCATCCGCGGCGACCGCATCGCCATGATCTTCCAGGAGCCGATGACCTCGCTCAACCCCGTGCTGTCGATAGGCCGGCAGCTCACCGAATCCATCGAGGCACACACCAGCCTGTCGCAGGGCGAAGTCCGCCGGCGCGCCATCGAGGCTCTGAAAGCGGTGCGCATTTCGGAAGCCGAAAGCCGGCTAAAGCAGTTTCCGCACGAACTGTCCGGCGGCATGCGCCAGCGGGTGATGATCGCCATGGCGCTGGCGCTCGAGCCGGACGTGCTGATCGCCGACGAGCCGACGACGGCACTTGACGTCACCGTGCAAGGCGAGGTGCTGGAGCTGCTGCGCGACCTGCAGCGCCAGCACGGCACCAGTGTCATCCTGATCACCCACGACATGGGCGTCGTCGCCGAAATGGCCGACCGCGTCATCATCATGCGGCATGGCCGCATGGTCGAAGAGGGAAAAACCGCTGACATTTTTGCCAGGCCCCAAGCCGACTATACGCGCGAGCTGCTGGCCGCCGTGCCGCGCATTGGCAGCGGTGTCGGGCGCCAGAAATCCAGGAATGCCGAGACGGCAAGGCCGGCCAATATCGCCGAGGTCAACGACCTGCATGTCCGCTTCGACCAGCATGGCGGCTTCTTCGGCCGGGTCACCCGTCGCGTCCACGCCGTCGAAGGCGTTAGCTTTTCGATCGCGCCCAACGAGACGCTGGCGCTGGTCGGCGAATCCGGTTGCGGCAAGTCGACCACTGCCAAGGCGCTGGCCGGACTGGTGCCCTACAGCGGAGGCGTCGTCATCGGCGGCCGCAATTTGTCTGGCCTTGGCCGCGACGAGCGTAAGGCGGTGCGCCGCGACGTGCAGATGATTTTTCAGGATCCCTACGCCTCGCTCGACCCGCGCATGCGCGTCGGCGAACTCGTCGCCGAGCCGCTGCTGATCCATGGCATCGCCTCGAAGCAAGAGCGCAGCGACCGTGTGGCCGCGCTGTTCGAGCGCGTCGGCCTGTCGGCCGATCAGATGGAACTCTATCCGCATGAATTCTCCGGCGGCCAGCGCCAGCGCGTCTGTATTGCGCGTGCTCTTGCGCTGCGGCCGAAGCTGATCATCGCCGACGAAAGCGTCTCGGCGCTTGACGTCTCGGTGCAGGCGCGCGTGCTCGATCTGTTGAAGGAATTGCAGCGCGAATTCGGCGTCGCCTATCTCTTCATCTCGCATGACATGGCGGTGGTCGAGAACATCTCCGACCGCGTCGCCGTCATGTATCTCGGCCAGATCGTCGAGATGGGCACGCGCGACCAGGTCTTTTCCAACCCGCGCCACCCCTACACCAGACGCCTCATCGAAGCCGTTCCGGTGCCCGATCCAGCCAAGCGAAGAAGCCGCTTCGCCCGCCTCGACCAGGAGATCCCGAGCGCCACCCGCAGGATCGGCGAGGCGCCGTTGAAACTGGCGCTGAGGGATGTCGGCAACGGCCACCTCGTCGCCGCCGAGGGCTGAGGTAAGGACTGCCACAGGTCGCGGCTCACGTGTTTGTGTTTCCATCCAGGGCTCAAGGTGGCGTTCCGCCGCCAAAGCGCATCGCTTCGAACACGAAATCCGGGACGGCCTCTTGCCCTCTGTCCCTATCTTCCTCATGTTCAATACTATTGCGATGATCGATCGTAGGAGGGTCGGTCGGATTCATCGCTATGGGAGGAAGTCAACCATGAAGGTAAGCTATTTCGTTTCTGCCGCACTTCTCGCCGCATCTGCGATCCCCGCCTCGGCCGCCGAAATTTCCGACGGCAAGGTCAAGATCGGCATCCTCAACGACCAGTCGGGCGTCTATGCCGATTTCGGCGGCAAGTGGTCGGTCGAGGCGGCCAAGATGGCGGTCGAGGATTTCGGCGGCAAGGTGCAGGGAGCGCCGATAGAAATCATCAGCGCCGACCACCAGAACAAACCGGATATCGCCTCCAACATCGCGCGGCAGTGGTACGACACCGAGCAGGTCGATGCCATCATGGAACTGACGACCTCTTCGGTGGCGCTCGCCGTCCAGGGGATTTCCAAGGAAAAGAAGAAGATCGATATCGTTACCGGCGCGGCGACCACCGAGCTGACCGGCAAACAATGCTCGCCCTATGGCTTCCACTGGGCCTATGACACACATTCGCAAGCGGTGGGGACCGGCGGCTCTCTCGTGCAGCAGGGCGGCGACAGCTGGTTCTTCGTCACCGTCGACTATGCATTCGGCTATTCGCTGAAGGATCAGACCACCAAGTTCGTCGAGAGCCATGGCGGCAAGGTGCTGGGCGAGGTGCGTTACCCCCTGGGATCGACCGATTATTCGTCCTTCCTGCTGCAGGCGCAATCGTCGGGCGCCAAGGTCATCGGCCTGGCCAATGCCGGCCTCGATACCTCCAACTCGATCAAGCAGGCGGCCGAATTCGGCATCGTGCAGGGCGGTCAGCGTCTTGCCGCACTCCTGTTCACGCTGGCCGAGGTGCATGGGCTTGGCCTTCAAGCGGCGCAGGGCGTTGTGCTGACCGAAGGCTATTATTGGGATCGCGACGACAAGAGCCGCGAATTCGGGCAGCGCTTTTTCAAGCGCACCAACCGCATGCCGAACATGATCCAGGCCTCGACCTATTCGGCGGTGACGCAGTACCTGAAAGCGATCGACAAGGTCGGCACGGACGAGACCGAAGCGGTCGCCAAGCAACTGCATTCGATGCCCGTGGACGACGCCGCGATAACCAACGGCAAAGTGCAGGCGGACGGCAACATGGTCCATGACATGTACCTCTATCAGGTCAAGTCGCCAGCCGAGAGCACCCAGGAGTGGGACTACTACAAATATCTCGCCACCATTCCTGGCAACGAGGCCTTCCTTAGCGAAAAGGAAAGCGGCTGTCCGACGGCCGGCCAGTGATCGGCGCGGCCGATGGCGCCGACTGACCTGAGCGCGAACGAGCCGCCTGTGGTGCTTTCCGCCCGCGGGTTGCGGCGCGACTTTGCCGGCTTCATCGCCGTCAAAAACGTCGATCTCGATGTCCGCCATGGCAACATCCATGCCCTGATCGGACCCAACGGCGCCGGCAAGACGACCGTCTTCAACCTGCTCACCAAGTTCCTGGCGCCGACCAGCGGCAGGATCGAGCTGCTCGGCCACGACATCACCCGCACCTCGCCGGCCAGGGTCGCGCGGATGGGCCTGGTGCGCTCGTTCCAGATATCGGCGATTTTTCCGCACCTCAGCGTGCTCGACAATGTGCGCGTCGCGCTGCAGCGGCCGGGCGGGCTCAGCGTTCAGTTCTGGCGCTCGCTCGCGGCGCTCGACCGGCTGACGCCGCGCGCCGAGGAACTGCTGCGCTCGGTCGGTCTCGACGACGCCAGGAACAGGCTCGCCGGCGACCTTTCCTACGGCAGGAAACGCGTGCTCGAGATCGCTACGACCCTGGCGCTCGATCCGAAAGTGCTGCTGCTGGACGAGCCGATGGCCGGCATGGGGCATGAGGACGTGGCCACCGTTTCCAACCTGATCCGTTCGGTGGCCAGGGATCGCGCCGTGCTGATGGTCGAGCACAATTTGACCGTCGTGGCCGACCTTTGCGACTGGATAACGGTCATGCAGCGCGGCGAGGTGCTGGCCGCCGGCGACTACGCCACGGTCAGCCGCGACGAGCGCGTCAAGATCGCCTATATGGGCACCGCCGATGACTAGTGCCGCACCTCTGCTTGCAGTCAGCGGCCTCAACGCCTGGTATGGCGAGGGCCATGCGTTGCACGGCGTCGATCTGGAGGTGTTTGCCGGCGAGACGGTCACGCTGCTCGGCCGCAACGGCGTCGGCAAGACGACGACGCTGCGCGCCATCATGGGGCTGATCCGCAAGCGAACCGGCCGGATCGCTTTCGACGGCCAGGATCTGATGCGGCTGCCGCTGCACCGGACCGCGCATCAAGGCATCGGCTTCGTGCCGGAGGAGCGCGGTATCTTCGCGACGCTGACCGTCGACGAGAACCTGGTTCTGCCGCCGGTCGTCGCGCAGGGCGGCATGAGCGTCGAGGAGATTTTCGATCTGTTCCCCAATCTGAAGGAGCGGCGCAACAGTCCAGGCACGAGGCTGTCGGGCGGCGAACAGCAGATGCTGGCGATCGCGCGCATGTTGAGAACCGGTGTGAAAATGCTGCTTCTCGACGAGCCGACGGAGGGTTTGGCCCCCGTCATCGTGCAGCGCATTGGCGCGTTGCTGGCGACGTTGAAAAAGCGCGGCATGACGATCCTGCTGGTCGAGCAGAACTTCCGCTTCGCCAGTCGTGTCGCCGACCGTTTCTATCTGATGGAGCACGGCAAGGTGGTGGCGGGGTTTCCGGTCGGCGAACTGCCGGACCGCATGACGCTGCTCCACGAAGTCCTGGGTGTATGATGGCGCCATGACCATGATCTTCGGCATCCCCGTTCAGGCTTTCCTCGGCCAGTTGCTGGTCGGCCTGATCAACGGCTCGTTCTACGCCATGCTGAGCCTGGGCCTGGCTGTCATATTCGGCCTGCTGCGAGTCATCAATTTCGCCCATGGCGCCCAATATATGCTCGGCGCCTTCGTCGGTTATCTGCTGCTCACCCATCTCGGCATCGGCTACTGGCCGGCGCTGATCCTTGCACCGCTGATCGTCGGTGTCTTCGGCATCGTGGTCGAGCGCCTGGCGCTGTCGCGGCTGTACGACCTCGACCCGCTCTACGGGCTGCTCTTCACCTTCGGCCTCGCGCTCGTGCTCGAAGGCATCTTCCGCTACTATTACGGCGTCTCGGGAAACCCCTACGCGGTGCCGCCGCTGCTTTCGGGAGGCACCAATCTCGGCTTCATGTTCCTGCCCAACTATCGCGGCTGGGTCGTCGTCGCCTCGCTGATCGTCTGCTTCGGAACCTGGGCGCTGATCGAGAAGACCAGGCTCGGTTCCTACCTGCGCGCCGCGACGGAGAATCCCCGCCTCGTCCAGGCTTTCGGCGTCAACGTGCCGTTGCTGCTGACCCTGACCTACGGCCTCGGCTCCGCGCTGGCCGGGCTTGCCGGGATTCTGGCAGCGCCGATCTATCAGGTGAGCCCGCTTATGGGGTCGGATCTCATCATCGTCGTCTTCGCCGTCGTCGTGGTCGGCGGCATGGGATCGATCCTTGGCGCCATCGTCACCGGCTACATGCTTGGCCTTGCCGAAGGCCTGACCAAGGTCTTCTATCCCGAGGCCTCCAACCTCGTGGTCTTCGTCATCATGGCGATTGTGCTTCTGGTCCGGCCGGCCGGCCTGTTCGGAAGGGACGCCTGACATGTCGGAACTGACGCTTCGCGAGACATCGGCCAAAACCTCGGCACGGCTTGAATGGACGCTGGTCGGGCTCGGCATCCTGGCGCTGCTGGTCGCACCCTTCCTGGTCTATCCGATCTTCCTGATGAAGATGCTGTGCTTCGCGCTGTTTGCCTGCGCGTTCAATCTTCTGCTTGGTTACACCGGGCTGCTGTCATTCGGCCACGCAACCTTCTTTGGCGGCGCCGCCTACTTCACCGCGCATGCCGTCAAGGTCTGGGGCTGGCCGCCGGAAGCCGGCATTCTGCTCGGCATGGCGGGTGCGGCCTTGCTCGGCCTCGTCATGGGCTTCTTCGCCATTCGCCGGCAAGGCATCTATTTCGCCATGATCACGCTGGCGCTGTCGCAGATGTTCTTCTTCTTCTGCGTGCAGGCGCCGTTCACGCAAGGCGAGGACGGCATTCAGGGCATACCGCGCGGCATGCTGCTAGGCGTCCTCGACCTGAACGTCTCGCTGAACATGTATTATTTCGTGCTGGCGGTGTTCCTGATCGGCGTCTTCGCCATCTGGCGCATCGTCAATTCGCCGTTCGGCATGATCCTGCGCTCGATCCGCGAGAACGAGAACCGCGCCATTTCGCTGGGCTATTCCGTCGCCAACTACAAGCTGGGCGCCTTCGTCATGTCGGCGGCGCTGGCCGGGCTGGCCGGCTCGCTCAAGGCGATCGTCTTCCAGTTCGCCACGCTCACCGACGTCACCTGGCAGATGTCGGGCGAGGTGATCCTGATGACGCTTCTCGGCGGCATCGGTACGATGGTCGGGCCGATCATCGGCGCCAGCCTTGTCATCGGCCTGGAAAACACGCTTGCCACTTCCGGCTTTCCGGTGACCATCGCCACCGGCCTGATCTTCATGGTGTGCGTGCTGATCTTCCGGCGCGGCATCGTCGGCGAATTTTACGCGCGGATTTTCGGGCGGGCGGGAAAGGACTGATCAGCTGCAGGTTGGTGGGACGCGGTTTGCGCGTGGTGACATGCGTCACCACAATGAGCACCTGTCCGGATTCTTCAGAAAACTATAGACCTCGATCAATCGAGGCGACTGCTTGCGACCTGGGGCAATCGCGACCCCATCGGAACGGGTGAGCACTGCTGTGGACAAATCGTGATGCGCGCATTCTTTCGATTGGTTGCGGTTATGACCGTGGTGTCCGGCGTGACCGGCTGCACCAGCATTTCCTACTACGCGCAATCCATGAAGGGTCATCTGCAGATCATGACCGCACGCCAGGATGTCGGAAAACTGATCGAGGATCCTTCGACGCCGAAGGCGTTGCGCGCCCGAATGGCATCGGCGAGCGCCATAAGACAGTTCGCAACGGATGAGCTGGCGCTGCCCGACAACAACAGCTACCGCAGCTATGTCGACATTGGTCGGGATTCGGTGACATGGGCCGTCTTCGCCGCGCCGGCATTTTCGCTGACGCTGCGAACATGGTGTTTTCCCGTTTTCGGCTGTGTTCCCTACCGGGGGTATTTCTCCAGGAAGTCCGCGACTGAAACCGCTGTCGAACTTCAAGGACAGGGCATGGACGTCTATGTGACGGGCATCACGGCATATTCCACGCTTGGCTGGTCGAGCGACCCGCTGCTCAGCACGATGTTCGGCCAGGATGAAACCTATCTTGCAGCGCTGGTGTTCCATGAACTGGCCCACCAGCGCGTCTATGTGCACGACGATTCCGCATTCAACGAGGCGTTCGCTGTCGCCGTCGAAACAACCGGCGTGAAAAAATGGCTGCGCGCGACTGGCGATACCGCCGCATTGCGCCGTTACGAAGCCGCCCGGGGACGCAAGGCTGAATTTCTTTCGCTGGTGTCGCGGACCCGGGACGAGTTGGCGCAAGTCTATTCCAACTCCGGCACCTCGGAGCAAAAACTGGCCGCGAAGACGGCCGCGATTGAACGGCTGCGGATGCGCTACCGACACATGCGCGACAGGCGCTGGGGCCGATACCGGGGATACGATGCCTGGTTCGCGTCCCCGATCAACAACGCGAAGCTCGCCGCGACTTCCGTCTATAGCGATCGGGTGACCGCGTTTCTGCGCCTGTTCGACTTGTGCTCGGGCGACTATGTCAGGTTCTATGCATCGGTCCGGCGGATTGGCGCCCTGGACGAAGCTCGCCGTACCGAAGCCCTTGCGGCGGCAGATCGCTGTTATTGAGTCAGCCCGTGAGGCGTCCACGGAACAACGTGCAGCCGTCCGTCAGGCGCGACCTGGAGATATCGCGGAATCCAGCCTCGGTCATCCACGCGCGATACTGACCTTCAGTGTACGATTCGCCGTGGCGATAGAGGTTCAGGAAGGTGAGATTGAGAAAGACACCCTCAGGCGGGCCGAGGCGGTCGTCATCGACGACACCCCACCCCGCAATTGCGATCTCGCCGCCACGTGTAAGGCAACGCGCGGCGTTCAGGATCGAACTGCGCGCCTTGTCCGGCGGAAGCACCTGGACGACGGCCTTCAGGATCGCCAGATCGTGCCGACCTATCGATGGCGCGGCGGTTATATCTCCCTCTTCGACAACCACGTCGTCGGCACCGTATTCCGACAGGATAGCTGGCGCGACCGCTGCGACCGTTGGCAGTTCCATCAGCGTCGCCGCAATGTGCGGCCACCGCTCGCGAAGCCCGACCAGTATGGTCCCGGCGCCTCCGCCGATGTCGATCACCGAACCGACCGCAGAGAGGTCCATCTCCTGCGCCAGATGTCGGCCGAAAATCACCCCGCCCGGCGCGAGCATGCGGCTGAAGGCGGCCGCGGCCTCAGGTCCCGCTTCGGAAAAGTCGTGCAGCGCGGCCGGCCGGTTCTGTCGCAGCGAGTCCGCGGTTAATAGGTCGGCTCCCCAGAGCTTGCGCAGGAGCGCATGATCGCCGCCGCGATAGGTTGGCTTGGACGCATCGAGGAAGGCCGACGCTTCGGCTCCGTTGCGAAATTGACCATCCTCGACTTCAAGGAGGCCGATGCTGGCGAGCGCGTAGAGGAGCCGGGACAGACGATCGGGTTCGACTTTGAGCGTGGCCCCGAGGCTGTCAGCAGTCACCGCGCTTTCACCGAGCCGGGTGAAGATGCCAAGGTCCAATCCGGCGCGAAGCGCCAAGGCGGGGGGCACCGCTGCGATCAACTTGTCGATCCGGTCAAAATCCACCATGTCACATCCCCTCCGCGATCCAGGATCGGCCTTGAAACAACTCCCATACGATTGGAACCTGCGTGCGGCGCATGTCCCGGCTGAGAACTCCCAACGACGCGGTTGAGATCGCCCGCGCGCGGCTCTAGTCTGAGAACCTCACGCTCACGCCGCGCTGCCGAAAATAAGCCTGCATCAACTTGCGGCCCGAGCGGTTGTTCTGCGCCAGCTTGGTCGGATCGAACACCGCCTGTTTTATCCCCTCTCGCGTCAGCGCCGCCTTAAGCGCCGCGATATGTGTGTCGATGTAGGCATTGTCCGCCCGGAGCGAGGCATAGATGCTCTCGGTCGCCTCGGCCACGGTCAGTTCGCTCATTGGTGTCGTCCTTTGGTTGGTTGGGCGGCGCTTAGCACAGATTCGCGGTCCGCCGATACCGAGACCGTCAGTACACAGCGCCCGTCGCGAAAGCGAACCGTTCCTTATGGGGCTTCGTAGAGTTCCAGCGGCAATCCATCCGGGTCTCTGAAAAAGGTAAACCGTTGGTCTGTGTATGGGTCGATCCGGATTGGCTCGACGGCAACGCCTGCGGCTTCCAGGCGGATAATTACGGGCTCAAGAATAGCCACAGCAAATGCCAGATGTCTCAGGCCTGTAGCCTCTGGGTGGGACGGCCGCATCGCCGGTGCAGGGAAGGAGAACAATTCCAGTTGGGCCGACCCGATCCGCAGATCCGCCTTCCATGACTGCCGCTCCTCCCGATAAACCTCCCGGATCAGATCGAGGCCGAGGAGTTCGACGTAGAACCGTCGCGACCGGTCATAGTCGGTGCAGATGAGCGCGACGTGGTGAATGGCGTTCAGCATGCTGCTAACTCCAGTCAAGCTGGGATATGAGGCCAAGGGGCTTCAAGGCCTGGATCGTCGCGCGCCACGGCTCCGATTTGCCCTGTCCTTCCACCTCACCCATAACACCCGCGTTCCACCGCCAGCCGCCGCACCAGCGCCAGCACGGCATCGATGGTCGGGGTCGGCTTGTCCGTTAGCCGGCCAAGTTCCTGCACCGCGCTCACCAGCGCGTCGATCTCCATCGGCCGGCCGCGCTCCAGGTCCTGCAGCATCGAGGTCTTGTGTTCGCCGACATCGCCGGCGCCCTTGATGCGCCGGTCGACCGCTATGGGAAAACGCACGCCGAGGCTTTCGCCGATCGCCTGCGCTTCCAGCATCATGGTGCGGGCGAGCGCGCGGGTGCCATCGTCGGCGACAATCGCGGCCAGCGTGCTGCCGGTCAGCGCCGAGATCGGGTTGAAGGAGAGATTGCCCCACAGTTTTACCCAGATTTCGCTGCGGATGTCCTCGCGCACCGGCGCTTGCAAGCCGGCCTTGACCATCTCCTCGGCCAGAAGCGTGACCCGTTCGCTGCGCTCGCCGGAGGGTTCGCCGAGCGAGAAACGCTTGCCCTCGACATGGCGGATGAGGCCCGGCGCATCGACCTCGACCGCGGGATAGACAACCGAGCCGATGATGCGCTGCGGTCCGATCCGCTGCCAGATCGCGCCGCCCGGATCGACCGCGTTCAGCCTGGTGCCTTCGAGCGGACCGCCGACGCCGTGGAAATACCACCAGGGCACGCCGTTCTGCATGGTGACGACGGCGGTGTCTTGCCCGAGTAGCGGTGCGATCTGGTCAAGGGCCGAGGTGAGGGAATGGGCTTTTAGCGCCAGAACCACATAATCCTGGACGCCAAGTTCCTCGGCTTTCGCGGCGGCCCGGACGGGGACGGACGTCTCCTGGCCGTCCTCGATCAGGCGCAGGCCATTTGCCTTGATCGCTTCCAGATGGGCGCCGCGCGCCACGATCGAGAGACCGGTACGGCCAGTCATGGCAAGCTTGGCCGCGAGATAGCCGCCGATCGCACCGGCGCCGAAGATGGTGATCTTCATCGTCAAAGCCCGAGTTTGGCGGCAAGGCCGATGCGCTGCAATTTGCCGGTCGCGCCCTTGGGGATCTCGTCCAGGATCAGGATCTTGCGCGGCACTTTGAAGTCGGCAAGCCGCGTCGCGGCATAGGTGCGAATGTCGCCCTCGGTGGCGCTGATGCCTTCGCGCAGCACAACCGCCGCAGCCACCTCCTCGCCAAGTTTGTCATGCGGCATGGCGAAGGTGACGACCTGCGCCACAGCCGGATGGTCCATCAGCACGTCGTCGACCTCGAGCGGCGAGATTTTTTCGCCGCCGCGGTTGATGATCTCCTTGAGCCGTCCGGTGACGCGCAAATATCCGTCTTCGTCCAGTACGCCCTGGTCGCCGGTGTGGAACCAGCCATGCGCGAAGGCGGTGGCGTTGGCATCCGGGTTCTTCTCGTAGCCAACAGTCACATTGGGCCCGCAAATGACGATCTCGCCGGTCTCGCCGGCATTTAGCAGCCGCCCGTCGGGCGCCATGACAGCCACTTCCGGACCGGCGGAGGCCCCGACGCTGCCCGGCTTGCGCTGGCCCGGCGGCAGCCGGTTCGACGCCATCTGGTGCGCGGCCTCGGTCATCCCGTAGGATTCGATCACCGGGCAGCCGAAGGTCGCTTCCAGCTCAGTCATCACCTGCGCCGGCAGCGATGCCGAGGACGAGCGGATGAAGCGCAGCCGCGCAGCCGCCAGCGCCTCGGTGTTGCGTGCCGCGCGGGGCAGGATCGCCTGATGCATGGTCGGCACCGCCGTGTACCAGGTCGGCCGCGCGTCGCTCAGCCACTGGAAGAAGCGCAGCGCGTTGAAGCCGGGCGTGCAGTAGATGCTGCCGCCCGATGCCAGCGACGACAGCACCGCCGCGATCAGGCCGTGAATGTGGAACAGCGGCATGATGTTGAGGCAACGATCATTGGCTGTCAGGCCAAGCGTGCCGCCGATATGGGCAGCCGAGGCTGCGATGTTGGCATGGCTGAGCGGCACCAGTTTTGGCCGCGACGTCGTGCCGGAGGTGTGCAGCAAAAGCGCGATGTCGCCGTCTTGCGCCATGTCGGGTGATGCCGGGGGTCCGATCGCCGCGCCCTCGATCGCAAAACTGCCGGCGGGTGTGGCGGGCTGCACGACAAGCCGCAGCACGCCGATGCCGAGGCGTTCGGCCACCGTCACCGCCGGTCCGGTCTCGCCCTCCGCGACAAGGATCGCCTTGGCGCCGATGTCGGTCAGGTAGAAATCGAGCTCGTCGGCCCGGTAGGCGGGGTTGAGCGGAGCCGTCGAGGCGACGGCCGCCACGGCGACGAAGGCGGTGGCCATCTCAGGCCCGTTCGGCAGCACGATCGCCACCCTGTCGCCCCGGCCGATGCCGCGCGCATGCAGCTGTTTTGCCGTGTCGGCGATCAGGCTGCGCAATCCGCCATGGCTGAGCGTGGTTCTTTCAGGTGCCGAAATCGCCGGCGCGTTGTCGGCGCCGGCGGCGAGACGGCGGGAGAGATCTGCGTGGGTTTCGGCTTGGGTCATGATCACCGGCTGGATTTCGAACGACTATTGGCGGGAGCCCCGCTGACGGGCTTGCCTCGATACGGATACGCCATTGGACAACGGATCACCTCAATATCCAAGCGCCAAACCATCCTTGCGCGGATCGGAGGCACCAGTCAGCGTGCCCTTCTCCCAGTCGATCAGCACCACCTGTCCGCCGCCAAGCGGGTGATGCGGTTCGGCGATGCGGTGGCCGCGCCGGCGCAGGCCCTTGATCGCCTCGGCGGGAACGCCACGCTCGGCCTCCACGGTGTCGTCATTGTAAAACACCCTCGGCGCATCCAGCGCCTGCTGCGGGTCCATGCCGAAGTCGATCATGTTGGTCAGCAGATGGACATGGCCGAACGGCTGGTAGCCGCCGCCCATGACGCCGAACGGCATCACGACGCGGCCGTTCTTCGTCGCCATGCCCGGCATGATCGTGTGCATCGGCCGCTTGCCCGGCGCGATCGCGTTCGGATGTGCCGGGTCGAGGCGGAAGCTCGAACCGCGGTTCTGCAGCACGACACCGGTCTTCGGGCCGACGACGCCGCTGCCGAACGAATAATAGGTCGAGTTGATGAAGGAAACCGCGTTGCGGTCGCGGTCGACGATGGAGATGTAGACCGTGTCGCTGCCGGGCAGCTCCACGCGCGGCAGATGCGTCATGGCGCGGTCGCGGTCGATCTCGGCGCGCAGCCGGTCGGCATAGGCGCCGGACAGGAGCTGTTTGACCGGCACCGGGACATGGTCCTGGTCGCCGACATAGCGGTCGCGGTCGCGATAGGCCAGGCGCCCGGCCTCGATCTCCAGATGCAGGCGCTCGGCGCCATTGGGGTCGAGTCCGCCAAGCTCGAAGCCCGACAGCAAATTGAGCATCAAAAGCGCCGTCAGCCCCTGATTGTTTGGTGGCATCTGGTGGATCTCGTGGCCGCCATAGGAGGTGCTGACCGGCGCCACATAATCGCCTCTGGTCGCGGCGAAATCCTCGGCCGAATGAAGTCCGCCCAATTCGTTGAGCCGGCTAACCATATCGTCGGCGACAGCGCCTTCGTAGAAACCGGCGCGGCCGTGTTTGGCGATGATGCGCAACGTCGCCGCCAGTTCCGGCTGCCTGTGGATGTCACCCGCCTTCGGTGCCTTGCCGCCCGGCAGGAAGATGCGCGCGGCATGCTCGTCCGCCGAAAGGTCGGTTTCCGGTTCGGCCCAGTCGAAGGCGACGCGGTCGTGCACGACATAGCCGTTCTCGGCATAATGGATGGCTGGCGCCAGCGCCTCGGCAAGGCCCTTGCGGCCATGGTCTTCGAGCAGGCGGCTCCAGGCATCGACGGCGCCCGGCACGGTGACCGCGTGCGGTCCCTGCAGCGGGATGCGGTCGAAGCCTTTTTCGCGATACCAGTCGACCGTCGCCTTGGCTGGCGCTCGGCCTGAACCATTGAAGGCCAGCACATTGCCTTGCCCTGCCGGGCTATAGAGCACGAAGCAGTCGCCGCCGATGCCCGTCGATTGCGGCTCGACGACGCCCTGCACGGCGGCGGCGCAGACGGCGGCATCCATGGCATTGCCGCCGGAGCGCAGCATGTCGATGGCCGCAAGGGTTGCAAGCGGATGCGAGGTCGCGGCAACCGCCTCGGTGGCACGAACCGGCGAGCGGCCGGGAAACTGGAAATCACGCATTCTGTCTGGATATCCCCTGGTCACGTCTGCAAGTTGGTCACTTCTGCGAATTGGTCTGGTGAAATCAATGCCGCCGGCCGAAGATCTGCGCAACCGACAACAGCACGACCGAGAGCACGATCAGGCAGGTCGAGATGGCAGCGATCGTCGGGTCGATTTGGTCGCGCAGCGCATTGAACATGCGGCGCGTCAATGTCGTGGTCTCGCCGCCCGATATGAACAGCGAAACCACCACTTCGTCTAAGGAGGTGATGAAGGCAAACAGCGCGCCCGAGACGATCGAGAAGCGGATCTGCGGCATCGTCACCTGCCAGAACGCGGCGACACGTCCGGCGCCGAGGCTGCGCGCCACGCGCTCCTGGTTCATGTCGTAGGAGCGCAAGCCCGACAGCACCGTCAGCACCACCAGCGGCAAGGCCTGCACCGTATGCGCGATGACCAGCCCGGTCAGCGTGTTGTTGAGCCCGATGCGGGCATAGAGGAAGAAGGTGCCGATGCCGATCAGGATCACCGGAACGATCAGCGACGCCGTCAGCAGCGCGTTGATGGTGCCGTTGAGGCGCAGCGTGCCCCTGTTGATGGCATAGGCTGCAGCGGTGCCGAGCGGTGTCGCGACGAGCACGGTCATAACAGCCACCTTGACCGAGACGATCGTGGCGTCGCGCCATTCCAGTGAGCCAAAATAGGTCTGGTACCAGCGCAGCGACCATTGCTGCGGCGGGAATTGCAGCAGCGTCGAATCCGAAAACGACATGATGACGATGATGATCGACGGCGCGATCAGGAACAACAGCACGAGGCCGCCGAGGCCGTAGAGCCACAGACGTTGCCGGTGCGAGATCGGCAGGCCGACGTCTTCGCTCATCGTGAACTCCACACACCTGTGGCGCGCGCGCCGAGCAGCCACTGGAACAGTCCGAGAAGCGCCAGCGTGACCACCAGCAGCACCACGCCAAGCGCCGCCCCCGCACCCCAGTTGGAATAGAGGCTGGTGGTCTGTTCCATGCGCATCGCCCACATGATCACCTTGCCGCCGCCCATCAGCGCAGGCGTGACGAAGAAGCCCAGGCACAGCACGAAGACGATGACCACGCCCGAGGCGAGGCCGGGCAGCGACAGCGGAAAGAAGATCTGCCGGAAGGTAGCGGCCGGGCCGGCACCGAGATTCATGCCGGCGCGCAGGCAGTCGGTGTCGATTGTCTTCATCGAGGCGTAAAGCGGCAGCACCAGGAACGGCAGCAGGATATGCGTCATGCCGATGACGACGCCCGAAAAATTGTTGGCGAGCGACAGCGGCTGGCTGATCACGCCGAGGTCGATCAGCCAGCTGTTGATCAGGCCCTTGCGCTGCAGGATCACCAGCCAGGCATAGGTGCGCACCAGAACCGATGTCCAGAACGGCAGGATGACGAAGATCAGGCAGATCGACGCCGCCCGGCGCGGCAGTTGCGACAGCATGTAGGCCAAGGGATAGCCGAGCAGCACGCAGGCGCCGGTGACGATGAAGGCGACCTTGAAGGTGGTGATAAAGGTCTTGATGTAGGAGGCCTGTTCGAAGAAGCGCGCATAATTGGCGGGACTGAAGGCGCCGGCTTCGTCGAACAGCGACAGCCAGAACAGCCAGCCGATGGGCACGATGATGATGGCGAAGACCAGCAACAGGCTCGGCGACAGCAGCGCCAGCAGCCGCAACGACTCGCGCCGAGCGTCCATATGCAGCGCCTGCGTGTTCAGATCCGGGCCCGAGCGGCCGGCTTTCTCCTGCATGAGGGCGGTCTGCGCGCTCATCAGTCTGCCGCCACCAGGATCGTGTCCTGCGCATCGAGACCGAACGAGACTGGCTGGCCGGGTGCGGGCATTTTCGCCAGCACATCGCTGCGGCAATAGTCGCGCAAAGTCAGCTGCCGGCCGTCGCGCAGCACGGCATAGCAGACGAAGCTGTCGCCCTGATAGATGATGTCGCTGAGCGTCGCGTTGAGCACGTTGACGCCGCTCGTCGGTTCGGCGTTTGCCAAGAGCCGCAGCTTTTCCGGCCGCACCACCATCAGGTACTGGCCTGCCGCCGGCGTCGCCGCCGCCGTATGGATTCTTCGCTCCTCGTACCAGACGGAGCCGTTGCGGCACTCGACCGGAATGAAATTCGATTCGCCGATGAAGCCGGCTACAAATTGCGTTTGCGGCCTGGCGTAGAGACTTTCGGGCTTGTCGAGCTGTTCGATGCGCCCGGCGTTCATCACCGCGATGCGGTCCGACATGGTGATGGCTTCACGCTGGTCGTGCGTGACATAGACCGTGGTCATGCCAAGCCGCCGGTGCAGGCTGCGCAGTTCGATCTGCATATGCTCGCGCAGGCCCTTGTCGAGCGCCGACAGGGGCTCGTCCATCAAAACGATGCGCGGCTCGAAGACGATGGCGCGCGCTAGCGCCACGCGCTGGCGCTGGCCGCCGGAGAGCTGGTCGACCCGGCGCTCGCCCAGCCCCTGCAATTTCACCAGATCGAGCGCCTTCTCGACACGCTCGGCCGTCTCGGCGGCGGCGACGCCGCGCTGCTTCAGCGGAAAGGCGATGTTGTGAAAGACGTCCATATGCGGAAACAGCGCGTAGTTCTGGAACACCATGCCGATGTTGCGCTTGTGCGGCGGCGTGGTGATGATCTCGTCGCCGCCGACCCTGATCGAGCCGGCATTGGCCCGCACGAAACCGGCCAGGATCATCAGCAGCGTCGTCTTGCCGGAACCGGAAGGCCCCAGCAGCGTCAGGAATTCACCAGCCTCGACGTCGAGGTTGAGGTCGCGCAGCACAGGCACGCTGCCAAATCGTTTCTCGATCCCGCGCATGCCGATCGGCAACGCGGATGGCGCAATGGACAAGATTTTTCTCTCCCAGGGGCTGAGGCGGCGAAAGCAGGGCGAGGCGTCGCCCTGCCGTGGTTTGGATTGCGGCCGCAGCCTATTGCTGGATCAGATTGTTGAACTTTTCCGTCGCCTCGACCAAATTGTCGCGCCAGAATTCTGCATCCTGCAACACCTGCTTCTTGACGTTTTCGGGCGCCGAATTGATATCCTTGATCCTGTCCTGCGGGATCTTGCCGGTCTCGAAAGCCTTCTCATTGACCGGGCCATTGTCGACATAGAGCGGCAGATTGGCCTGCAATTGCGGGCTGACGAACATCGCCAGCGCCTTCATCGCGGCTTCCTTGTTCTTGGAGCCCTTGGGGATGACCATGCAGTCGGCGGTCAGCACGCCCTGGTCGAAGGAGAAGCTGACCGGCGCGCCTTCCTTCTTCAAGGTGCCGGCACGGCCGTTCCAGATGCTCGCCATGTCGACTTCACCGTCCTTCACCAGCTGCATGGCCTGCGCGCCGGAGGTCCACCAGGCGTCGATATGGCCACGGATCTTGTCGACGGATTTCAACGCGCCGTCGATATTGACCGGATAGACCTTGTCGATCGGAATGCCTTCGGCCAGTGCCGCGACGCTCAGCGTTTCGGTCGCCTGGCTGCCGCTCAGCGCGCGCCGTCCCGGAAACTTTTCCGCGTTCCAGAAGTCGGCCCAGGTCTTCGGGCCTTTGTCGCCGAACACGTCGGTCCGGTAGATCAGCACGACGGATGTGTAGGAAATGCCGACCCAGTCGTCGTGGACCAGCTTCGGGTTGATGCCGCTCTTGTCGATGATGCCGTAGTCGAGCTTCTCGAACAGCCCTTCCTTCGAGCCGCGCGCACATTCGTCGGCGCCAAGTTCGGTGATGTCCCACTTCACCGCATTGCCGGTCACCTGCAGCCGGACGTCGTCGAGGCCGTTGGTGGTGTCTTCCTTGATGGTGATGCCGAGCGCGTCGGCGGTAGGCTTGAAAAACGCCTTGGTCTGCGCCTCCTGGTAGGTGCCGCCCCATGAGGCGACGGTGATGGTGTCGCCCGCTATGGCGGGGGCCGCGAGCGAAGCCATGAGGCCCGCCATCGCAACGATACTAACGCTTCTGGTCCTGTTCATTTTTTCGGCTCTCCAACCGGTGTTCCCATTGTTTTTGACTTGGCATGCTGTTTTGTATACAATTTTGAGTGTAGCCTAGCGATCGATGTTGTCAACACCGCCGGCTCGATCGAATTCACGGGTTTCGAGCCGGACAAGGTGGCGAGGAACGGCGTCGCCGGGGGCGTGGCAAATTATGCCGACTGCGGCTACAGCTATGCGTGTTCCGGCTGAAAGGCCGGAGAAGTGGGAAGGGAAGCTTGGCCAAGAAAACCAAAAATACGTTGCGCGACTCGGTCTACTCCGCGCTCAAGGCGATGATCGTGACCGGCCAGATTCCGCCGGGCTCGCGCGTCACCGAAAACGACATCGCGGCGAAGCTGACTGTCAGCCGCACCCCGGTGCGCGAGGCCTTCAACCGTCTCGAGCGCGACGGGCTGGTCACCGGCCGGCCGCGCCAGGGCTATGTCGTCACCGAGTTCGACATCAACATGTTCCGCGAGGCCTTCGAGATCCGCGAGCTGCTCGACGGCCACGCGACGGAACTGGCGGCAGCGGCGGCGACGGACCAGGACAAGGCACGGCTGCGCGCCATGCTGGCCGAATGCGAGCGGCTGGCCGCCATTCCGGAGCGCACCAACAGGGAAAAATTCCAGGAGCTTGAGGTCGGCATTGACCTGCACCGCGTCATCGCCGAAATCAGCGGCAATGTGATGCTGCACGGCATGCTGTGCGGCATCCTCGACAAGTGCCAGCACTATGTCTGGACCGAACTTTTGTGGCTGGACGAATGGAAGATCGCCCGCGACGAGCATGCCGAAATCGTCGATGCCATCTGCGCTGGCGACGCCGCCAGAGCCGGCACGCTGGCGCGCGCCCATGTGCGGGGCTCGCGCGACAATGTGCTGCGCCTGCTGCAGGCCAAGTCGGATTATCGGAACTTTCTGGCCAAGGCGTCTTGAGGGGTGAGGAACTTGGGCGAGGCCTGCCCGCCGACCGACCCTGACGACAAGCGCCTTTGAGCTTAGCCCTTGCGCTCCTGAAGGCGGTTGCCGCCGTCGACCACCAGCAGGGCGCCATTGACATAGCTGGCACCTTCCGAGGCCAGGAACACCACCGCTGCGGCCACCTCATCCGGCCGCCCGGCCCGCGCCGGCGGCGTATGCAGGGCGGCTTGCCGCTCCATCTCGCTCGACGAACCCGTTTCGATCCAGCCGGGCGCCACGGCATTGACTGTTACGCCGCTTTTCGCCACTTCCAGCGCCAGCGTGCGCGTCAGGCCGACCATGCCGGCCTTGGCGGCGGAATAGGCTGATGTGCCTTCGAAGGATACCAGCGGTCCGGTGACGGACGCCACATTGACGATGCGCCCGTAGCCCGCTTCGACCATCGCCGGCAGAAAGGCCTTCGTGACGAGGAATGCGGTCTTCAGGCTGACGTCGATCCCCTGGTCCCAGTCGGCCTCGGTCATGGCGAGAAACGCCTTGTCGACCGAGGGCGATGCCAGCGAGCCCATGCCGGCATTGTTGACCAGGATACCGACCGCCCCGACATCGGCCCGCAGCCGCGCGACATCGGCAGCGATGGTGAGATCGGCGACCACGGCTTTGGCATCGATGCCTTCGCGGCAAAGCTCGGCGGCGCGATCGAGCACGCGCGTACTGGCTCCCGTGAGGAAGACCGCATGGCCGGCACGGCCGAGCTGCCGGGCAATGGCAAAGCCGATCCCGTCGGCCGCACCGGCCCCGGTGATCAAAGCGCGTTTGATAGTGATGGATATCAATTCAGGCTCCGTTGGGTTCGCCTGCCGTGCGCGGTCGAACGGCAGCGGTCACAATCGCCGAACCATATAATCCATGGGGAGAGATTTGGCGCGTCCGAAGAGGTAGAAAGTGACATAGCGCGCCTATTTTCCCTGTTAAATCGCATGCAGCGCGCCGACGATATGGAAACCGAAACACGTTCCATCATGGAAATTCAGTCCGACCAGCTCGTGGCTGTGAAAAAGAAGTACGAGGGAAATAGTCCTAGGTTGTGACAGGCTTCGGCAAGGTGAGCCAAGGTGGACGCTTGAGGTGGACCCGACTGCCGCCGACACTTAGCTTGCGATCATATCGGGCTGAGAACTCGGAAATGAGCATCAGCGCCGCGAAGTAGGCTTCCGTCGCATAGTGGATTGTCCATTTCGCACCCAGACCGTACCGTCCTTCCACCATCTCGCGTGAATTGGGAAGCTTCTTTAGGAGGCTGCGATTGATGCCGGAACAATGCGGAAGCGCGTCGTCGTAAAGGTAAAAAAGGTCGTGGGTTTCACGATACTTTCTGCCTGTCTTTTGAAGAATGAATGCCTTTATCGTCCGTTCGATTGCCATCTGCATCGACCACATTGCAGCGCCCTTTGCGGTATCACTATCAGTAAGCAGACCTATTGCCGCGTTTTGAAGATCAGAAAGAACCCCATCAATCAATTCCGTGATTTCGTGATACGGCGCGGTCACTCCCATCGTGTTCATTCTGATCCTGCGCAAGGCGGTGGCCACCGCTGTCGTCCTCGTTTTCAGTTTTCGGCTCTCCGTCAGGTCTATCTTCGCGAGGTTGGGCGGGTTTACGAGCCAGTCGGTGGGCGTTTCGCCCTGTTCAATGCTAAGGGGAAAATGAAGCCAAACGGTTTCACCGGGTGTCCCCGGCGTGGTGCGTGTTAGTGGAATGCGGATTTCAATCGGGACATGCCGAACAAGCACTACGCCCGACGCAAAACTCTCCCCGCTACTCTGATCAAAAGCATTTCCGTAGGTATCGCGATACCATGTCTCAATATGGTGGAAGATCACCGCAAACCATGGTTTCCCTGCAAAATCCTCCTTCGTGTCGCCCCGAATGTCCAGAATGCTTTCTAGAACGAACTTGATTGAAGCCTTAAGCGGACGCTGCCAAAGTGGGAGTTCCTCCACCTGAAGCTCCAAGTCGATTAGCTGCATATGCTCGGCAATAGCTTCTTCAAGCGTCACTTAGGACCTCCAGTGGTGTGCGGAACAATATACAATGGAGGAGGAAGTAACGGAACAGGTCGACGCTTTTCCCATAGATGTTCGAAAATTGCGGATTGTTACCCCGTCGCGGCGTTCCCATGTTCCGGCACTCAAACCGGAGACAATGAAATGCCGAAGTCAACAATCAGTGCCGCCCTTTTACAAGAGCACCTTCACGGTGGCGGGTCGGTCGATGAAGAGGGGCAGAAAGCCTGTCGCCGCAACGTGCCGCTGCGCAAATGCCCCTATACGGATAGCGGCCGCCGTGAAAGGTGGATGAAGGGCTGGCACGATGAACAGGCTGAGTTCATGGCCAGCTAGGTCATTCGCGACTTATGAGATCCATGAGGTCTGCCGGACTTGAACCGAAGCGCAAGGAGTATTTCAGTCCTCCCGGTTCGCCCACGCGATCATTTCGTCCGTCACTTGAACCGGTCGGGATTGATAGAGCTTTGAGATTGTTACGAGCCGATCAATGACCTTCTGGTCAACATCCGTGTCCACGTCAAAATCTCGTTTGAGCCGTTCTTTGGTTTCCTCCCGGACCTTCAAGGCGTGACCTGCCAAATCCTCCTTGATCGAAATCTTGAAGGGGTCTTTGATGTCTTCAGGTATCTCGCGAAACTGCGCCCAGCGCCGATTGTAGCCTTCATTGTCACGGACGGGACTTCCAAACTCCTGCTCGATTTTTTGCCTTGCCGCCTCTTTTCCCTTATTCGCAGCGGCTCTTAGTTTGCTGATTTCAGGCATCGTCATGTCGAAAAGGAAGGTGTCATCCATTTCCTTTTTGATGTCCGAAAAATCGACCTTCTGTCCAAGGGTGTTGTGCTGCGTGACAAGATCATCATAGAGCTTCCAATGATCATTCCACTTTCCCGCAACCCCGATACGCCCCGCCTTCACCTTTCCAAGTATAACTTCCCGCGTGTAGATCGAAACGATATCGCGCAAGCGTTCAATGAGGTCAGCGGCTTCTTTCTGCTTGTCCTCCCAAAGCTCCGCTTCAAAGCCCAGCCCTTTGAAGCGTTTGAAGCGCGAAACGTTGGCGTAGAGAAAGCTGAGAAAGCCAAGGCCAAAGACTGCGGCGGCTTCTGTCACTTTTTCCTGATAGATCAATGTCAGGCTCGCGCCGAGCAGGGCCAAGCCGACGATCACAAACAAGACCCGTTCCCAATTCGTAACGAACCACTTCCCAAAGGGTTTGAGCATTGTCATTATTGATCCCCACGTCTTCTTGCATAGATGGCGGGAAGATCGGCAATGCGCAACTACTACCCGTTCCGTGAGGCTGCCCGCCGCATTTCCACCGCCTGATTGGCGAGGGCTTGCCCCTGCGAACGCCTGAAGTTGCTGGCGTGTTCGCCTTCGGGGCGCGGTCAATTATGGGCCGCGATCTGACTGGCAAGGCTCGCATCGTTCCGAGGATTGCCCGAATCGTTGATATTAATTTCAAGGGACGGCGCATAGGCGTTGGCGAAGTTCCCGCCGTGCACCATGCCGCCGCTGGCAAGGGCAAGCGTCCTGGCCTCCAATGCTGCCCGGTGTTCTTGGTGCGCGGATGACAATGCGAAGCACCCGCTTCGTCTGATCGCGGGAAAGCTCCGCGTCCTTCGCCCAATAGGCGATTGGGTTCGCAATCCATTTGCCGGATTGCTCACTGTGATGGACGATACCCGCCACGCAAGATGATCTTGAAGAGGAGCTTTTCGGCATTGGGGTTCTGTTGCTTCCACGCTTTGAAGTCGGAAGCGTCAATGATCGAGAATGGCTTCCTCACGGTTTGTCACCCTCGCATGAGAGTAGAACAGCCGGTGAACCGCATATGAAATTAGTGGGGGTATTTGTGGAGCTTTGAGCCCCATTCCGGGATTTTGTGGCCTTTTTGTTCCTTCTAGGCTGTTGAAGGCTAGAAAAGGCCGGAAATCCCAACGGTCTCATACAATTGTAATGGCGCGCCCGAAGAGATTCGAACTCCTGACCCCCAGATTCGTAGTCTGGTGCTCTATCCAGCTGAGCTACGGGCGCGCAACAGGCCATGCTTTCCATGACCCCGCAATCCGATCGTAAACGACCGGTCGCGACGAGACGTGTTCCCTAGCGACTGAATTTCCGAAAAGCAAGTCGATCCGGCAAAAGTTTTGTCACAAGTGCCTTTGTTGACGATGACGGCCCGGATCCCGGCGCTTGAAATGGCTCCGGAGTTGAGCCCGAACTCAATCCTTGAAGGGAAGAGCGCCGATCCCTGAGAAAAGGAGCGCCGGACCCGGAGGCACGAGCATCGGAGCAAAACGCGCCCGAAACATCATGCCGGGCGGCGCAGGCCGTTGCGGGCCTGGTCGAGCCGGACCGGCTGGTCGGGAATGGTGACCGCGAATGTGGTGCGTCCGCCGATGCTCTCGACCAGCTCCACCGTGCCGCCATGGGCGCGGATCAATTCATGCGCGATCGCCAGGCCAAGGCCGGTGCCGCCGCTGCGGGCCGAGCCGCGGAACGCCGCGAACAGGTTTTCCCGCGCCTTCGGCGGCAGGCCGGGGCCGGTGTCGCTGACGGCAATGCGGCTGACGCTGCCCAGGCGCACGGCCGACACCGCCAGGCGGCGCACCAGGGCGTTTTCGCTGTCGGCCGCCATCGCCTGCACGGAATTCCGGCACAGATTGGTGAGCACCCTGAACAACTGGTCGGAATCGGCATCGACCTCGAAGGTCGGCTCGACCGAATTGACGAACTCGATGCCTTGCTCGATGTCGAGCAAGCCTTGCACGTCCTCGACCAGCTGCCGCAGCCGGAGCCGGCGCCGCGCGGGCGGCGGCTCCTGCGTGCGGCCGTAGTGAAGCACGCCTTCGGAATAAGACGCGGCGCGGTCGAGTGCGCGCAGCAGTTTCGGCGCGAAGGCCTGCACGGTCGGATCCTTGACCTGGCGCAGGCGGTCCGACATCAGCTGCGCCGAGGCCAGGATGTTGCGCATGTCATGGTTGATCTTGGAGACCGCGAGGCCGAGGTCGGCAAGATGCTTCTGCTCGGAGAGCATTTTTTGCAGCCGCTCCTGCATCTGCGACAGCTCGCGCTCGGCAACGCCGATCTCGTCGGCGCGGGCAGCCGGATGGATGATCCGTCCGGGATCGTCGGGCGCTTCGGAGAAGGACAGCATCGAGCGCGTCATGGTCCGGATCGGCCCGATCATGATCAGGTCGATGGCGGCGTAGACCAGCATGGCGGTGAACAGCGAGATCAGCAGCGAGACGAAGGCGACGTTGCGCGAATAGCGCAGCATCGCATTGCGCAGGCTGTTGTCCGGCATGATCAGCTCGAACTCCTTGTCGGACTCGCCGACCGGGCCGAAGACGCGCAGCATCCGGTCGCCGCCGAAAAACAGCGTGTCGAGCGCACCGGTCATGCCCTTGATCATGCCGATCGAGGCGATATCGATGTGCTCGTCGACCTTCGGCGGCATTTCGGCCACCACCAGCAGCCGCGAGACGCCGCCGTCGCGCACCGCGATCGCCTTGGCGCCGATCGCCATCAGCACGTCGTTCTGGGCCGTGCGCGACAGCGAGGTGGATTCACCTTGCACCAGCACGATCGACACCGCCGCCGCCGTGCTCAGCCGCTCCTTCAGCCAGTTCAGCCGGTAGCTGGCGATCCAGGGCAGGAAGATCAGCACTTCGGCCAACAGCACGAAGACGATGGTCAGCAGCAGCAGCTTGGTCGACAGGCCGCGCGACAGCGGAACCGTGCGCACGGTGGCTGGCGCCTCGGTGGACCCCGCCGTGCCGATCCCTTCCTGTGCCTGTATGGTTTCGCTCATGCGGCTAATGTCTTCACGATCACTTGATCAACGCAGATTAGGCGATTACGGCTTTCTTGCCAATTTCATCCTTGGTCGCAAACATAAACCGGCCTGAACGGAGCCGGATTGCGCCCGACGACTCCGGATTGACTTCCAAAAGCCTTCTTTCTATAAGCCCGCACACGCTCGGGCCATTCGTCCCGGCGCGGTTTCGATCGCGCCAAAGCCGGCCCGGCAAAGCTCCTGTTACACAGTGACAGAATCAAGAAGGGCCGCACCCCGCGGTATTAAAACAAATGAAGCGTACCTACCAACCGTCTAAACTCGTCCGCAAACGTCGGCACGGCTTCCGTGCCCGCATGGCCACCAAGGGTGGTCGCGGCGTCGTCGCAGCTCGCCGCAACCGCGGTCGCAAGCGGCTCAGCGCCTGAACGGAAGACGAGATCGTTGCCCGCATCCGGCAAGCCAGTGGGACCAAATCCCAAGCGGCTTCTGAAGCGCGCGGAATTCCTGGCCGTCCGTCGTGGTGAAAAGCGACGCGGGCGGCTTTTTCTCGTTGAGGTTCTCGACCGCGGCGACGGCCTGTCGCCGCGCGTCGGCTACACCGTCACCAAGAAGGTCGGCAATGCGGTTGTCCGCAACCGTGTCCGGCGGCGGCTGCGAGAAGCCGTCCGCACGCATGCTGCAAGTGACATGGCGCCTGGCAATGACTATGTCATCGTCGGGCGCGAAGACGTGCTTACCACTCCGTTCGGCCAGTTGAAGGCCGAACTCTCCCGCCGACTGCGCGGAACACGATAGGCCAAGGGCTTTCGATGGAAAACAACCGGAACTTCTTCATCACCATCGCGCTGTCGGTGCTGATCCTGGCGGTATGGCAATATTTTTACGTGTTGCCGCGCAGCGAAGCGCAGCGCGAGGCAGCCCGCGTCGAACAGCAGCGCGTCGAGGAGCAGAAGAAGGCCGCCGGCACAAATCCCGGTACCGACACCGGAACGCCCGTCGCCCCTGGCGCCATTCCCAACGCACCGGGAACAGACGCCGTCACGCCGGCCGGCCGCGAACAGGCACTCGCCACGACCACCCGCGCCAGGATCGACACGCCGAGCCTCGAGGGTTCAATCAACCTGACCGGCGCCCGTCTCGACGACCTCAAGCTCAAGCACTACACTGAGACGGTCGACAAGAACTCGCCCGAGATCAGCCTGCTCAACCCGGCGGCACTGCCCAATGGCTACTATGCCGAGATCGGCTTCGTCGGCAACGACAAGACCGGCGCGGTGCCTGGTCCCGAGACTGTGTGGGCCGTCGACGGCAATGCGACGCTGACGCCGACGACCCCGGTCACGCTGACCTATTCGAACGACAAGGGCCTGACCTTCAAGCGCACCTTTTCCGTCGACACCAACTACATGTTCACGGTGTCCGATACGGTGCAGAATGCGGGCACGGCCGCTGTCTCGCTGTCCAATTACGGCCGCGTCACCCGCTTCGACAAGCCGCTCGTTGCCAGCACCTATGTGCTGCATGAGGGCCTGATCGGCTTCACCGGCACCGAAGGCCTGCAGGAGCACAAATACGCGTCCATCGAGAAGGACAAGCAGTTCACGCCGGGCAAGTCGACCGACGGGTGGCTCGGCATCACCGACAAATACTGGGCGGTGACGCTGGTGCCGACGGAGAAGCAGCCGTTCCAGCCGCGCTACGCCTATTTCGAGGACGGCCGCCATCGCTACCAGTCCGACTTCCTCACCGACCCGATCACCGTCGATGCCGGCCAGTCGGCGACGGTGGAGAGCGAAATCTTCGCCGGCGCCAAGGAAGTCGGCAAGATCAACGCCTATGCGGAAGACCGTCATATCAAGCGGTTCGATCTCCTGATCGACTGGGGCTGGTTCCACTTCATCACCAAGCCGATGTTCTGGCTGATCGACACGCTCTACAAATTCTTCGGCAATTTCGGCCTGGCCATCCTCGCCACCACCGTCATCGTCAAGGCCATCTTCTATCCGCTCGCCAACAAGTCCTACGCGTCGATGGCGAACATGAAGAAGGTGCAGCCGAAAATGCTCGAGATCCGCGAGAAATACGCGGACGATAAGATGAAGCAGCAGCAGGCGATGATGGAGCTGTACAAGACCGAGAAGATCAACCCGCTTGCCGGCTGCTGGCCGGTGGCGCTGCAGATCCCGGTCTTCTTCTCGCTCTACAAGGTGCTCTACATCACCATCGAGATGCGGCACGCGCCGTTCTTCGGCTGGATCCAGGATCTGGCCGCACCCGACCCGACGTCGCTGTTCAACCTGTTCGGCCTGATCCCGGTCACCCTGCCGCACATGCTGATGATCGGCGTCTGGCCGCTGATCATGGGCGTCACCATGTTCCTGCAGATGCGCATGAACCCGACGCCGCCGGACCCGACGCAGGCGGCGATCTTCACCTGGATGCCTGTCATCTTCACCTTCATGATGGCGGGTTTCCCGGCCGGCCTGGTCATCTACTGGGCCTGGAACAACACGCTGTCGATCCTCCAGCAGGGCATCATCATGAAGCGCCAGGGCGCCAAGATCGAGCTGTGGGACAATCTGGTCGCGCTGTTCCGAAAGAAACCATCGCCGGCCGAATAGAAGCGCAGCGCTTTCTCCAGCCTCAAAGCCCCGCTCGCGCGGGGCTTTTTCCGTTTAAGCAACTCCGGGATCACGTTCCCGTGATCGGCGAAACTTGCGCCTCGCCGGGGGCGTGACTGCCTGTGCGTTTCCAAAGGCTATCAATTCCGATCAGCCCTCACCCGGAGGAAGACCACATGCGCTTGCCGTCATTCAGGACCATCGCCTTTTCCGCGCTCATCGCCGGCGTGGCGATTGCCGCGCCCGCCTATGCCAAAAACCCGAATGTCGGCGGCGCGCCGATGTACACCACCAAGAACATCGTCGAGAACGCCGTCAATTCGAAGGATCACACGACGCTGGTCGCCGCGGTCAAGGCCGCCGGCCTGGTCGACACGCTGCAGGGCGCTGGCCCGTTCACAGTCTTTGCCCCGACCAATGCAGCGTTTGCGAAATTGCCCAAGGGCACCGTCGACACGCTGCTGAAGCCGGAGAACAAGGACAAGCTCACCAAGGTGCTGACCGCGCATGTCGTGGCCGGCAAGATTTCGGGCGCCGAAATGATGAAGAAGGCCAAGGCGATGGGCGGCAAGTACGAGATGAAAACCGTCTCCGGTGACACGCTGACCGCCGAAGTCAAGAAGGGCAAGCTCTACATCATGGATGAGTCAGGCGGCGAGGCGCGAGTGACGATCGCCGACGTCAACCAGTCGAACGGCGTCATCCATGTCGTCAACAAGGTGCTGTTGCCGAAGTAACGGCTTTCGGCAAAGGGGATCAAGGCAGGTCCGTTGGGGCTTTCTCGGCCTGCCGTCCCACCTCATGACGAGGTGCCATGTTTCTTGGGAAGTCGTATCGGCATCGGCCGGGGTCCTGTAGTCCCTCACAGGACCCCGGTTTCTTTTCGGCTGTTGCTTGTCCTGCCGGATGAGCTTCGACCGTCACTCCATCACGGCGCTGTGGTCGATCTTGGCCGGAGTCGCCGGCTTGCGCAGCAACAAAACCAGCGGAATGGCGGCAAGCGACAGGATCATCATCAGCTTGAAGTCGTTCATGTAGCTGATGATGGTCGCCTGCAGCGTCACCACGCCGTCGAGCGCGGCACGCCCGGCGGCGCTGTAGGGGTCCATCGCCTGGAAGATCGCCGGATTGCCGAACGCCTGGTTGTAGGGCGTCACATAGGTGGCGATGCTGGCGTGGTTGATCTGCACGTTCTCCGTCAACAGCGCGGTGACCACCGATATGCCGACGCTGGAGCCGATGTTCCGCGACAGATTGTAAAGGCCTGTGCCTTCCGCGCGCCGCTCCGGCGCCAGCGTGGCGAAGGTGATGGTGGTCAGCGGTACGAAAAGGAAGCCCAGGCCAGCGCCCTGGACGAAGCCGGTGCTGATGATCGTCCATTGCGACACATCAGGGGTCCAGCCGGTCATGTCGTACATCGCCCAGGCGGTGACCAGCAGGCCGGTCAGCAGCAGCCAGCGCGTGTCCACCTTGCCGATCAGCCTGCCGACCAGGAACATGCAAGCCATGGTGCCGAGACCGCGCGGCCCCATGACGATGCCGGCCGTCACCACCGGATAGCCCATCAGCGTCTGCAGATAGGGCGTCATCAGGGCCAGCGAGGCCAGATAGGTGATGCCGATGATGAAGATGAAGACCATGCCAACGGCGAAGTTGCGGTCGAGGAAAAGCCTCGGATTCACGAAGCTGTTGCGGGCGGTGAAAGTGTGGACGAGGAAGATGTAGAAAGCCGACGCGCAGATCAGTGCCTCGACGATGATTTCGGACGACGAGAACCAGTTGAGCTGCTCGCCGCGATCGAGGAACATCTGCAGCGATGCGATGGTGACGCTGAGCATGCCGAAGCCCAGCCAGTCCAGCCTCGCCTTGAGGTCCGTCTTGGTTTCCTGGACGAACATCGACACGCCGGCGAAAGCCAGGGCGCCGATCGGGACGTTGATGTAGAACACCCAGCGCCAGCTGACATTCTCGGTGAGCCAGCCGCCGATGACCGGTCCGAGCACCGGCCCGACCATCACCGAAACGCCGAACAGCGCCATCGCCGAGCCGCGCTCCTCGACGCTGTAGATGTCGAGCAGGATGCTCTGCGCCAGCGGCACCAGGGCCGCGCCGAACAGGCCTTGCAGCAGGCGGAAGCCGACGATCTGCGGCAGCGACTGCGCGAACCCGCACAGCACCGATGCGACGACGAAGCCGGTGATGGATATCAAAAGGATGCGCTTGCGGCCGAAACGATTGGCAAGATAGCCCGAAGGCGGCGTCATGACGGCCGCCGCGACGATGTAGGACGTCAGCACCCAGTTTATCTGGTCGGCGCTCGCCGAAACGCTGCCCTGGATATAGGGCAGCGCCACATTGGCGATGGTCGTGTCCAGCGCCTGCATGATGACGGCGAGGATCACGCAGGCGGTGATGGCGCCGCGATTGGCGACCACGCCACCTGTCGCGGACGCGCCGGTCATGACTTTTGTCCGAACCTGCCGAGGAGGTCCGTCACGAAGTCCGGCAGGCCGCGCGCATGGCCGGTATCGATGCCGACCACGACGCTCATCCCGCCACGCAACGGCGGCTTGCCCTGGAGATCGTCCAACGTCACGCGCATCGGAATGCGTTGTACGACCTTGACCCAGTTGCCCGTGGTGTTCTGCGCCGGAAGCAAGGAGAAGCTCGACGACGACGCCGGGCTGATCGAGGCGACCGTACCGTGCCAGACGGCACCCGGGTAGCTGTCGACGCTGATCGTCGCCGTCTGTCCCGGCCGCACATAGGTCAGTTCGGTTTCCTTCGGCTCCGCCCCGATCCACAGATCGGTCGCCGAAATCAGGCTGAAGGCCGGCTGCGAAGCCGGCAGGTACTTGCCGACCTGAAGCGCGTCAACATTGGTGACGATGCCGTCGAACGGCGCCTTGACGATGGAATCGGCAAGGTTGCGCTGGGCGTCGTCGACCGCCGATTGCGCCTGAAGGTAGAACGGATTCTTCTCCACCGGCTGGCTGGCGTCGCCGCCAAGCTGGGCAAGCCTCGCCTGTGCCTGCGCTTGGGCAACGGACACTTTCTGGCGGGCGGCGACGAGGTCGTGTTGGGCGCTGTCGAAGGTCGCCTTCGAGGAGGTGGAGGTCTTGAGCAGATCCTGCTGGCGCTGGAAAGCGGCCTCGTAGTAGGGGATGTCGGCCTGCGCCTGCTCGATCAGCGCCTGCGACTGCAGGTAACTCGCCTGCAGGGTCAGCACCTGGTTGCGCACCGTGCCGAGCTGCGCCTGGGCGGCGGCAAGAGCGGTTTCGAAAGAGGCCGGCCGCAGCCGGAAAAGCACCTGGTCCTTCTTCACCGCCTCGTTCTCGTGCACATCGATCTCGAGCACGGTGCCGGAGACATCGGTGGACACGCCGAGCGATTGCGCCTGGATGTAGGCATTGTCCGTTGTCATGACCTGGCCGCCGATGACGTAGTAGTAGCCGCCGACGACCAGGGCGACCGGAAGCAGGGCAAACAGGATCGGCCGCGTCAGGCTGCGCCTGGGCTTGACCGTCGCCGGAGGCGCCACCGCAACCCCGGCCTGGCGTGGCTCCTTGGACGGAGCCTCGAGCGCCGCCGGCTCCAGGGCGACCGGTGCTTCGAGCTCGTCATTGTCGATGAGGGTGCCGGCTCGCCTTTGCTCGCGTTCGCTGTCCAGTCGGATGACCTGATCGCGCGCCCGGTCGGCGGCGGATCCATCTTCTTCGACAGGCTTCTTTGGTGAGGTTGATTCAGCCATGTGTTTTCTCCCGGTCGGCGGCAGGCTGGGCGCAAGCCGCGAGCAGATTGGATTTGATGAGGGATAGGGTTTGCAGCAGATGCAGTTGCGCATCCGCGGAAAGGCCGACGAAGGCCTCGTCACGCGTCTTCTGCCCATTGCTGCGCATGATTTCGATAAGCGGATGGGCTTGCGGCTTCAGGTAAAGCAGCCATGCCAGGCGGTCGGCGGGATTGGGCCGGCGCTCGATGAAGCTGCGTGCCTCCATCCTGTCGAGCAGCCGGGCGAGCGTGATCGGCGTGATCTCGATAAGATCGGCCAGTTTGCTCTGGTGGATGCCTTCATGCAGGCAGAGATAGGCCAGCACCTGCCACTGGGCGCGGGTCAGCCCCGATGCCCGCGACCTCTGCTCGAACCGCTTTCGAAGCAGGCGCGCGACATCGTGCAGCACGAAGCTGATGTTGGGTGACGATGGCATGGGAGGTACTGGAGTTTCGGCGCAACTTTTAGTGAGCATGCTTATTATCATCATGCACATAATCCCGCTGGACGCGGTGCGTAAGACGGACTAGCCCGCCTGGAAAAAATGACGCATGGGCTGCGACGCCACAAAAAGGCTCCGGTAGTAGGCTGTTGCCGCGCAGGGATGAGACGATGAATTGGCTGAAGATCTTGACCGTATCGGCCATCGCGGGATGGCCGGGCATTGCGTTCGCAAAGGACGCCGTCAGCTGCGGTGGCGCCGCCATGCTGGGTGGCGCGCAATTGAACTGCAGCCACGTCGAACCCCAGGCGCCGCCTCAGTTTTGCACCTATAGCTGGGCTCTCCACATGCCGACCGGAGACCAGAAAATCGTCGAAGGCAGCTTCATGCTGCCGCCCGGCGCGGCGAACGTCACCGTCTATCAGGGCAGCGGTTTCGACAGCGCGCTGTCCGATCCGATCGTGATCTGCCGCGGCAGCAAATGAGCAAGACCGTCAAGGAAAGCTCGCTCGTCGCCCGATTGGTGCTATAGGGCGGATCACGCTATTTTGAACGGGCGCATTCGAGTTTCGGATGCGCCTGGCGGCCATTTCTCTGACGGATTTCGACATGGACGGACCCAACCCAGACATCAAGCACCCGATCCCGATGCATACCCGCGTCGGCTTCCTCAAGGGGCTGGTGAACGCGCCGAACATCGAGGTCGGCGACTTCACCTATTATGACGACCCCGACGGTCCGGACAAATTCGCCGAAAAATGCGTCCTGCACCATTATCCGTTCATTGGCGACAAGCTGATCATCGGCAGGTTCTGCGCCATCGCCGAGGGCGCGCGCTTCATCATGAACGGCGCCAACCACGCTATGTCCGGCTTTTCGACCTATCCGTTCAATATTTTCGGCCATGGCTGGGAAAAGGGTTTTGACCCGGCGACCTGGTCCAGGGAAGTGCGCGGCGACACCATTGTCGGCAGCGACGTCTGGATCGGCATGGAGGCGGTGATCTTGCCCGGGGTGGAAATCGGCCACGGCGCCATCGTTGCCGCGAAATCGGTGGTGACGCACGACGTGCCGCCCTATGCGATCGTCGCCGGCAACGCGGCCAAGGTGGTAAAGATGCGTTTCGACGACCGGACAATCAGGCGGCTGCTGGCGGTGGCGTGGTGGGACTGGCCGGTGGACAAGGTCAGCCGCAACCTCGATGCTATCCGGGGTGCCAATATTTCTCTTCTGGAGGCAGCAGCTTGAACGCTCTGAACAGCAGCATAATCGGCACCGAACTGTTCACGCGAGGATGGATCTTCATCCGCGGCGTGCCGGCCATGAAATTCTTGCCGCCGGAAGGGCCGCCGGAAATCGCCTTTGCCGGCCGCTCGAATGTCGGCAAGTCGTCGCTGATCAACGCGCTGGTCAACCAGAAGGGGCTGGCGCGCACTTCCAACACGCCGGGGCGCACCCAGGAGCTCAACTATTTCGTGCCAGATGGATTTTCGGGTGAGGGCGCCGACCTGCCGCCCTTGGCGCTGGTCGACATGCCCGGCTACGGCTACGCCACCGCGCCGAAGGAGAAAGTCGACGAGTGGACCAAGCTGGTCTTCGACTATCTCAAGGGCCGCGTCACGCTGAAGCGCGTCTATGTGATGATCGACGCCCGTCATGGCATCAAGGCCAAGGACGATGAAGTGCTGTCGCTGCTCGACAAGGCGGCGGTGTCCTACCAGATCGTCCTGACCAAGACCGACAAGATCAAGACTGCCGGCGTGCCGAGGCTGATCGAGGAGACGCTGGCAAAGATCAAGAAGCGGCCGGCGGCGTTCCCGTTCGTGCTGGCGACGTCTTCGGAAAAAGGCGAGGGCCTTCAGGAATTGCAGGCGGCCATCGTGCTTGCCGCCAATGGCGGCTAAGCTATGTCGATATTCAGGTGATGCCGGCCTGCAAACGACGGCTTTCTGCGCTTCCGGTGCTCACGGACCCGAATGTCCGCTCCGCTCCGGTTCTCGAAAGCCACCGTTTTCGGCTCGGCCTGACCTGAATCTCAACACACCTTAGAACTGGGTTAAGGCTTGGCCTCGATAGCAATCGTCTGATGGCCTTCTTCCGCCACAAGCCTTTCGGTGCCGTATGCCCTGAGGAACATGCTGACGCCTGACCTGACGATGTGATCGATCTCGTCCGGGGTCGGGGCTTTCGTGCGGTAGGCGAAGATGCACTGGCGGAACAGACCGGCAAGGCACAGTTCGGTGAACTGATAGGCGGCAAGATCGACATCGTCGATGCGCAGCAGGTCGCGCTCGATGGCGGCATTGAGAAAGGCCGCGACCTTGTCGTGGCCACGCTTGGGACCGCGCTCGTAAAAACGCGCGCCCATGTCGGGTATCCGGTCGGATGCCCCGATCACCGTGCGCTGTGCCTGGATGACCTTGGCCGACGTGATCTTGAGGGCCAGCACCTTGCCGAACTTCACCAGCGTCTCGCGCAGGTTGTCGGCATTGTCCAGCACGTCATACATGTTCTTGAAGATGGTGCCGCGCTCTTCCTCGATCAGCGCTTCGAACAACTCCTCCTTGTTGGCGAAGTAGACGTAGATCGTACCCTTGGAGACACCGGCCTCGCGGGTGATGTCGTTCATCGAGGCGGCTTCGAAGCCCTTGTCGATGAAGACACGACGGGCGCCGTCGATGATCTGGCTGCGCTTGACCGGATCCTGCCCCGCGGCCGGGCGGCCACGGCGCAAGCTTTCCAACAGGTCGTCGCACGACTCGTTTTCGACATTGGGCGGGGTCTCGGCCATGAAAGTCACACCTCGAAAATAATTCGAACCAAGCGGTTCGATTGCCCTTGATATGGTCCTCTTTACGCGCTATGTCAACGGCCGGATCGAACCGAACGGTTCAGTATCATATTATAACTTTAGAGAGATGTCATGTCCTCGAACGCGCCGACCACAGCCGAAGTCCGTCCCTTCCCCAACGCCAAGGTTGCGCCGGCTACGGAAGCGCCGGATATGCCTGTCCAGCCCGTCTCGTCGCCGCCGGCAGAGGCTCCGGTCAAGAAGAAGCGCTCGGTTCGTTCATTTCTGCTGCCGATCATCGGCGTTGCCTTGCTCGGCGCCGGCGCCTGGTACGGTTACGATTACTGGACAACGGGCCGCTTCATGATCTCGACGGACGACGCCTATGTCCAGGCGGACATGGCGTTCATCTCGCCCAAGATTTCCGGCTATGTCGATCAGGTCAAGGTCAGCGAGAACCAGTTGGTCAAGGCCGGCGATCCGCTGCTCGTCGTCGATGACGGCGACTATAAGATTGCCGTCGCCCAGGCCGAGGCGCAGATCGCCACCTTGAGCAAAACGCTCGACCGCATCGACGCCCAGACCGAAGCAGCCCGCGCCTCGCTGCAGCAGGCCCAGGCGCAGAAGGTCGCCGATCAGGCCGCCGCCGACAATGCGGCCAAGGTCGCGGCGCGCGCCTCGCAACTGCTCAAGACCCATGTCGGCACGCAGGCGCAGCTGGACGACGCCCAGACGGCGGTCCAGCAAGCCGATGCCGCCCTTGTCGGCGCCGACGCACAGATCGCCGCCGCGCAGGCCAATATCGGCGTGCTGCAGGCGCAACGCGCGGAATCGGCGAGCACGCTGGCGTCCCTGCAGCTCAGCCATGACAAGGCGCTGCGCGATCTTTCCTTCACCGTGCTCAAGGCGCCTTATGACGGCATCGTCGGCAACCGCTCGGTCGAACAGGGCGACCTTGTCAGCCCCGGCCAGAAGCTCGCCGTCATCGTGCCGATGGACAAGCTCTACATCGTCGCCAACTTCAAGGAGACGCAGCTTGCCCGGCTGGTGCCCGGCGAGAAGGTCAAGATCTCGGTCGATGCGACCGACGGCCAGGACTTCGAGGGGACCGTCTCGTCGCTGGCGCCGGCTTCGGGTGCCGTGTTCTCGCTGCTGCCGCCCGAAAACGCCACCGGCAACTTCACCAAGGTCGTGCAGCGCGTTCCGGTCCGCATCGATGTGCCCGCCGATGCGCTGAAGAGCGGCAAGCTGCGCGCCGGCCTGAGCGTCGTCGTCGCCGTCGACAGCCGTACCGCCCCATCTGGTTCGGCATCAGCGGCAGCGTCGAACTGAGCGGCCGCCGGGGAGCAATGCCATGGCAACCGCAACCCTGACAGCAGGAGCGCCGCCGGCGAGGCCGGCTGTGCCTGACACCATTTCGACGCGGCGCGTCATCGCCTTCCTGGCGATGGTGTTCGGCATGTTCATGGCCATCCTCGACATCCAGATTGTCTCCGCCTCGCTGTCGGAAATCCAGGCCGGCCTGAGCGCCAGCTCCGACGAAATCCCGTGGGTGCAGACCGCCTATCTGATCGCCGAAGTGGTGATGATCCCGCTGTCAGGCTTCCTCAGCCGGATGCTGTCGACGCGCGTGCTGTTCACGATCTCGGCGGCGGGTTTCACCGCGGCCAGTGCGCTGGCGGCGACCGCCACCAACATCGACCAGATGATCGTCTACCGCGCCGTCCAGGGATTCATCGGCGGCGGCATGATCCCGAGCGTCTTCGCCGCTGCCTTCACCATCTTCCCGCCCTCGCGCCGCGCCTTCGTCTCGCCGATGATCGGCCTGGTGGCGACGTTGGCGCCGACCATCGGCCCGACTGTCGGCGGCTACATCAGCCATGCCATGTCCTGGCACTGGCTGTTCCTGGTCAATGTCGTGCCCGGCATCCTGGTCACAGCGGCGGCCTGGACGCTGATCGACTTCGACAAACCCAACCTCAAGCTGTTCAGCAAGTTCGACTGGTGGGGCCTCGCCGGCATGGCGGCTCTCCTGGGCTGCATGGAATATGTGCTCGAGGAGGGTCCCAACAATGACTGGATGCAGGATCAGGGCGTCTTCATCTGCGCCATTGTCATGACCATCGGCGCGGTGCTGTTCTTCTGGCGGGCGTTCACCGCCGAGGAGCCGATCGTCGACCTGAAGGCCTTCACCAACATCAACTTCGCCTTCGGCTCGCTGTTCTCCTTCGTCATAGGCATCGGCCTTTACGGCCTGACCTATCTCTACCCGGTGTATCTCGGGCGCATCCGTGGCTACGATTCGATGATGATCGGCGAGGCGCTGTTCGTCAGCGGCCTGGCCATGTTCTTCACCGCGCCGATCTCGGGCATCCTGTCGAATAAGATGGACCCGCGGCTGATGATGATGATCGGCTTCTTCGGCTTCGCCACCGGCACCTGGTGGATGACGCATCTGACCGCCGACTGGGATTTCTATGAGCTGCTCATCCCGCAAATCCTGCGCGGCTGTTCGATGATGCTGTGCATGGTGCCGATCAACAACATCGCGCTCGGCACCTTGCCGCCCGAGCGGCTGAAGAACGCTTCAGGCCTGTTCAACCTCACCCGCAACCTTGGCGGTGCGGTTGGCCTCGCCCTGATCAATACCGTGCTGATCGACCGCAATGCCTTCCACTACGCAAGGCTCTCCGAACATGTGCAATGGGGCAGTGAAGCCGCGCAGACCAAGCTGCAGAACATGACGCTCAATTTCGAGCAAACCCCCGGCCTCGACGCGACAAGTGCCGCGATCTCCAAGCTGTCTGGCATGGTCCAGCAGCAGGCGGCGCTGCTGTCCTTCATGGATGTGTTCTTCATGCTGACGGTGCTGTTTGCGACGCTTGGCATGTTCACCATGCTGATCCGCAAGCCGGCCGCGGCGGGCGGAGGTGGCGGCGGCGGCCACTGATACGTGGGCAGCTGTTTCGGGAAGCTCCTCCAGTCCACGCCTGAAAAAGCTCTGACCGCGCAAAAAACTCCGGGCCCGCAAGCCCGGAGTTTTTCATATCCAGTTGGAATTTGTCAGGCTGTGGCGGGCTTGAAGGTCAGCGCGACGCCGTTGATGCAGTGGCGCAGGCCGGTCGGCGCCGGACCGTCGTCGAAGACGTGGCCGAGATGGCCGCCGCAGCGGCGGCAATGCGCCTCGGTGCGCGTCATGCCGAGCGAGCGGTCCACGGTCGTGCCGATAGCCTTGGGGATCTCTTGCCAGAAGCTCGGCCAGCCGGTGCCGGAATCGAATTTCGTCTCCGACGAATAGAGCGGCAGGGCGCAGCCGGCACAGGCGAAGATGCCCTTGCGGTGTTCGTTGAGCAGCGGGCTGGTGCCGGGATACTCCGTGCCTTCCTTGCGCAGCACGTTGAAGGCGGCAGGCGACAGGATGGCTTTCCACTCGGCGTCGGTCTTGGTGACTTCGAATTTTTCGGCGGCCTGTGCTGCCTGCGGATCGCCCATGCGCAGCATCGTTGCCGCGATCCCGACGACGCCGATGGCGGCGGCACCGCTCAAAAGAAAGTCGCGACGGTTCATGACCAGTTCCTCCTGATGTCCTTTTGCCAAACTATACCGTCGCGCGGAAATCAAAAGCCGGTGACGGAAGCCCCTCGAACGAACACTCCGCGCCCGCCCACATCCGAATGTGGGAGGCGCGGAGTGCGCGGGTCAATTGCGGATCACAGAGCGGGATCGTGCAATCGACGGAGGGCCCTTGCTGCCAGTTCGCCGGCAGCAAGCCCCTTGTTACATCTTCGGCAAAAGAACCTTGTCGATGACGTGGATGACGCCATTGGACTGTTCGACATCGGCGATCGTCACATTGGCGACATTGCCGTTCTCGTCTGTGACGGTGACCTTGCCGCCGTCAGCCTTGAGCGACAGCTCGCAGCCGCCGGCCGTCTTGACCTTGTGGGTGCCGCCGTCAGCCTTGGCCATCGAGGCCACGTCCGCCCCCATCGCCTTGGCACCGATGACATGGCAGGTGAGGATCTTGGTGAGCTTGTCCTTGTTTTCAGGCTTGAGCAGCGTCTCGACCGTCCCGGCCGGAAGGGCTGCGAAGGCCTCGTTGGTCGGAGCGAACACAGTGAACGGACCGGCGCCCTGTAGCGTCTCGACAAGGCCGGCGGCCTTCACGGCGGCGACCAGCGTGGTGTGGTCCTTCGAGTTCACGGCGTTCTCGACGATGTTCTTGTCGGCAAACATCGCGGCGCCGCCAACCATCGGGTTTTCAGCATAGGCGGCGGTGGCAAGGGCCGAAACGGCGATCGTACCGGCGAGCAAAAGGGTGACGTATCTACGCATGATGTCGAACTCCTCGGGTTTTTCTCTTCCCATTTTTGGGGACGCGAGGAGATACGGGACAAAATCGCCCGAGTTTCAGAAATATCGTGATTTTTTATTTTATCTAACGCGCCCGGCGGATTTCCCAAGTAATCGGTCGCGGCCGACATGCTGTCTATGGGCATGTTCAGTGAGGGATAGACTTATGATAGTCTTTTGTGATTTTTCAAGCGCGCGGAGCCGGTCAGATGCTCTTCAGGTCGCCGGCGGCGACTACCGGTCCGGTCGGCTGTCCGGTCGGCGAACCGCCTGACGGCTCGAGGCTGACGGCAAGCACCGCGCCTTGGGCAAGCTTCTGCTGGGCCGCCGGCGAGACGACAATATGTGCCGTAGCACCGGCCGGAATGACGCCCATCGACACCGGCGGGTTCTTGCCCTCGATCATCCACAGCTCGAAGTCCTTGCCGGAAGCACGCTCACCGGAGACATGCGACAGGCCGATTTCGTGATGCGCGGCATCATAGACGGCGAGATATCTGACGTCGCTGCCTTCGGCGGCCAGCGAAGCGACGAGGCGCGCCTGCGGCTGCTCGACCGGGGGGTTGAGGACTGGCACGGCGATGTAAATCGCCAGTGCCGCAGCCGCGGCCGCGGCAAGGCCGCGCCAGAAGGCCAGGCTGGACCACAGGCCGCCGCGCGATTCGGCGGGCGTGGTCACGGCGGCAGCGTTGGCGAACAGGCGGCGGTCGACAGCGGTCTTCACCGAAACCGACGGCTCGACTTCCCGATAGGCGGCGGCAAGCGGTGAGAGACTGACCTCCCAACTCTCGACAAGACGAGCGAAAACCGTATCCGCATCGATGCGGCGGGAGACGATCTGGCGTTCGTCGGCATCGAGCACGCCGAGAACGTATTCGGCGGCGAGCAGGTCGTCGCCTCCACGTTCCGGTCCTGTGTCTTCTGCCAGCGTCATCTTTCCAGACATTCTCTGAGTTTCAACAGGCTGCGGCGCAGCCATGTCCGCATCGTGTTCAGCGGCACGCCATGGCGCTCCGCCAGTTCGGCATAGCTCTCGCCCTTGAGATAGGCCCCCCGTACGGCGGCTGCCCGGTCCTTCTCCAACTCATCGAGACAATGGTGGATACGTTCGGATTCGTCTCCCGCCACCGCCATCGCTTCAGGCCCCGGCGCCGGATCGGCCACGTCGAGCGCGGCATCGATGTCGGCGGCAGGCTTGCGCCGCGCTCGTATGCGATCGATCGCATGGTTGCGCGCGATTGCCACCAGCCAGGAGATCGGGCTTAGATCGGAGACCGCAAAACGATCCGCCTTCGTCCATATCTTGACGAAGACTTCCTGCAGCGCTTCTTCCGCGTCTCCCCGGTCGTTCAAGACACGAAGGCAGACGCCAAAAAGTTTCGCGCTGGTCTGCCGGTAAAGCAGATCGAACGCGGCCCGATCCTTCATCGAAGTCCGAACGATCAGCTTGGTGATGTCCTGCGGCGTCATTGCAGGCAAGTTAGGCGATTACGATGTATTTGCAACGGCGGAAATAATCTTGTGCACGCCTAAGCTTTTGTGTGTCGCCAGCCCGGATCCGTCCACCGATTGCCAATGGAATCGCCACTGGCTAGCTTGCCCTCAATGATGGGGAGCGCGCATGTCGGTCGAACGGATCCTTTGGGAAGAAGATGCCACGGGCCTCGCCAATCTGGTCCGCAAGGGCGACGTTTCGGCCGTCGAGCTGACCGACACCGCGATTGCCCGCGCTGAGGCCACCCGTCCCGACATCAATGCCACGGCCGAACCGCTCTACGATGCCGCCCGGGCCCGCGCCAAGACCATCGACCGCTCGCTGCCGCTGGCCGGTGTTCCCTTCGCCATCAAGGATCTAGGCATCGCCATCAAGGGCGTGCCGACGCATGGCGGCAGCCGCATTCCGGCATGGCTGGCCGATGTCAATTCGGTGCTGACCGACCGCTATCTCGCTGCCGGGCTTATCCCGATCGTCACCTCGGCATCGCCGGAGCACGGGCTTCGATTGATGACCGAATCCAGGGCCTTTGGCATCACCCGCAATCCGTGGAACACCGGCCATACCAGCGGCGGCTCTTCGGGCGGTTCGGCAGCCTTGGTCGCAGCCGGCGTCGTGCCGGTGGCGCATGCCTCCGATGGCGGCGGCTCGATTCGCGTGCCTGCCGCCTGCACCGGGCTTGTCGGCCTGAAAACGTCGCGCGGCCGCACACCGCTGACGCCGCTGGTGAGCGAAAGCTGGTACGGCATGGTCGTCGATCATGCGCTCACCCGTTCGGTGCGCGATTGCGCGCTGCTGCTCGACCTCACCCACGGCCCCGATCCTCTGTCGCCCTATGCCGCGCCGCCGCCGAAAGGCACGTTCGCGGCTGCCGCCGCGCGCGATCCCGGCAAGCTCAGCCTGGCCGTGTACCGCAAATCGCCGCTTGGCCTGCCGATCTCGGACGAGACGCTCAAGGCGCTCGACAAGGCGGTGGCGCTTGCCCGCGAGGGCGGCCACACGGTCGAAGAGATCGACCTGCCCTTTATCGGCCGCGATTTCTTCGCCGATTTCTGCAGGACGGTTGCCTCCGCCGTTGCCGGCACGATGCGCGCCGAAGCGCTGCGTGTCGGGCGCTCCGTTACCGGCGACATCGAGCGGGCGACGCGCGTGCTCGCCCGCTTCGGCGAACTGGTGTCGGCCGGCGAGACCTATGCCGACCTGCAGCGGCTGCATGCCGCCTCGCGACGCCTGATTTCGGAGACCGTGCAGTACGACGCCGTGCTGATGCCGGTCATTGCCCACCCGCCGCTCGCCTGCGGCGCCATGGATCCGAAAGGCGCCGACGAACTCATCGAGAACCTGCTCGACAAGCTTCATCTGACGCCTTTGCTGAAGCTGAAGCCGTTCTTCGGGCAGCTGATGGACAAGAGCCTCTGGTTCACCCCTTGGCCGGCGATCCAGAATGTCAGCGGCCAGCCGTCGATCGCGCTGCCGGTCCATGTGACTGACGCCGGCCTGCCGCTCGGCGTCCAGGCGGCCGGCCGTCCGGGCGGCGAGGAGACGCTTTTGTCGCTCGCCGCGCAGATGGAGAAGATCTCGGGTTGGCTGGACCGCAGGGCGCCGCTGATGGTGCCGCCACAATGACGAGGTCGTGAAGCGCTCGAATATGACTGCAAAGCCATTTGCGGGCGACGCCAATTCCCGCTAAGACGCCGCCGTCCTTACCTGATGCATGTCGCCCAAAAGGGTCCAGCGGTTTTGCGACAACGACATGCTTAAAATAAAAAGCCGGGAACCAAGCCGATGACGGAAATAACCGCCACCGCCGAAATGCAGGCAGCCCTGTTGTCGCGGGCGCTGCCCTACATGCAGCGCTACGAGCACAAGACGGTCGTGGTGAAATATGGCGGCCATGCCATGGGCGACATCGAGCTTGGCAAGGCCTTCGCGCGCGACATCGCGCTGCTCAAGCAGTCCGGCGTCAACCCGATCGTCGTCCATGGCGGCGGCCCGCAGATCGGCGCCATGCTGGCCAAGATGGGCATTGAATCGAAGTTCGAGGGCGGCCTGCGCGTCACCGACCAGAAGACGGTCGAGATCGTCGAAATGGTGCTGGCCGGTTCGATCAACAAGGAGATCGTCGCACTGATCAACGCCGAGGGCGAATGGGCGATCGGCCTGTGCGGCAAGGACGGCAACATGGTGTTCGCCGAAAAGGCCCGCAAGACCATGATCGACCCGGACTCCAACATCGAGCGCGTGCTCGATCTCGGCTTCGTCGGCGAGCCGGTCGAGGTCGACCGCACCTTGCTCGATCTTCTGGCACGCTCCGAGATGATCCCGGTGCTGGCGCCGGTGGCGCCAGGACGCGACGGCCACACCTACAACATCAATGCCGACACCTTCGCCGGCGCCATTGCCGGCGCCTGCCAGGCGACGCGCCTGCTGTTCCTCACCGACGTGCCGGGTGTGCTCGACAAGAACAAGAAGCTGATCGACGAACTGACCGTGGCCGAGGCCAAGGCGCTGATCAAGGACGGCACGGTCTCGGGCGGCATGATCCCCAAGGTCGAGACCTGCATCGAAGCGATCGAACGCGGTGTCGAAGGCGTCGTCATCCTCAACGGCAAGACGCCGCATGCGGTGCTGCTGGAACTGTTCACCGAACACGGCGCCGGCACGTTGATCGTCCCCTGAGCGGCGGCCGATCTGCTGATCGTCCGCCGCCGGTCGTTCAGGCAGATTGGGGAAGGCGCGCGATGACCTTTATCTCGAAATCGAATCCCGCCAGCCAGTTCACGCCAACCGCGGTCCAGTTCGTGTAAGGCGGCTCACCGAATACCTTCTTTCGAACGGCATCGATCGCCTCCCATTGCGCGGCCGGATCGGTGTGGAACGTGGTCACGTCGACGATGTCGTCGAACGTGCCGCCGGCGGCCTTCAGCACCGCCGCGAGATTGTCGAAGGCCAGCTGGACCTGCTTTTCGAAGACCGGCTCGGGCGATCCGTCCTCGCGGCTGCCGACCTGGCCGGAGACGAACAGAAGGTCGCCCGAGCGGATCGCCGCCGAATAGCGGTTGATCTCGTAGAGAGCCTGCCGGCCAGCAGGGAAGATCGCGTCGCGTTTGGTCATAGTTTCACTCCATCTAGACAAGGCAGGTCCGACCTCCCGACGATCGCGACGTGGCGTCGCCGAGAGGGCGAGAGCCGTTCGCAAGGCTTCGGGGTTTTGGATCGCTGCGCTCCACCAATCCGGGGTGATTTTTGACATACGCCCCGCATGCGCGATGTGGGTGCATACGCGACGTATGTCAATATGCATACGCAGCGTATGTTATTTTCAGGATAGTATCGGCTGCGGGCCAAGCTCATTTGCGCGGTCAGGCATTCGACGAATCGCGGTCCCAGGCAGAGTCAGCTTGCGCGCTGGGCGTCGAACGGTCATTGACTCCTCCTCGGCGTCCTGCGGCGCGCCCCAGAATTCAGCCAGCGTCGGGCCGTCTTTCACCCTGACGTCGCGGACCAGAAAACCCCAGACCTCGCGGAACCAGACGCGGCGGCCCATCTGCGTGTACCAGCGCATCGAATGCCGCTGCTCGGGATCCCTGTGGAACAGGATGCGCGCCAGCGCCTTGGGCCGCGATTGCACTGCGAGCTCGATCAGTTTGACGCTGAAGAACAGCATCCAGGGTTTCAGACGCGTCATCTGCAGCACCTGGTGCTTGTAGTCCCACAGGCGCGCGTCCTGCTGGATCACCTTGCGATCCCGCGCAATGCGGAAGAACGGCGTCCAGCGATGCGGCGTCACATAAAGCGCCTGGATCTGGTCGGGGTCGTAGGCGATGAGCTGGCGAAAGCCGCGCCACAGGTCGCGAAACCCCTCATCCTCGAAGCCGGCCACCCAGGTCGCCATCGACAGGATGCCATGCAGGCGCAGCAGCCGTATCGCCTCGCGGTCGGATGAGGTGCTGCCGCCCTTGCGGATCAATTGAAGCGTCTGCTCGTCGGTGTTTTCCATGCCGAGCAGCCAGCGGATGACACCGGCCTTACGATAGAGATGCAGGATGTCGGCATCGCGCACGATGTCGTCGGCGCGGGTCGAACCGACGATCAGCACCGGCACGTTCTCGGCGATAAGGGCGTCGAGGAAGACGCGCCAGGCCTTCTTCGAGACCGTCGGATTCTCGTCGGCGAGATTGATCAGCTCGACGCCGTGCTCGCGGTGCAGCCAGGCGATCTCCTTGGCGAACTTCACTGGGTCGCGATGCCGCCATCGGGTCCAGAAGCCGCGCTGGCCGCAATAGTTGCACAGATGCGGACAGCCGCGCGAAAACTGCATGACCACGGCCCGCTTGCCGCCCCAGTAACTGTACCGCGAGTGCTCAATCAGCTCCCAGCCGACGCGGTAGGCGTCGAGGTCGGCAATGGTCATGGCCGGTTGCGTGGCGACGGGACGGCTGAGATCGTCGCGATAGGCGATGCCGGCCACGCTCGCCGGTGGCTGGCGCTTTTCCAGCGCCTCGACCAGCGCCACGACGGTCGCTTCGCCCTCGCCGCGCACGATGAAGTCGAATGTATCCGTTGCGGACAGGATGTCGCGCCAATGATAGGTGGGGAAAACGCCGCCATAGATGATGATGGTCGCCGGCTCCCGCTGCTTGATCTGCTCAGCGATCAGCAAGGCGGTCGGATGCGCCGAGGTCGAGCCGGAATGGCCGATCAGGACGAAGTCGGGGTGGTCCTCCAGTGCGTTGCGCACGACGTCATCGAGCGGCATCGGCCCGAACTCGGCGTCGACGAGCCGTACTTCGTGCCCGGCATCGATCAGCGGCCCGCCGATCGCCAGCAGGCCGAGCGGCGGCAAATGATCGTCGGGCACGCGGCTGCCGATGGCGGTGTGCGGCGGATTGATCAGGACGATTTTCATGGCGGACCTCTTGGGCATTTGGTCCGCGCAAGCTGGCCGGCGATGTGGACACGCGCTTGGCCCGTTTCAGCAGTTTGCGTGCAGTTTTTCCCCAAGGGAGTGCGAAGGCAGGCATTGTCACCGCCGGAGGTGGGCGAGCGGCACGTGGCCGGGTCCCTTGATGTTCTGCAGCACGAGCTGGGTGTGGACGTCGCGCACGCCGTCGAGCCGCATCAGCCGATGCATGACGAAGGCGTTGAGCTCGTCGACCGACGGCACCATGACATGCAGCAGGAAATCATGGTCGCCAGTCATCGTCCAGCACGACGACACCTCGTCCATGCGCTGCACGGCGGCGATGAAGCTTTCGGGCGAGCCGTCGCTGTGGCTCACCAGGCGCACCTGGATGAACACCTCGACCATCAGGCCGACCGCGCGGCGGCTGATCACCGCGGCAAAACCCTTGATGATGCCGGCATCCTGCAGCGCCTCGAAACGCCGCGCGCACGGCGTCGTCGACAGGCCGATCTCTTGCGCCAGTTCGGAAACCGGCTTGCGCCCGTCGCGCTGCAGGACATCGAGCATCTTGATCTCGAAATCGTCGAACTGAGGCATTTTCACTCCGAGAGAGGGTTTTGTGAGTGGATATTATCTCGAATATTCCGTTCGAGCCATCATCAAAACCGATTTCCCTCGGCAAATCCGGGTAGCCTTTCGGCACGTCTGCCATTCATGATTTGCGAGGAGAAAACCATGACGACGATGAGCGTTGCCGAATACGCCCGCGACTGCGCGGCGCAAGGATTGCGCGGCGACTATTCGGTCTGCCGTGCCGATTTCACCGTGTCGCAGGGTTACGATTACAGCGAAGAAGAGCAGGCGGTGTGGCGCACGCTGTGCGACCGCCAGACCAAGTTGACGCGCAAGCTCGCCCACCATTCCTATCTCGACGGCGTCGAAAAACTCGGCCTGCTCGACCGTATTCCCGATTTCGACGAGGTCAGCGCCAAGCTGCGCAAACTGACCGGTTGGCAGATCGTCGCGGTGCCGGGGCTCATTCCCGCGGCCCCGTTTTTCGATCATCTCGCCGATCGCCGCTTCCCGGTCACCAACTGGCTGCGGACCAGGCAGGAGCTCGACTACATTGTCGAGCCCGACATGTTCCATGATTTCTTCGGCCACGTGCCGGCGCTGTCGCAACCGGTGTTCGCCGATTTCATGCAGATGTATGGCGAGAAGGCCGGCGACATCATCGCGCTGGGTGGCGACGAGATGATTTCCCGGCTCTACTGGTACACGGCCGAATATGGCCTGATGCAGGAGGCCGGCCAGCCGCTAAAGGCCTTTGGCGCCGGCCTGATGTCGTCGTTTACCGAGCTGCAGTTCGCGGTCGAAGGCAAGGACGCCCACCACGTGCCCTTCGACCTGGAAACGGTGATGCGCACCGGCTACGAGATCGACAAGTTCCAGCGCGCCTATTTCGTGCTGCCGTCCTTCGACGCCTTGCGCGATGCCTTCCAGACCGCCGATTTCGAGGCGATCGTCGCCCGGCGCAAGGACCAGCCGGCGCTTGACCCGGCGATGCTCTAGGCAGCACGTTGCCCTGCAGCCGTCAGGCGGTGACCACCTTGCTCAGATGGTCGCCGAGCCGGCAGGCCAGCGCGGTGATTGTCGTCGTCGGGTTGCATTGACCTGACGTGCAGAACACCGAGGAGCCGCCGACATAGAGATTGTCCATGCCGTGCATCTTGCAGTTGGCGTCGACAACACTTTTGGTGACGTCGGTGCCCATGCGCGTGCCGCCCATGTGATGATGGCCCGCCGTCTCGTCGTTGGTGGGATAGTCCTGGCCGTTGCTGATCCAATCGGCAATGCGCACGCGGCCGAGATTCTTCTCGATCAGTGTCTTGCCGAACAATCTGAGCCCTTCGAGCAGTGTGCGGCGCTCCATTTCCGATTTCTTCCAGTGTAGCTCGATGCGCGGCACGCCGGCGTGGTCGACATCGGTCTTCGATAACTCGATCTGGTTGGATGCCAGCGGCGCCTGTTCCCAGGCGACGTAGAGCTGGGCGGCGCAACGCAGCCTCTGGTTGAGCTTGGAGGACATCCACTCGGCCATGTCGGGCGCCGTGCAGGCGAGGTCGGCGATAAGGCTCTTGACGCCGGGATACGGCGTCTCGATCAGCCGGATGCCAAAATTCATGATCTGCAGCCGCTCCATGGCGGCAAGTGTCGGCGAGAAGAAGGCCTCGTTGACGGCATCGACCTCGAACGCGTTGTAGTCGGTCAGGATGGCATTGCCGCCCTCGAAGGTCGGATGCTCCATCCAGTAGCGGCCAAGCGCCGTCGCATTCGGCACGACGCCGCCGTTCGAGCGCTGGTTGGACCACAGAAGCAGCCGCGAATTCTCCAGCCCGCCGGTGCAGACGATGAAATAGTCGGCGCTGAAGGAGCCGGCATCCTGCCCGTTCGACCACAGTCTGGCGCCAGTCACGCGTCTGCCGTCGCCGGCAAGTTCGGTGGCACAAGTGTTGAGCACCACCGCGATGTTCGTGGCCTTGTCGAGTTCATCGCCGAATTTCTCGGCGAAGCGCACGGCCGGGCTCTTGATCAGCTGCACCCAGCGAATGTCGTCCGAGATCGGCATATCGGGCCGGAGGGCAGGAAGGTCGAGAATGTCGCGCACTTCCGGCAGATAGGGTTCGATGTCGGTGTGGCGGATCGGCCAGCCCGTGTCGGGTACCCAGGCCTTCGGCTCGAAATCCTGCTTGTCGAGCACGCGGCACCAGCCTGCCCAGTGGTTGGAACTGCCCCCCATGAACCGCAGCCGGGTTATGTCGAGATCGAAATAGAAATCCCCGACCGTGCTGCCCCGGTAGAAATCCTGCGAGTCGTCGCTGAATTCGCGCGGACCGGCTTCCATCACCACCACCGGAATGCCGGCGGCGCCCAGCTTGCGGGCAATGGTGGTACCGGCCGGGCCGGAGCCGAGGATGCAGACCTTCGGGGTGAAGTTCGCGGCGCGATACGCCTGGTAGCTGTCGAAGATCATGCCAGGTCGCTCCGCTTCAGGATCCAGCCATTGACCTCGACGATCTCGTTCGGGTCAGGCTCTGGATCGGCGGCATCGGCATCAGGCAGCCTGCGGAACAAAGACAGGGCAGGCAATGCGATCAACGCCTGCATGAGCGCGCGGCGTGACATTCTTTTGATGATGAAACTCATGGCTGGTCTCTCGGCTGGGCTTCGGCACTGCATGGCGTTCCCAGAACGGCAATTCCCGGAACGACACATGCATCACCGTGGAAGCCAGTATCGTGCCAAGTCTGGCCGCAAAGCAGTGAAAACCCGGCTAAGCGGTACAACCGAGTGCAAACAGGGTTAGAGTTTTCTTAACAGGCCGGTTGCGGCAGATCGGATCACGCCGCCTCGGAAATGCCGGTGTCGATGATCGTCAGGTTACGGCCCTGGTGCTTGGCCTGGTAGAGGCGCCGGTCGGCGGCGCGCATCAGCTCCGACACACTGGCTTCCTCGCTGCAGACAGTGCCGCCGATGCTGACCGTGAGCGGGATGGTCCGCTCGTCGACGGGCCGGAAGCGGATCAGCTCGACTTCGCGGCGAATGCGCTCGGCGACGCGCTTGGCCTCCTGCTCGGTGGCGCCGATCAGGAAGGCGCCGAACTCCTCGCCGCCGATGCGGCCGAGCACATCGCCGCTGCGCACGCCGCGCTGGATCGCGCTGGCGATCAAAAGCAGCGCGTCATCGCCTGTCAGGTGGCCAAAATTGTCATTGATGGTCTTGAAGTGGTCGGCGTCGATGATCAGCAGCGCGCCGCGATCGGACTTGCGGCGCGAACCGTCAAGCGCGGCAAAGAAACTTTCCCGGTTGAGCATGCCGGTCATGTCGTCGCGGCTCGCCTTTTCCGCCAGTCGGCGATGCGCGGCGGCGAGCTGGGCATGAGCGCGGGCGAGATCGCGATGCGCGTTTTTCAGCCTGTCGCTTTGCCAGAAAGTGCTTGCGCTGGCGGCCCACGCCAGCACCAGCGGACAGAGGGTGGAGGTCAGCCAGATCGTGCGGTTGACCGGAAATCCCATGGCCGGAACGATGATCAGGGTCAGCAGGAGAGAGGCCGCGACTGAGGCGAAAGCAACGGCGGCGGATCTCAGAATTATGCTGTTCATCGCTTGCTCCCACAAGACTGCCTCTCTGCCAGCAAGCCCTGAAGGCCACCTTTCCCAGATGCCTAAAATTTGAATCGTGAGGCGATTTACGCAACCTCAACGAGCAGAAGTTGTGGATAAAGTCGCTTTCGGAATGCGCGTTTCATGCCATAAGGAGCCCATGACCACGCTCCCTGACCCCGCCCGCTTCGCCCATGTCACCGACTGGGTCTTCGATCTCGACAACACGCTCTATCCGCATCATTCGAATCTGTTCTCGCAGATCGACGTCAAGATGACCGCCTATGTCGGCGAACTGCTGGCATTGCCGCGCGACGATGCGCGCAAGTTGCAGAAGGAACTCTACCGCGAATATGGCACGACGCTGAACGGCCTGATGACACGTCATGGCATCGACCCCGACGATTTCCTCGAGAAGGTCCACGACATCGACTATTCATGGCTGGTGCCCGATCCCGTTCTCGGCACCGCCATCCGCCAGCTTCCGGGCCGCAAGTTCATCTTCACCAATGGCGACCGCAGGCACGCCGAGCGCACCGCGCGCCAACTCGGCATCCTCGACCATTTCGACGACATCTTCGACATCGTCGCCGCCGGGCTCAATCCCAAGCCGGCGCGCCAGACCTACGAGAAGTTCGCCGAACTGCACGCCGTCACCGGCCACAATGCGGTGATGTTCGAAGACCTTGCCCGTAACCTGTCGGTGCCGAAGTCGCTCGGCATGACCACGGTGCTTATCGTGCCGCGCAATTTCGAGCCGACCTTTGCCGAGATCTGGGAGCGCGACCCGACCAACGAGGACGACGTCGATTTCGTCACCGACGATCTGGCGGGGTTTCTGACGGCGATTGTGGAGGGGGAAGGAAGAGGGGAATTGAAGAATTGAAGAATTGAAGAATGAAGGACGGTCTCTACGGATCAATTCCCCCAGTTCTTCAATTCGTCAGTTCTTCAATTCCACTCCCCTACTCCCCTAATTTGTAGAACCGGCTGATGATCCCCCAGGCTTCATCGGCGGTGTCGACGAAGTCGATGATGTCCTGGTCACCGGGACTGATCGTGCCTTGCTCGGCGAGGAAATCGAGATCGATCGCCCGCTTCCAGAACGATTTGCCGAACAGGATCACCGGCACGCGCTCCATGCGCCCTGTCTGGATCAGGGTCAGCGTCTCGAAGAATTCGTCCATCGTGCCGAAGCCGCCCGGAAACACCGCGACCGCCTTGGCGCGCATGACGAAATGCATCTTGCGGATAGCGAAATAATGGAAGTTGAAGCAGAGCTCCGGCGTCACATAGATGTTCGGCGCCTGCTCGTGCGGCAGGACGATGTTGAGGCCGATCGACGGCGCGCCGACATCGTCGGCGCCGCGGTTTCCCGCTTCCATCACGCCGGGCCCGCCACCGGTCACCACGACATATTCGCGGTAATAGGAGGTAGCCGACTGTTGCGAGCAGAGGCGGGCGAATTTCCGCGCCTCCTCATAGTATTTGCTGTTTTCCTCGAGGTTCTTCTTCTGCGTCTCGTTCTTGGCCGCCCAGGCCTCGCCGCCGGGTTCCGGCAGGCGCGCGCCGCCGAACAGGATCACCGTCGAGCGGATACCGCGTTCGGCCAGGATCATCTCCGGTTTCAGGAGTTCGAGTTGCAGCCGGACCGCGCGCAACTCGCGCCGCGTCATGAAGTCGGGATCGTTCCAGGCGAGCCGGTAGGTTTCGGCACGCGTCTGCGGCGTGTCCGGCACACTCTTCGACCGCTCCAGATCCTCGTCCGAATGCGGCAGTGGCGTCCAGCCCGCCTTTTCCATAGGTGTCATACGCTCTACCCGTCCAAATTCTTAACTTGCGCCGCCCCATGACGCAGCCGCGATTGACCCTCACCAAGGCTTCACATAAGCAGGTTCCGCAAAAGTGTCCCGCGGTTTTGTGACAAGAACCTGCTACATGCAAAGACGCAAGCATGCGAAGCATGCATGGGGGTCCGCGCGACTTTCAAAACAGGTTAAGGCGCAGCCCCTTAACAGCTTGGTAATGGAGCGAATTCATGTCGAAGCCCGATCTGGCGAGCCTCGAAAAGACCATCGAGAAGGCCTTCGAGGAACGCGACGCGATTTCGACTGCGACGCGCGGCGAAACGCGCGATGCCATCCAGTCGGCGCTCGACCTGCTCGACCGCGGCGCCGTCCGCGTCGCCGAGCGGCAGGCCGACGGCAAGTGGCATGTCAACCAGTGGCTGAAGAAGGCCGTGCTGTTGTCCTTCCGGCTCAATCCGATGGAGATCATCAAGGGTGGTCCCGGCGAAGCGATGTGGTGGGACAAGGTGCCGTCGAAGTTCGATGGCTGGGGCGCTGTCGATTTCGAAAAGTCGGGCTTTCGGGCCGTGCCGGGGTCGATCGTGCGTCGCTCGGCCTATATCGCGCCGGGCGCCGTGCTGATGCCGTCCTTCGTCAATGTCGGCGCCTATGTCGATACAGGCACCATGATCGACACCTGGGTCGGGGTAGGCTCCTGTGCCCAGATCGGCAAGAACGTGCACCTTTCCGGCGGCGTCGGCATCGGCGGCGTGCTGGAGCCGATGCAGGCCGGCCCGACCATCATCGAGGACAATTGTTTTATCGGCGCGCGTTCGGAAGTGGTCGAAGGTTGCATCGTGCGCGAAGGCTCGGTGCTCGGCATGGGCGTCTTCATCGGCCAGTCGACCAAGATCGTCGACCGCGCCACCGGCGAGATCTTCTATGGCGAAGTGCCGCCGAATTCCGTCGTCGTCGCCGGAACGATGCCGGGCAAGTCCTTTCCTAACGGCGAGCCAGGTCCGAGCCTCTACTGCGCCGTCATCGTCAAGCGTGTCGACGCCAAGACCCGCTCCAAGACCTCGATCAACGAATTGCTGCGCGATTGATCTTTGCGCAAAGCGAGCGCACCTTCCGCCGGCGCGACAATCGGTCGCGCTGGTTCAACATGGAGGGGTGACATGGACTGGAAGGATCTGCTCACAAGTTTTGATGGTCGCATAAACCGTGGCAAGTTCTGGGCAGCGATTGGCGTTTTCATCGTCATTGGCATCGTTGCCTTTATTCTCGATGCGATTCTCGGTACACGCATCACCACCGCCAGTGGCGCCCAGATCGGCATCATCGGCATTCTCATCGCTCTGGCCTCGATCTATTTCGCACTCGCAGTCTACGCCAAGCGCTGGCATGATCGCGGCAAGTCGGGCTGGTGGAGCCTGATCATGCTGGTGCCGCTCATCGGCCCGATCTGGTTTCTGGTGGAATGCGGCATTCTCGAAGGCGCCAGGGGCGCCAATCAATATGGACCGGACCCGCTTGCCTGACAGATCAGATCTCACCTGGCTTTTCTTCAAAACCTCGGGCCGCGTCAGTCGCGCGGCCTATTTTCTTGGCGGGTTGCTCGTCGCCATCATCCAGGCCTTCCCGCTCTACCGCTTCACGCTGGTGCCGGAAGGTTCGGCCGAGAGCAACATGTGGTCGTTCATCTTCTTCGTCGCCTTCATCGCCTCGCTGTGGTCGAACATCGCCCTGGCGGTGAAGCGGCTGCACGATTTGGACAAGCCGGGCATTGCCGCGCTGATCCTGTTCGTGCCGGTGGTCTCGATCGTCGCCTTCCTTGTGTTGTGCCTGTTTCCGGGGCAGCCTGGACCCAACCGCTATGGCCGGCGCACCAACGAGCCGGAACAATCCTGAGGGCCGATCGGACATGCGCTACCGCACGCTTGATCCGAAGCTGATCATCGAGACCGCGGAACGGCTGGAGACGCGTGTTGCGGAGCGTTTCCCCAAGGCCGGCCTGCGCGGCGTTGCCGCCGAACTGGTCTCGCTGTCGCGCGATCTGGCACAGGGCGCCAAGGCCCTGGAAGCGCCGATCTGGTGGCTGCGCGGCCTCATCGTCGCCGCTGTCGTTGCCGGCGCATTGATGTTCATCTTCGTCGGCACCGTCCTGCCATTCGACCGCATTTCCAAACCCGGTGATGCCGTCCAGTCGGTGCAAGGCATCGAAGCTTCGCTCAACATGTTCATCCTCGCCATTGTCGGATTTCTCGCCTTGATCCGCTCCGAGGAGCGCATCAAGCGCAAGCAGGTCTTTCGCCAGCTGCATGGCCTGCGCTCGCTGATCCACGTCATCGACATGCATCAGCTGACCAAGGATCCGGCGGCGCTGTCGGCCGATTTCAAGCCGACGTCGCATTCGCCCGCCCGCATCACCAATGCCGCCGACCTGGCCCGTTACCTCGATTATTGCTCCGAAATGCTGTCGATCACGGGCAAGATCGCCGCATTGTTCGCACAGTCGGTCAATGACGACGTGGTCATCGACGGCGTCAACGACATCGAGAACCTGGCGTCAAACCTGTCGCGGAAAATCTGGCAGAAGATCACGTTGATCGACGGCCGGCCGGTGCAACAACCTGCTCCGGCGGCAGGCCCGGCGAGCCAAGCCGCTCCGCTTCCGCCGCGCGCACCAAGGCGGTGATCCGCTGAACCGTCGGCACGGGCGTGCCGACCTTCCCCGCCAGCTGCAAGATGGCGCCTTGCAAGTCGTCGATCTCCGTCGGCCGGCCGCGCTGAAGATCGTCCCACATCGACGAGCGCGCCTGCGCGTCGATCGCCAGCATGCGCCGCGCCAGAAGCTTGAACAGCCAGTCAGGCAGCCTGAGCACCTTCGGCAGCAGCGCCGGCCGCAGGCCGGCGATCCGCGCCGGCTCGATGCCGGTCGCTTTCATCGCCGTGAGCGCCTCGTCGATCTGGCTGGCCAGGATCAGCCGCCAGCGCCGATCGGCCAGTTCGGCCGTCAGCGGCAGGCCGGAAAGCGCCACCAGTGCGTTGTTCAAATTCATCAGCAGCTTGCCCCACAGCACAGCCTTCATGTCGCCACGGGTTTCGACCGCAAACCCTTCGACTCCAAGCAGGTCGGCCAAGCCGGCGTCGCCATCCTCGACCATTACCGTGCCGTCGCTGGCGCGGTGAACGCGCAGCGGCAGTTCGCTGTCCGGCGACTGCACCACATTGAACGGCACCATGCCGGCCAGCACCGTACGTCCGGCAAGTTCAGCGCGCAGCCTGTCGGCATTGCCGACACCGTTCTGCAGGCTGATCACCACGGCATCGGGGCGGGCATGGGCCTTGATGAGGTCCGCCATATCCTGGGTGGCGCCGCTCTTGACCGTGACCAAGATCACGTCCGCCGGCGGCAGGGCGACGGCCGGATCGGCGGTGACGACAAGCGCCTCGGGCTTGATCGAGCGATCGGGGCCCTGGAGGTCGCTGACCCGCAATCCACCCTGCCGCAACGCTGCCTCGATGCGAGGCCGAGCCAGCAGAATGACCTCTCGGTTGGCCAGCGCCAGGCAGCCGCCGGCATAGCAGCCGATGCTGCCGGCACCGGCTATGACGATCCGTTTGTGCTTGTCTGCCATCCTGCCGCCCGCGCCGGGTCGCAACTATAAGACATGAAAACCATAATATCGGCGGTATCGCCAGCCATGACGCTGGCCCCTATGTCTGGCCGTGACAGGCCCTGCGCTTTCGACTATCGCTTTTGCCATGACGCTGCCGACCGATCCCGCCGAAAACCTCGCCGCCCTTATCCGTTGCGCTTCGGTGACGCCCGCTGAGGGCGGCGCGCTGACCGCGCTGGAGACGATGCTCAAACCGCTCGGCTTCCTGGTCGATCGGCCGGTGTTTTCCGAAGACGGCACGCCCGATATCGAAAACCTCTATGCAAGGCGCTCCGGCAATGGCCCGCATCTGATGTTCGCCGGACACACCGACGTGGTGCCTGTCGGCGACGAAGCCGCCTGGACGCATCCGCCTTTCGCCGCCGAGATCGCCAATGGCGAGATGTATGGCCGCGGCGCCGTCGACATGAAGGGCGGCATTGCCTGTTTCATCGCCGCCGTGGCGCGCCATGTCGAGGCCAATGGCGGTCCGAAAGGGTCGGTCTCGCTGCTGATCACCGGCGACGAGGAAGGCCCCGCGATCAACGGCACGGTGAAGCTGCTCGAATGGGCGGCTTCGCGGGGCGAGAAATGGGATGCCTCTGTCGTCGGCGAGCCGACCAATCCGGACGCTCTCGGCGACATGATCAAGATCGGCCGCCGCGGCTCGATGTCCGGCGCCGTCACCGTCAATGGCCGCCAGGGCCATGTCGCCTATCCCCTGCTTGCCGACAATCCGGTGCGCGGGCTGATGAGCCTGGTCGACGCCTTGCTGCATCCGGTTTTCGACAAGGGAACCAGGGATTTCCAGCCGACCAATCTGGAGATCACCTCCATCGATGTAGGCAACCCCGCCACCAATGTCATTGCGGCCAAAGCGACCGCGACCTTCAACATCCGCTTCAACGACACCTGGACGGACGAGACCCTGCAGGCCGAGATCCACAACCGGCTCGACCAGGCGGCCAGGCGCAAGAAGTACCGGCAGGGCAAGAAGACGCCGGTCGACTACGAGCTCGTCTGGCGCGACCGGCCTAGCCATGTCTTTCTGACGCGCGACGACAGGCTTATCGAAACGCTGCGCGGCTCGATCAAGTCGGCGGTCGGCAAGGAGCCGACGCTGTCCACCTCCGGTGGAACGTCCGACGCGCGTTTCATCAAGGACTATTGTCCGGTGGTCGAGTTCGGGCTGGTCGGCAAGACAATGCACATGGTCGACGAGCGCGTCGCCATTGCCGATCTCGAAACGCTGACGCAAATTTACCAGCGCTTCATAGAAGACTGGTTCGGACAGGGCTGAACGGCATGCTTTCGGCGGACGAAACCCAAGCTTCGCTGACGGGCGCCTGGCGATTGATGCTCGGCAAGGTCGACGGCCTGCGCCTGCTCGACCTATCGGCCGACGGCTTCTGGAATTCCTTCTTCGCCATTGTCGTTGCAGCACCGGCGCTGATCGTCGGCTGGGTCGGCATCGCCAACGAAATCGGCGATCCCGACGCCTTCGCGGGGCGCTTCAGCATGCTGGTGCGCCTGGCGACGGTCGACATCGGCTCCTGGGTGCTGCCGCTGGTTGCGCTCGCTTTGATCGCGCCGCGCGCCGGCATCGGCGGCCGCTTCGTCCACTACGTCGTCGCCAGCAACTGGGCTTCGGCCATCACCGCCTGGCTGATGCTGCCCTCGGCGCTGATCCGGCTTTTCCTGTCGTCCGCAAGCCAGGCTGCGAGCCTTGTGTCGCTGTTCCTGTTTGCCCTGTCGATGGTGCTGACCTGGCGCATGACCAACGCCACGATCGGCAGGGGCGCATCGGTCGGCACCGCCGTTTTCGTCGGCATGTTCATCGCCTCGCTGCTGGTGCTGTTCGGCCTGCAGACGCTGCTCGGCATCACCGTGCCGGACGATGTCGGAGTTCAGAGCCTGTCCGGGCTCGTCTCGACTGGATAATCGACACCGGTGAGAAACAGCCCGTCGGGCGGCGCCACCTGGCCGCAGGCGGCGCGGTCGTGCGCCTCGAGCGCCGTTTTCAGGTCGGCCGCGCTCCAGCCGCCGTCGCCGACGCGCTTCAGTGAGCCGACCATCGAACGCACCTGGTTGTGCAGGAACGAGCGCGCCGAAGCCCTGACCTCGACTATGTCGCCCTGTCGGCTCACATCGAGCCGTTCCAGCGTCCTGATCGGGCTGTTGGCCTGGCACTGGGTCGAGCGGAAGGTGGTGAAGTCATGCCGTCCGAGCAGGACTTTCGCCGCTTCGTGCATGGCGCCGGCGTCGAGCCGCTTCGGCACCCACCACACCTTGCCCTTGTCGAGCGCGGCCGGGGCACGGCGGTTTAGGATGCGGTAGAGATAGTGGCGGCCGATGGCCGAGAAGCGGGCGTCGAAGCTGTCGGAAACGACCGTCGCTTTCAAGATGGCGATGCGCGCCCCGGCCGCCTGCAGATGGGCGTTGACGGCATCGCGCACCTTGTCGCCCGGCCACGCCTTGACGAGATCGACATGCGCCACCTGCGCTGTCGCATGCACGCCGGCATCGGTGCGGCCGGCGGCGCGCAGCCTGATCGCTTCGCCGCAGAATTTTTCGATCGCCCGCTCGATCGCCTGTTGCACCGAAGGCTGATCCGCCTGGTGCTGCCAGCCGGCAAACAGGCTGCCATCATATTCGATGTCGAGGCGAAAACGCGGCATTTGCGACTAGAGCTCTCGCCTCGGGCAATTCCAGGAAAAGTGTGAAACGGTTTTCCGTTCGGAATTGCGTTCAAACAAAGAGGTAGAGCAGTTCGCCGTTTCCATGAAACGGTGGACTGTTCTAGGCGGCGAGAGCGGTGAAGGCGGAGGCGTATACCAGCCTGCCGGCGTCAGGCGCGTCGCCCCAAGCCAGCGCCTGCAGCGCTTCGCCCTGGTATTCGCTCTCGAAGTTCTCGGCACGCGTGTGGCTATATCCGAAACGCCCGTAATAGGTGGGGTCGCCGAGCACCACGGCCAGCGTTTCGCCGGCATCCCTGAGGCGGATATGCGCCTCGCGGATCAGCGCGCCGCCGATGCCGCTGCCATGGAACGAGGGCTCCACCGCCAGCGGCGCGAGCGCCACGGCGGCGAAGGTCTTGCCGCCATTCTGGACGAACAGCCGCGAAAACAGGATGTGGCCGACCACCTGGCCGTCCTCTTCCGCCACCAGTTCGGCAACAGCGTTGCCGCCAGTCACCAGCGCGTCGACCAGACCGGCCTCCGCCTGCTGGCCGAAAGCGTGTTCCTCGACGAGGCGGATGGCCTCGCGATCCCGCGGCGTTGCCGCGCGTATCGACATCATGCTCATGAGAATTTCAGTCCTTTTTCGATCTTGGCCCCGCGCAGGAATTCCGACGCGGCAGCGGGCTTTCCGCCCGCCCGTTGAACTTCGACCAGCCTGATCGCGCCTGCCCCGCAGGCGACCGTCAGCCGGTCATCGAGAATTCCTCCCGACTCGCCCAACTCTTCCCAAAGCGACAGGCCTTGCGACAGCGTCGAGCGAAGCAGTTTCAGCCGCTCCCGGCGGCCGCCAATTCCTATCTCCGACCAGGCGCCGGGAAAGGGCGACAGGCCGCGAATATGATTGTGGACCTCACTTGCTGAGCGAGTCCAGTCCACGCGAGTCTCGGATTTATCGATTTTCTTGGCGTAGGTCACCCCCTCCACAGCTTGTGTGGTGAATGTCAGGGTGTTCCCTTCCAACCGCGCCAGCGCTTCCACCATCAAGGCAGCACCGACGCTCATCAACCGATCATGCAAATCGCCGGCTGTCATATCGGGTTCGATGGCGCATTTTTCAATCAGCCCGACCGGGCCGGTGTCCAGCCCCTCTTCCATGCGCATCACCATCATGCCGCTTTCCAGGTCGCCGGCCATGATGGCGCGCTGGATCGGCGCGGCCCCGCGCCAGCGCGGCAGAAGCGACGCATGGCCGTTGATGCAGCCAAGCCGGGTCGCCTCCAGAACCGCCTTCGGGAGCAGCAAGCCATAGGCGACGACCACAGCGACGTCGGCCCGCAAGGCACGGAAGGCGGTCTGCTCGGCCTCGCCTTTGAGCGAAACCGGCGCTCGCACCTCGATGCCCAGTCGCTCCGCCTCGCGCTGCACCGGCGACGGTGTCAGCTCCAGCCCGCGCCGTCCGGCAGCGCGCGGCGGCTGGGTATAGACGACTGATATCTCATGGCCAGCCTCGGCGATCGCGCGCAAAGTCGGCACCGAAAACTCCGGCGTGCCCATGAAGATGACGCGAAGGGGCATTTTTCTTCCGAGACCTTCTCTCTACCTGCGCCGGGAAGTCAGCTCAGGCTTCAAACGGGTTTACCAGCTTCAGGTCAAGTCCGTCGAAGTCTCGAACGTTGCGGGTGGCAAGCGTGGCGTCGTGCACCTGGCAGATCGCAGCTATCATCGCGTCCTTGGTTTCGACAGGTCTGCCAGCGAGTCGTCTTGCCGCGGCAATGCGGCCATAGTGTTCTGCGGGCAGATCCCCAAAAACCAGGATCCGACCCGAAAATTCGCCCCGGATCCTCGAAATGCTTTGGAGAAGACCATCCCGCCGGATGGCCTCCTGAACGAGGTAGGCTCCGAAATAGAGCTCTGCAAAAACAATGGTGGAGAGGAAAAGGGTCGCAGGCTCTTGGCCATTCAACCAGTTGAGAACGTTTTTGCTCCGTTGCCGCGATAGCACGTCCGATATGACGTTGGTGTCCAGTATAATCATTTCGGTCAACGGAAATCAGGCGGCCCACGATCGGCCTCACTTCGCGACCTCGCTATTTCCTGAATCTCGTCGCTTGTGAAACGATCATCGCCGACGAGCGAATAGAGGCGATCGCCGACTTTTTCGGCGCCAGCAAATTGTGTTGCAAAACCCTTCTGTATCAAGACGACCGCTTCCTCCGAAAGGCTGCGCCTGTTCAGCCGCGCACTTTCCTCGAGACGCCGTTTCAATTCCGGATTGATCCCACGGATCAGCATGTCACCCATAGACACCTCCTACGTGATATCACTGATATCACAGCAGGTCGGTATTTTCAATCGAAGGTTCGTGAAGCTGAACCGCCGAGGCTGAGCGGAGGGGCCGTGCTCCGACAGAGCATGCCCTATCCCACCAGCTTGCCCGGCGCTTTGTCCTTGGCGAGCTTCTTGAATTTCTTCACGACCATGTCGCGCTTCAGCTTCGAGATGTGGTCGATGAACAGGACGCCATTGAGGTGGTCGATCTCATGCTGCAGGCAGGTGGCCATCAGGCCCTCGGCCTCCATCTCCTGCAGCTTGCCGTCGCGGTCGAGATATTTGACCCGTACGGCGGCCGGGCGTTCGACCTCGGCGTAATAATCCGGGATCGACAGGCAGCCTTCCTCGTAGACCGAGCGCGCGTCGGCGCTCTCCAGGATTTCCGGATTGATGAAGACATGCGGCGCCGGCGTCTCGTCTTCCTTGGCGAGATCGATCACCAGCAAGCGCAGCGGCTCGCCGACCTGGATTGCCGCCAACCCAATGCCCGGCGCGTCATACATGGTCGCCAGCATGTCGTCGGCTAATCTGCGCAGGGGCGCGTCGACACGCTCCACCGGTTGGGAAACCTGGCGCAGGATGGGGTCGGGAAGGATGATGAGCGGCTTGATCGGCATGGCGTTCCACGTAAGACCTCCAGCGAAAAGCGTCAACCGGTTGGCATGAGGCTCGTTCACGTTTTGATCTGTGCTATCGCGGCGAATCGTCTATGCTGTCCACATGAATGATTTGAGCACCATCCTTTCGGAGCCTGTCGCCCGGCTTGGCGCCACAACCATCACGCTCGGCCATGCGCTGGCCTTCGGCGCTTTGCTGTTTCTGGCCCTGTTCGTGGCGCTGGTCGTTGCGCTGTGGCGGTCGGCGAAGGCGCGCGCCGTGGCGGCTGCGGAAGCCGCCGATCATGCCCGCGATGCCGAGGCGCGGATGGCCGGAATTCTGCAAAGCCAGGCCGAAATGCAGGGTCGCATGGGCGCCATTGCGGAAGTGTTCGGCGCACGGCAGGCGGAGCTGACGCAATCGATCGGCCAGCGCCTGGACACCATGACCGGCCGGCTCGGCCAGACCATGACCGAGCAGACGAAATCCACGCATGAGAGCCTGGCCAAGTTGCAGGAGCGGCTGGCTATCATCGATGTCGCGCAGGGCAACATCCAATCGCTCGCCGGCCAGGTCGTGCAGCTGCAGGCGATCCTCTCCAACAAGCAGACGCGCGGTGCTTTCGGCCAGTCGCGCATGGAGGCGATCGTTGCCGACGGCCTGCCGCATGGCGCCTATGAATTCCAGGCGACGCTGTCGAACGGCAGCCGTCCCGACTGCCTGGTGAAGATGCCGAACGGCGCGCCGTCGCTGGCCATCGACGCCAAGTTTCCGCTCGAGGCCTGGAATGCCATCCGCGCCGCCGACGGCGCCGACCTGCAGAAGGCCGCCTCGCAGGCCTTCCGCCGCGACATCGAGATCCATGTCCGCGATATCTCGGAAAAATACCTGATCCAGGGCGAGACGCAGGACACGGCCTTCATGTTCGTGCCGTCGGAATCGGTGTTCGCCGAGATCCACGAGAATTTCGAGGCGATCGTCCATAAGGCGCACCGTGCCCGAATCGTCATCGTCTCGCCGTCGCTGCTGATGCTGTCGATCCAGGTCATCCAGGCGATCCTCAAGGATGCCCGCATGCGCGAACAGGCGCATCTGATCCAGGGCGAGGTCATTCGGCTGATGGAGGATGTCGCGCGTGTCGATGAGCGGGTGCGCAAGCTGCAGGTCCATTTCGGCCAGTCGGCCAAGGACATCGACGACATCCTGGTTTCGACGTCGAAGGTCACCAAGCGCGGCCAGAAGATCGAAGCGCTGGAGTTCGGCGCGCAGCCCGACGGCGATGCCGCCGCGGACGCAGCGTCACGGGCTCCCGCCGCGAAAGTCGATACTGGCGCGCGCGTTGCCGATTCGAAAACCGGGCAGCTCAGGCTGAGGGTCGTCGAAGGCGACGACTGAGCAGCAGCGCCGGATCCGCCCTACTGCTCTTCCTTGGTCGTCATACCTGGGAATTCCGGCAACCAGGGCAGCGCCGAGCGGTGCCAGCTTTGCCGTCTCGGGACCAGCTGTTCACGTTGCCGCGCCGTGCCGACCCGGATGCCATAAACCTTCGGCCCGTCGCCAACCGATGTCGCGTAGAGATGCGAGCCGCACTCGCCGCAAAAGCCCTGCGCGCGCTTGTCGCCGCTCGATCCTGTCTTGATATAGACCTTTGGCGCACCCTTGGTGATCCGGTAGTGGCCTTCCGGCGCGCCCACGGTCACGCGAAAAGCCGTTCCGGTCAGTTGTTGGCAATCGGTGCAGTGGCAGATTCCGGTGTTCTCCGGGTCGACCTCCGCCTCGTAGGTGATGGCGCCACAATGGCAGCCGCCGTCGATTTTCATCTTCGCTCCTCCAAAGTCCCTTTAATCCTAGCGGGGGAAGACCGTGAGGCAATGGCGCAGCGCTAGTCCAGAGCCGGATCGGATGCGTTCTCGATCAGCCTGCGCCGCTGCTCCCAGGTGCCTGACGTCTGCGGCTTGACGAACAGCCGTGTGATCTCCGGCATCTCCTTCTTCAGCTGCGCCTCCAGGCGCTCGACGCAAGCTTCGATCTCGGGCGCCGTCAAATGGTCCTCGAACTCGATGCTCAGGCCGGCGACGATCTCTGCCGGCCCCATATGGACGGTCAGGACGCCGTTCGCCCGCTGCACCGCCGGATCCTGCTGGGCGATCGCCAGCACCTTCATCTGCACCTCGAGCGAGGCCGGCTCGCCGATCAGCAGGCCCTTGCTTTCGCGGGCCAGGAAGATTGCCGTCGCGCCCAGGATCAGCCCAATGCCGATGGAGGCGGCGCCGTCGAGTTCCGGCATCTCCAGAACTTCCGCCGCCAGGATGCCGGCGAACGCGACGATCAGGCCGAGAAGTGCTGCGCTGTCCTCGAACAGCACGGTGTAGACGCTCGGGTCCTTGCTCGACTGCACCGCCCGCAGCCAGCCCTGCTTGCCCTTCTGCTGGCGGAACTCTTTCAGCGCCACCCACCACGAACTGCCTTCGAACAGGAAGGAAAGGCCGAGCACGATGTAGGTCACCTCGGCGTTGGCGACCGGCTCCGGCGCCATCATATGGATCACGCCTTCGTAGAACGACACGCCGGCGCCCAGCGCGAAGACGAGGAGCGCGACGATGAAGCTCCAGAAGTAGAGTTCCCGGCCGTGACCGAGGGGATGCGTCCGGTCGGCCGGGCGGGCGGCACGGTGCATGCCGTAGAGCAGCAGGCCGCCATTGCCGGTATCGACCAGCGAATGCACGCCCTCCGACAGCATCGCCGAACTGCCGGTAAAGGCGGCGGCGGCGAACTTGGTCAGCGCGATGGCGAAATTGCCGGCGAGCGCCGCGTAGATCACCTTTTTTGAGCCGCCGTGCCCGGCCATGGTGCTGTCCCCATTCGATGCACACCCAGTCTAATGGTCAGATGGAAGAAGCTCCACAGCCACCACAACGTGTGAACCGCTGGCTCGTTCAAAAACGGCGGTCGTTAAAGAGGTCTGTCGTTAGAGACTGGTAGGCAGAACGACTACTCGATGATCTCGCTGGTCCACACCTTGAAGCCGGCAAGCGTTCCCGGCCCGAATATATGGGTCAACGGAACGTCGGCGGCGTCGCGGCCGGAGGCGATCAGGATGCGGCCGATGCGCGGTGCATTGTTGCGCGGGTCGAAGACATGCCAGCGGCCGCCGAGATAGACTTCCATCCAGGCGCAGAAATCCATGCTCGCCCATGGTTTCGGCATACCGATGTCGCTGATGTAGCCGGTGCAATAGCGCGTCGGGATGTTGAGTGCCCGGCAGAAGGTGACCGCGAGATGCGCATAGTCGCGGCACACGCCGCTCTGTTCGCGATAGGCTTCCGCGGCGGTGCGTGTCGGCCGAGCATTGCCGTAGTTGAAGACGATGTGATTGTGGACGAAGTCGCAGACCGCCTGCACGCGCGGAATGCCCAGCGGCGTGTTGCCGAACAGCCGCCACGCTTCATCAGCCAGAAGGTCGCTTTCGCAAAAACGGCTGGGCAGCAGAAACAGCAGCGTGTCCGCCGGCAGATCGCGCACCTCGTGCTGCCAGGCCATCAGGTCGCCCATCTCGAAAGTGCCGGGATCGCGGATCACCGCGTCGGTGCCGAAGGTGAAACGCCCGGGTGGCGCGACGAACCGGTTGCACCAGTTGCCGAAACTGTCGCGATAGCTTTCGATCGGCACCGGCGGGTTGGAGATCAGGAAATCCGGCCGCTCGAGATCGGAGGCACGCGAATAGTGGACATTCAGCATTGCGATGAGCGGCGTTTCCTGCGGAAAGTCGAAGCTCATCTCGCAGCCGATGTGAATTCGCATTGTCGTCCTGACGGCCTGCCTGACGATCACCGGGCGGAGGCACGGGTTGATGCTGCAGTGCGAAGACAACCATGGCATGGACCGCCATGGTTTACGAGCAAATTAGAAACCGGTTGAAAGCGAGCCGCTGACGGCGGCAGCAGTCGCTAACCCCTTGCAGTCCGGCGGTTCTCTTGTTTCACTTCGCTTCCCACATCAGGAGGAACGAATCATGGCTAAAGGTGCGATGAAGGCAGGCAAGGAAGCCCGCAAGCCGAAGAAGGACGCCAAGAAGCCCGCCCCGGCTCCGGCCCTGAAGGCGCCGCCGGTGAAGGCGATGAAGCTCAAGGACAAGTAAGTCCGGCCGATTTGCTTCGAAATGGGATTGCGACCGGCAGCGCTGTTGCCGGTCGTTGTTGATCGAGCGCTCGAAATTCCTATCTTGGCGTGGCGGGGACGACCTCGCGCTTCCCCAAAATCCGGACGGGACGACCCGCCATTGTTTGACTGATCGTCGGACGCCGAAAATCGCTTTTCGGCCCGATGCTCTGATGGAGCGTTGTCGATGTCGTGGATTCTTCTCTTTTTCGCCGGCCTGTTCGAGATCGGCTGGGCAATCGGCCTCAAATACACCGATGGCTTCTCGAAGCTGGTGCCGACCGTGCTGACCGTTGCCTCGATGGTCGTCAGCCTCACTCTGCTCGGCCTGGCGCTGAAGGCGCTGCCCGTCGGCACCGCCTATGCGGTGTGGACCGGCATCGGCACCGTCGGTACGGCACTGCTCGGCATCTGGCTGCTCGGCGAACCAGCCACCGCGATCAGGCTGGCCTGCATTGCGCTCATTGTCTGCGGCATCATGGGATTGAAGTTCGCCGCCTGACCGATAGCGCTTCTTGTTTTATGCATGTCGTCCTCCCAAAACCGGGACCACTTATGGGCGACATGCATGGGACAAACACAATCAGGGCCGCTGCGAGGCGACCCTGATTCTCGAAGCCGATTGCTTCGTAGCCTGGAGGCTAGCGGGCCGAGAAGCCCGGCGGCGTCCTGCCGGTGCGCTGCTTGCGTGCCGCATAACGCGCGTCACGCTTGGCCTTGCGCTCGGCTTCATCGGCCAGAAAACGGGCGATGCGCTCGTTCTCTTCGGATTCCCGAATCTTGGCCTCAGCCTGTGCAGCTTCCTCGGCGGCGATACGTGCCGCTTCGGCTGCTGCCTCGCGCTCGGCCTTCTCGACCGCTTCGCGTGCCAGCTTCTCCTGCTTCAGCCGGGCCTTTTCGGCCTCGCGGATTTCGCGAGCCGCAAGGATAGCCTTGCGTTCAGCCTGCCGCGCCAGCACTGCGGGATCATCCGCCGCCGGCTTTGCCTTGAAGCGCTCGAGGAGCGCCTTCTTTGCCTCGTTTGCGGCGTTGCGCCGCTCGAAAACGTCTTTTTCCCTGTAGATAGCCAAGTCCACTTCCCTGAAGTCAATTCGCGACGCTTACATACGCGCGAAAACCGAGAGTTCAAGCGCCAAAACGGCATGGCAGCCATGAAATTGTCGGCTGTTGCAGCCGGGAGACGCCTTTGGAGCAATTCCAGGAGAAGTGTGAAGCGGTTTTCCCGGGAAAAGCGCGCAGCGCTTTCCCTTGGGAATTGCGACGAAGAGATAGAGTCGAAAACGACATGCACTGTTCACTGTCGCCCCTCTGGCAGCGAGGTTGGCGGATGGCTACGTCTAGCGGCAAATTCCAACATCAGGATGACATTAGATGGAACTCGGTCTCTACACCTTCGCCGACGTCAGCCCGCAGCCGGGCCCCGGCGCAATCGGCCCGCATGAGCGGCTGCGCAACCTGATCGAGGAGGTCGAACTGGCCGACCAGGTCGGCCTCGACGTCTTCGGCCTCGGCGAGCATCACCGGCCCGACTATGCCGCCTCCGCACCGGTCGTGGCCTTGGCCGCGGCGGCCGAGCGTTCGAAGCGCATCAAGCTGACCAGCGCGGTCACCGTTCTGTCTTCCGATGACCCGGTGCGCGTGTTCCAGCAGTTAGCCACGCTCGACCTTCTGTCGGGAGGCCGCGCCGAGATCATGGCCGGACGCGGCTCGTTCATCGAATCCTTCCCGCTGTTCGGTTACAACCTCGAGGACTATGACGAGCTGTTCGCCGAAAAGCTCGATCTGCTGCTTGCCATCCGCGACAGCGTGAAGGTCACCTGGTCCGGCAATCTGCGCGCGCCGATCAACGATCGCGGCGTTTATCCCCGGCCCTTCCAGGACAGGCTGCCGGTCTGGATCGCCATTGGCGGCACGCCGCAGTCTGCCGCCCGCGCTGGCGCGCTCGGCCTGCCGCTGGCGCTCGCCATCATTGGCGGCGAGCCGGCGCGTTTCGCGCCGCTGTTCGATCTCTACCGCGAAGCCGCCAAGCGCGCCGGTAGTGATCTGGCGGGCCTCGCCACCAGCATCAACGTGCACGGCTTCATCGCCGAGACGACCGAGCAGGCGGCCGACGATTTTTACGGCCCGCAGGCGGAGGTGATGAACCGCATCGGCCGCGAGCGCGGCTGGGGTCCGACATCCCAAGCGCATTTCGACCAGTCGCGCGGCCCGAACGGGGCCTTGTTCGTCGGCGGCCCCGAGCAGGTCGCCGAAAAGATCGTCGCCCAGCACAAGATCTTCAAAAACGACCGCTTCCTGCTGCAGATGGCGATCGGCACCATGCCGCATGCCAAGATCATGAAGGCGATCGAACTCTACGGCACCAGGGTGGCGCCAATCGTACGCAAGGAAACAGCCAAGGCTGAGCCGGCACCGGCAGCGCCGGTCGCCTGACCCGGAGTCCGGTGCGAGCGGCCTCATTCCGGAAGCCGGCTCATGGAACCTGCGCCCATAACTCTGCGTTCATGCAGGCAATAGCCGATCGCCGAGGGCGCCGGCTCGAGGGTGAGCATGAAAACCGAACCCGCTGCCTTGGCTCACGCCGTCGCCGACGAATCGGATTCGCGCGTTGCGGCCCGCGCCGACACGCATCTGATGCGTTCGCTGCTCGTCGGCATTTTCCTGTTCATGGCCATCTATGCACTCTACTTCGCTCGCGCTTTCTTCATGCCGGTCATTCTGGCTTTCCTGCTGGCGCTGACGCTGACGCCGATCGTTAGGCTCCTGCGCAGGCACGGCATCTCCGAAGTGATTTCGGCGACCCTTCTGGTGCTGGTGTCGATCTGCATCTTTGCCAGCGTAGGCTACCTGCTCAGCGGACCGATCATCGACCTCATCAACAACACCTCTTCGATAGGCCAGCAACTTGCCGAACGGCTGGCACAATTGCGCCGCCCGCTCGAGAAGATCATGCAGATTTCGCATCAGATCGAACAGCTGACCCAGACTTCGCAGGAGCCGGGCATTCAGAGGGTGGCGGTGGCGCAGTCCGGCATCCTGTCGGCGGCCGCCAGCAACATCCTGTCGGCGGGAACAGGCCTGACCATCATCTTCGTGCTGTCGCTGTTCCTGCTCGCCTCCGGCACGATGTTTTATGAAAAGATCATCCAGTCCTTCGCCCGCCTCAGCGAAAAGAAACGGGCGCTGCGCGTCGTCTATGACGTCGAGCGCGAAATCTCGCACTATCTGCTCACCGTCACCATCATCAATGCCGGCCTTGGCACAGTCATCGCTCTCGGTCTGTGGGCGCTTGGCATGCCCAATCCGCTGGTCTGGGGAGCCGCCGCGGCGTTGCTCAACTTCTTGCCCTATGTCGGAGCGCTGATCACCATTGCGCTTGTCACGGTCATGGCGTTGATCAGCTTCGATACCATCTTCTACGCGCTTCTGGCGCCGGCCTTCGTGATCTTGTGCGACATCGTCGAAGGCCAGTTCGTGACGCCGATGGTGGTCGGCCGGCGCCTGGAGATCAACGCCGTGGCGATCTTGATCGCCATCGCCTTCTGGTCATGGCTGTGGGGCTTCGTCGGCGCCCTGATGGCGGTGCCGCTGCTGGTCGTCATCAAGGTATTCTGCGATCATTTCGACGGGCTCAGCCATGTCGGCAATTTTCTCTCCGCGCAGCACGCGGTTGTCGTCGAGGAGGACGACATCGCCGACCCCGAAGCTGTCAAAGGCTGATCAATATTTTTGAATTTGCGGCGCCGCCGGATGCTTCCTACATGCGGTCCTGACACAGGATCCCACCCATGACCGCTCTTTCCGTTCTCGACCTGTCGCCGATCGTCGAAGGCAGCGATGCCTCGCAGTCGCTGGCCAACTCGCTCGATCTTGCCCGCCATGCCGAGCGCCTGGGCTACAAGCGTTTCTGGCTGGCCGAGCATCACAACATGCCGGGTATCGCCAGCGCGGCCACAGCCGTCGTCATTGCCCATGTCGCCGGCGGCACCAAGACCATTCGCGTCGGCGCCGGCGGTATCATGCTGCCCAACCATTCGCCGCTGGTGATTGCCGAGCAGTTCGGCACGCTGGCCGCCTTGCATCCGGGCCGCATCGATCTCGGCATCGGCCGGGCGCCCGGCACCGACATGGGCACCGCCCGTGCCTTGCGCCGCAATCTCGAGGCCGGGGTCGACAATTTCCCTCAGGATGTCGTCGAGCTGATGGGCTATTTCCAGCCGGCCGAGGAGGGCCAGCGTATCCGCGCCGTGCCCGGCGAAGGCCAGGACGTGCCGGTCTGGATTCTTGGCTCCAGCCTCTACGGCGCGCAGCTCGCCGCCATGCTCGGCCTGCCCTACGCCTTCGCTTCGCATTTCGCGCCGGCGGAGCTGGATCACGCGCTGGATGTCTACCGCTCGCGCTTCCAGCCGTCCGAGCAGCTCGACAAGCCGCATGTCATGCTTGGCCTCAATGTCTTCGCCGCGCCCACCGATGCGGAGGCCCGTTTGTTGTTCACCTCGCTGCAACAGGCTTTCGTCAATCTGCGCACCGGTCGGGCCGGCCGGCTGCCGCCACCTGTCGAGAACTATGACCGCGATCTCGATCCCATGGCAAAGACAATGCTCGGCCAGGCATTGTCCTGCGCCGTCGTAGGCTCCCCGGAAACGGTGCGGCAAGGCATCGATGCCTTCGTGCGCCGCACCGGCGCCGACGAACTGATGGTCACCGCGCAGATTTTTGATCATGCGGCGCGGGTGCGATCGTTCGAGATCCTGGCCGAGGCGCACAAATCCCTGTCGCAGGCGGCCTGACAACTCCTGGTACGAATATACGCTGGCGAAAGACTACGCGCTTACGCTCTGCGCCATCGCCCCGAGCGGGCGGCATGAATTGCGGATCATCAGCCTACCCTTGAGCAAAAGCTTGCGCGGCGGCGCGTCCCTGTTGCCGGCGAGACGGTCGAGAAGCAGATTGGCCGCCTGTTCTCCGATCGCCTGCACCGGCTGGGCCACCGTGGTCAACTGCGGCTGGAACACGTCGGACCATGGAAAGTCGTCGAAGCAGGCGACCGAAATGTCTTCCGGGCAGGACAGGCCGATGTCGCGGATCGCCTTCATGGTGCCGATCACCATCGGGTTGTTGGCCGAGAAGATAGCACTTGGCCGATCATGCGAGGAAAGCATCTGCATGGTTTCGGTATAGCCGTCGATCTCATGGAAATTGCCGAAGCGGATCAGTTCTTCGGCGATCGGCAGGCCGGCGGCGTGAAGCGCCTCGCGATATCCTGCCATGCGGTCATGCATCGGCGAGATGTCCGAGGTGCCGGTGATGTAACCGATGCGCCGGTGGCCGAGATTGATCAGATAGGTGATGGCGTCGAACACCGCGCGCTGGTTGTCCAGCACCACGGCATCGGTGTCGACGCCTTTGCAGATACGATCGAGCAGCACGACCGGCACGTTGGCGTCGTCGACGATCCGCTTGAGGATCGCGCCGTCGCCGACGCGCGCCACGATCAGCCCGTCGACCATGCGGTCGAGCAGCAGCCTGATCTGGTCGTCCTGGGTGTTCAAATCCTCGTCCGTGCAGCACAGCATGACGGCATAGCCGGCCCGGTCGAAGGCCTGCTGGATGACCGAGACGACATCGGTGAAGAACGGGTTGGTGATGTGCGGCACGGTCAGTCCGATGGTGCGGGTCGTGCCCATCTTCAGGCTGCGGGCGATCGCGTTGCGCTTGTAGCCGATATCGCGGATCGCCTGCTCGATGCGCTGGCTAAGTTCCGGGCTGACCGTCGCCGTGCCATTGATCAGCGCCGAAACGGTGGCGACAGAAACCCGCGCCGCTTCAGCCACATGGAGCATGGTGGGCGCGGTGGATTTGCGGTGTCTTTTTTGCCCTGACGCTGTCATTTTCGAAACGTTTCGCCACCCCTTGCTGGCCAATACGTACGGAATCCTGTCCTTTTAAGCAAGAATCGAATTGCATCAAACGCCCGGCACCTTATATCGGCTTGACATGATCGAAACGTTTAGATTAGCGTTTGCGGGAAATTGACGACGACGGAAGGGAGGCCGCCATTGTCATGCAAGAGAGCAATTCCCTTTCCCCGCAGCACGATGCGACTGATCGGTCGGACACCGTTCTGAGTGCCGAGCGCATTTCCAAGAGCTTCGGCGGCATCGCCGCGCTTGTCGATGTCGGCTTTGAGCTGCGGCGCGGCGAGGTTCATGCCTTGATGGGCGAGAACGGCGCCGGCAAGTCGACGCTGATGAAAATCCTCTCCGGCGTCTATACCGGCTATGAAGGCACGGTCAGCGTCGATGGCCGCCCCGTCAGCTTCGCCGGAGTGCGCGACGCCGAGGATGCCGGCATCGCCATCATTCATCAGGAGCTCAACCTGGTGCCCGAGCTCAGCGTCGCCGACAACATTTTCCTCGGCCGCGAGAAGCTGATCGCCGGGCTGATCGTCGACCGCAAGGCAAGCAGCCGCGCGGCGGGTGCTTTGTTGCAGCGGCTCGGCATCGAACTCGATCCGCAAGCCCGCGTCGGCGCCTTGCGTGTCGGCGAGCAGCAACTGGTCGAGATCGCCAAGGCGCTGTCGATGTCGGCGCGCATCCTGATCATGGACGAGCCGACCTCGGCGCTGTCGCCGGCCGAATGCCAGCGGCTGTTCCGCATCATCCGCCAGCTTGCCGACAGCGGAGTCGCCATCGTCTACATCTCGCACCGCATCGACGAGGTCATGCATCTGGCCGGCCGCGTCACCGTGTTTCGCGACGGACGCCATGTGCTGACCGAGCCGATGGCCAGGCTCGACGAAGATGCGATCATTTCGGCGATGGTCGGCCGCAACCTGCTTGCTTCCTCCCAGGAAGAGCGCAACACCACTGGCATGACCGTGCTTTCGGTCGAAAACCTGTCGCTGTCGAAGCCCGATGCGCATGGCTGGCGCACCGTGATCGACGGCGTCGGCTTCGATCTTGCCGCTGGAGAAATCCTTGGCATTGGCGGGCTGCTGGGTTCGGGCCGCACCGAGATCCTGGAAGCGATCTTCGGTTCGAGCGATGGCCGCACCGGCGGCGAAATCCGTATCGACGGCCAGCGCATGGATATCCGTTCGCCGCGCGATGCAAGGCGGCTGGGCATCGCGCTGGTGACCGAGGATCGCAAGACGCAAGGGTTGCATCTGCAGGCTTCGATCGCGGACAATGTCGCGCTGCCGCTGGTCGGCTCGCTGGCCCGCTTCGGCATCCGCTCGCTGGCCGGCGAGCAGGGGCTGGCGCGGCAGGCGGTCGAGGCCCTCGGCATCCGCTGCCGGGACATCGATCAGCCCGCCGGTACGTTGTCGGGCGGCAACCAGCAGAAGGTCGTCATCGGCAAGTGGCTGGCAACCAGGCCAAGGGTGCTGCTGCTCGACGAGCCGACGCGCGGCATCGATGTCGGCGCCAAGCGCGAGATCTACGACCTGATCTTCAGGCTGGCGCGCGACGGCCTCGCCATCGCCGTCATCAGCTCCGAACTGCCGGAGCTGCTGCACCTCTCCGACCGCATCCTGGTGATGGCCGATGGCCGCCAGACAGGCATTCTTTCCCGCGACGCGGCCAGTGAGGAGGCCATCATGCGCCTCGCCGCCCCGCGTCGGACCATATCGAGACCAGCCGCATGACTGCCCTGAAACTCCTGTCCCGAACCAAGCTCTATTGGGGCCTGATCGCCATCTTCCTGATCGGCGTGCTCGGCTCGCCGATGAGCTCGAAGGGCAACAACATCTTCCTCTCCTACGGCAATCTGCTCGATGTGCTGCGCCAGGTGTCGACCACCGGCCTGATCGCCACCGGCATGACGGCTGTCATCATCACCGGCGGCATCGATCTCTCCGTCGGCTCGCTGATGGCTATCTGCTCGGTGGTCTGCGCCATGCTGCTGACGGTTCCAGGCGTGACGCCGGGCGTCGTGCTGGGCGTGCCGACCGTCGCGCTGGTGGCGCTTTGCCTCGGTTTCGTCGTCACCCGTTTCATTTTCCAGAACCTGGCAAAATCCCGCGCCGGCGCCGATCTCCTCCGCGAGATCAGGCTGGACGGGATTCGTGGGGTGGTCACGCCCGCCGTCGTCGGCGTGGTCCTGTGCTGCCTGTCGCTTTGGTACCTGCTGCCGCAGATCGATCCGAAATTCGGCGTGTTCGGCGTGCTGCTGGTGGCGCCATGCGTCGGCCTGCTGTGCGGCGCGCTCAACGGCTTCATCATCGTTGCCGGGCGCCTGCAGCCCTTCATCGTCACCCTGGCGATGATGGTGACGGCGCTCGGCATCGCACGGCTGACCGCCGGCCAGAACAATGCGGTGCTGCCGGTCTATACCGGCTCCAACGCGACCGCCGATTTCGAGATCCTGCGCTCGCTGGTGTTCGGCATCATCCCTATGCCGGGCCTGTTCTTCCTCGGCGCCATCCTGATCTATGGCGCGGTGCTGCGCTTCACGCCGTTCGGCCGCTATGTCTACGCCATCGGCGGCAACGAGGAGGCGGCGCGCCTCTCCGGCATCGCCGCCGGCCGCGTCAAGATCGCTACCTATGCTGTCTCCGGGCTGCTCGCCGGCATCGCCGCCGTGCTCTATGTCGCACAGTACCGGCAAGGCAAGCCGGATGCCGGCGCCGGGCTGGAGCTCGATGCCATCGCCGCCGTGGTCATCGGCGGCACCAGTCTGATGGGCGGGCGCGGCAGCCTCGTCGGCACGTTCTGCGGCGTGCTGATCTTCGGCCTGCTCTCCAACATCCTGCAGCTCCACAACATCAATTCGAACCTTCAGCTGGTGCTGAAGGGGATGATCATCATCGGCACCGTGCTCGTGCAGGAGCGCAATGCCGGTGATCTCCTGGCCTATCTGCGCCTGCCCGGCGGGCAATCGGCGCACAAGGAAACGGCCGCGGCAAAGCGGCCGTCGCAAGAGACACCGTCTCTCAATCTCGGAGGAAACAAAAAATGAAACGACGTGACATGCTGAAGCTTGCCGCCCTGACCGCGGCGCTGCTGACCACCACCGCGCTTCTGACCACCGGCAATGTCTTCGCCCAGGACAAGAAGTGGAAGATCGGCTTCTCGCAGGTGACGACCATCGAGCCATGGCGCGCGCAGTTCAACAAGGACATCCTGGCCGAAGCCGCCAAGCATCCCGAGGTCGAACTGATCATCACCGACGGCGAGGACAAGACCGAAAAGCAGGTCGCCGATGTCGAGAACCTGATCCGCCAGGAGGTCGATGCGCTGTTGGTGTCACCGAAGGAATCTGCCGGCCTGACCGGCGTCGTGCAGCAGGCGATCGACGCCAAGATCCCGGTCTTCGTGCTCGACCGCAATGTCGACACCAAGGACTACACGCAGTTCGTCGGCGGCGACAACGCGCTGATCGGTCGCGCGGCCGGCGAATATGCCGTCGAACTGCTTGGCGGCAAGGGCAAGGCTGCAGGCAACGTCGTCGAGATCTGGGGCGGCATGGGCACCCAGCCGGCGCATGACCGCCATGACGGTTTCCATGAATTCACCGACAAGGAACCGGGCATCAAATATCTGCTCGACCAGCAATCGGGCGACTGGAAGCAGGACCAGGCCTACAATCTGATGGCCAACGCGCTGAAGAGCAACGAGAAGATCGATCTCGTTTACGGCCACAACGACCCGATGGCCTATGGCGCCTATCTCGCCGCCAAGGATGTCGGCCGCGAGAAGGACATCAAGTTCATCGGCATCGACGGCCTGCCCAATGAAGGCGTGCAGATGGTGAACAAGGGCGAGCTGACGGCGACCTTCACCTATGTCACTCCCGGCGCCGAAGGCCTGCGCCAGGCGATCAAGTTCCTCAACGGCGAGAAGGTCGAAAAGACCATCACTCTGCCGACCGAGAAGATCACCAAGGAAAACGCTGCCCAGGTGCTGAAGGACAACGGCCTCTGAGCCAAGCTTCCTGCCGGGTGCCTTTTTGGCGCCCGGCGGTCTAAGCCAGCTTCACCAGCAGCTTCATGAAGGTGGCGATCTCCTTGGCGGAGAGCGGCGCCAGCGTCTCCTGGGTGATCTCGCGCGCCAGCGGGATCAGGCGCTCGATCGCATCGCGGCCTGCCGCGGTCAGATTGACCAGAAGCCGTCTTTTGTCGACCTCGTGCCTGGAAAGCTCGACAAGGCCGCGCGCCTTCAGCCGGTCGATGACGCCCTTCACCGTCGCCGCATCCATCGCGATCAGCGTGCCGAGCTGGTTCTGCGAGGTCTCGCCGACGTCACGCAGCTTGGCCAACGCCGCGAATTGCGGCGGCGTCAGGTCGCCGATATGCGCGGCAAAGATCGCGACATGGCGCTGATGCGCCTTGCGCAGGATGAAGCCGACCTGCTCCTGCAGGAGGTAATCCTGGTCGTCCGGCGCCTCGACCTCGACCAGCTTGAGCAGATTATCCTCGCCGCTCACCGCAAGCCATCCCAGGCTTTGATGCCATCGGCCGCGAGACCACCCATGCGATTGTGGATGCGCGGGCCACAGGTCATGGCGAGGCAGAACAGGATTTCGTCTGGGCGCGGCCCGTCGCTGATGCCGACTTCCATGGCGTCGAAATGGCTGCGCACATAGGCGGCGTTGATGTGGCCGAGCGGCACGTCGAGCTTCGAACCGAAAGCGCCGACCTTCTTGGCCGAGGGCACCATCGCCTTGGCGTCGCCGAGCCGCTCGCGCATGGCGTAGCCGCCGGGCACATGCCACAGCGCGCCGTGTTCCAGCTCACCCGCCGTGCCGACAATGGCGCCCTTGCCGTAGCCGTCGATCTGCTTGACATCGCCGCCGAGCGCCGCGATCAGCCGGTCGGCGAGCAGCAGGCCGAGCGGCTTCAGATCGTCCATGGCGCTCTGCAAGTCCTCGACATAGCGCCCGGCGAACGGGTTCTTCACCACGGCAAGAGCGGCGGCGCGGCGGCGCGGCACCCTGGCCACCGGCCCGCCCTCGTGAAAAATCTCTTCGGTCAGCACCGCGATCTTGCGGATCGGAAACTCAGGCATGGGCAACCTCCTCCCTCGAACTTTTGTTGGGCGCGGCAAGCGCAACCGAGCCACTGATGCGGGCCTCACCGCCAAGAAACAACGCCGATCCGGCAATGAGGCCGCGCCGGCGAAAATCTTCGGCGACGGCAAGGCCATTGTCCAGCGCCTGCGCCACTTCGCCAGGTGCAAGCGTGCCGACGTGTTGGGTCACCAGCAGCGAGCCAAGATCGCTGTCGGGCGACAGTTCATGTGCGGAAATGCGTCTGATGGCGGGATTGCCAGGCAGGTCCACTGCGTTGGCAATGAGGGTCGCCGCCGCATCGGCCTCGGCGCCGGTCCGCGCGAGCACGGTGACGGCGTCGGCAATGCCAAGCGAGAAGGAGCGGCCGCGCCAGCCGCTGGTGGCAACGCCACGAACGCCATCTTCCGCGCGGATCGTGATCCGGTCGGCCATGCCGTTGCCGGTGCCGGCGACCGCCAATCCCATCGACTGTCCCCTGCCGATATGGATTGCGCAGTCGCCACCGTTGTTGACATAGGCGCGATCGAGCTTGCGACCCTCAAGCAATGCGGCGAGCATTTCGTCGGCTACCGATCCCGCGACGGCGGCCATCGGTGTTATGAAGCATTCCGCCAGGGGCATGACGGCTGCCTCCATGCGGCGCGCCGTCGGGCCGGCGAATGTGCGCGGCGCCAGGAAAAACGCCGGCAGCCGCAATTCGGGGAGTTCCTCGACCAGCTCCATCAGGATCGTCTGGAACCGCGCTACGGCTTGTTCATAGGCTCGGCGGCATTCATCCGCCTCACCAAAAACCTCGACGATCAGGTCGATCGGCCCGTGGTTGAGATGCAGCCGCCTGCCGTCCTGCAGCCAATGGGCTTGCGGACCTTGCATCACCCGGCCCCGTTCGGGCCGGCACGACGTAGCTGCGCGAGTGGCGGCCATGGATTGTTGGCTTCGGCGCCGGTGCCGCGGCGCGGATTCAGGTACTCACCGCCTTTTGCGACAATGTCCTCGACGCTGCGTATCTCGGCCTCGTAGCCGCCGAGCCTGACATAGTCGTCGCGGCGCAGCGTGAACTCGATCGGGGCCACCAGCGCCGGCGTCGGCACATAGCCGAAGGCGCCTTCCGGCACTCGTGTGACATCGACCATCAGCGTGATGCCGCCGCCCGGCCAAACATAGACCGGCGCGCCGCCGACCGTCACATAGGTCTTCAGGCCCTGAACCGAGCGGGTGAGATTGACCGGGTTTTCGGTGACGCCGGCCCGCAGCGAACCGCCGGCACCGCCGATGAACAGCACCGTGCACAAAGCCGGCTCGCAATTGTCCTCGATCAGGCCGACCGACTTTTGCAGCCGTTCGGGGAAAGGTTTTTGCACCGGTTTCAGCTCGTCATCGAGCTCGTAATAGGCGAACTGCTCGCCGGTGGTCGACACCATCAGCAGCGACAGACCCGGCCGCGCGCCTTTCTTGGCGTTCCACTCGCCGAGGATCGACAGTGGGTCGGAAATGCTGGTGCCGCCCCAGCCGAGACCGGGTTCGGAGACCTTGAAATAGCGGCCCGGCGTCGAACGGCGACCAATGATCTTGATGCCCGTATCCTGCCAGCCCAGAACCTTGCCAGCCTGGTGCTCGGAAACGACGCCGGTGATGTGGTCGTCGACCACCACCACCTCGTCGACCAGGCCGCGCCATTGCGTGGCGAACATGCCTATGGTCGCCGAGCCGCAGCCGACGCGCATGCGGTGTTCCTGCTTGCCGTCGATGACAGGCGCCTTGCCGGCTTCGACTGTTATGGTGGCGCCGCCGTCGATGGCCAGTTCCACCGGCTTGCGGTTGCACAGATTGAGCAGAGCGTCGCAGGTGGCGCGGCCCTCGGCCTTGGAGCCGCCGGTCAGGTGATGCACACCGCCCAGCGACAGCATCTGCGAGCCATATTCTCCCGTCGTGACATGGCCGATCGCTTCGCCTTGCGATCGCACGACAGCCGTTTCGGGTCCGATATGACGGTCGGTGTCGATCTTCACCTTGACGCCGCAATACGAAAAAATGCCTTCGGTGACCACGGTCACGAGATCGACGCCTTCGACTTCCTGGCTGACGATGAACGGGGCCGGCTTGTAGTCGGGATAGGTGGTGCCGGCGCCGATTGCCGTGACGAAGCGGCGGCCGGTGTTGACCAGTTCGCCGTCCCAGGCCTCGCCTTCGGCAATGAACGGCACGATTGCCGCGCCGGTCTCGGCCGCATGGTCGAGGATCGTCAGCGGGTCCATCCGCACGATCCTGCCGCCGACATTGCCGTAGCGGTCGCAGGCGCCCGTGCGCCCATCCGCGATGTAGCACATCACCGGACAGGCATCGCAGCGGATCTTCTCCGCCACCAGCTTCTCGCCGGGATCATGGGTTTCGAAGCGTTCGGCAAGCTCGCTCATCGGCGTGCCTCCTTTTCGCGGATGCCATCTTTTTCGCGGATGCCAGCGCGGATACGCGTCGGCGTCGCCGGTATCTTGGTGACCAGGACGCCGGTGGCGTGGCGGATGGCATTGAGGATTGCCGGTGCCGTCGGGATCAGCACATGCTCGCCCAAACCCTTGGCACCGAAAGGTCCTTCCGGGTCCGGAACTTCAATGAGAATGGTCTCGATCGGCGGCACGTCGCCAATGGTCGGGATGAGATAGTCGTGCAGATTCTCGGTGCGGCCGGGGATGTACTCTTCCATCAGCGCCATGCCGATGCCTTGCGCGATACCGCCTTCGATCTGGCCCTCGGCCAGCAGCGGGTTGATCGCCTTGCCGACATCGTGCGCGGCGGTGATTTTCAGCAGCTTCACCGTGCCGAGCTTGAGGTCGACCTCCAGTTCGGCGATCTGCGCGCCATAGCCGTAAACGGCATAGGGCTTGCCCTGTCCTTTGGCATCGAGCGGCAGTGTCGGCGGATCGTAGGTCTCCTCAGCACGGAAGACGAAGCCTTCGGTATCCACATCCAATGTCGCGAGATCGATGCGGCGCGTGGCTTCGCCTTCGCGGATGACGATCGCGGGGCCGTCGAGTTGCAGGGCTGCGTTTTCGGAAACATTGGCAAATCGCAGGATCTTTTCGCGCAAGGCGCGGCCGGCCTTTTCGGCTGCCTTGCCGGTGACGAAAGTCTGGCGCGAGGCCGAGGTCTTGCCGGCGTCGGGAGTGATGGCTGTGTCGGCGCTCTTCAGTTGGAATTTCTCCAACGGCAGGCCGAGAGCGTCGGCGCAGATCTGGGTGATGACGGTGTTGGAACCCTGGCCGATATCGACGGCGCCCTGGTGCAGGATGACCGCGCCGTCGGCCGCGATGCCGACCCGGATTGTCGACGGGTTGGGCAGCGAGGTGTTGCCGCAGCCATACCAGCAGGACGCGACGCCAACGCCGCGCTTTCTATCCCTGTTGGCACTGTTGAATGCATCCGCATCAGCCGTCGCGCGCACCCAATGCGGCTGCAGCGATTCGAGGCATTCGGCAATGCCGACGCCGGACTCCAGAAGCTGCCCGGTAACCGTTTCGGAACCGTTCCGAAGGCAGTTCCTTAAGCGGAAGTCGAGCCGGTCCATGCCGAGCTTGCCGGCCAGCTCGTCATAGAGCGTCTCCTGCATGATCGTCGCCTGCGGCACGCCGAAGCCGCGGAAGGCACCGGAAATTGGCCCATGCGTGTGAATGGCGCGGCCTTCGGCGCGGTAATTCGGCGTCGCGTAGGGTCCGGAGGCGTGCACCGGCACGCGGTTGGCCACGGTAGGGCCCCAGCTTGCATAGGCGCCGGTGTTGAAGTCACCTTCGAAGATCATGCCGGTGACAAGGCCGTCGGCATCGGCGCCGATGGTCGCTTTCATCTCGGCCGGATGGCGCTTGGTGGTCGACATCATCGATTCGTTGCGGGTGTAGGCGAGTGCCGCCGGCCGCCCCGTCTTCAGCGCCACCAGGCCGATCAGCGGCTGCAACGAAACGTCGAGTTTGGAACCGAAACCGCCGCCGGTCGCGGTCGGCACGATGCGCACCTTGTCGACGGCAAGGCCAAGCACCTTCGCCGTCTCGTCGCGGTCCATGTAGGGCGCCTGGGTGCAGGCGACGACCACCAGCGTGTCGCCGTCCAGATAGGCATAGCCGGCTTCCGGTTCGATATAGGCGTGCTCGACATAGGAGGTGTCGATGGCGCCGGACACGGTGAACGCAGCGCCGGCAAGCGCCGTCTCGGGGTCGCCTCGCTCGACCAGGCCGGAGGTGAGCAGGTTCGCCGGCCTGTTCTCATGAATGAGCTTGGCACCATCGGCGCGCGCTTCGCAGGATTGGAGAACATGCGGTAATTCGGTCCAGCGGATCGGAAAGTCCGAGAGGTCGATATCGAGTATCGCCTCGCGCTCGCCGGCGATCAGCGCCACAGCCTCACCGCGAAGGCGGGCAAACCCTTCTGCCAGCGCCGGCTGGTCGGCGAACGGGCCGATGACGCCGAAACAGTTTTTTCCCGGAATGTCGGCGGCGGTGAAGACACCGGCAATGCCGGGATGCGCGTTCGCCCAGCCGTCCAGATCGCCGAAGGCGAAGCTGGCGTGATAATGCGGCGAGCGGACCACCAGCACGGCCAGCGCATCGGCGGGGAAGGAATCGCCGCCGAATTTCTCAGCCCCGGTGACCTTCGGCACGCCGTCGAGTCGGATCGGCGAGGAGCCGATCGCGTGGCCGGATGGGGGCAAGCGGAAATCCAGGCTTGCTGCCTGCACGGAGGCATCCATCACCGCGGCAATAATCTTCCGGTAGCCGGTGCAGCGGCACAGAATTCCGCCGAGCGCGTCCTGCACCTCGACTTCGGTCGGGCTCGCCTTCTTCTCCAGCAGAGCCGTCGCCGCAACCAACAGGGCAGGCGTGCAAATCCCGCACTGCGCGGCGCCATAGGCGAGGAAAGAGGCCTGCAACGCCGACAATCGGCCATTGGCAAGCCCTTCGACTGTCGTCACCGATGCGCCGGCAGCGGAAGCCGCCGACATCAGGCAGGCGCAGACCGGATCGCCGTCGACCAGCACCGTACAGGCGCCGCAATCGCCGGCGTCGCAGCCGACCTTGGTGCCGGTCAACAGCAATTCATCGCGCAACACCAGGGACAGGCGGCGCAGCGGCGGCACATTGACCGAGACGGCGGCGCCGTTGACCTCGAAGGCGATATCGGCGCGCGCAGCGCCGAAGCCTGGCTGGGCACTGCTCGGATCGGGCAGGGCTTCACGCGCGTCAGGCTGAATTTGGCTCATGCCGCCACCTCTTCGCCAGTCGTACGCCCCACAGCCGCGAGCACGGCGCGGGCAACAATCTCGCGCACCGCATCGAGCCGGTACTCGGCGCTGCCGCGCACGTCGGCGATGGGCGACAGTTCCGCCATCGGCGCGGCCAGGACCGCATAGGCAAGTCCGCCATCCACCGGCAGCCCGCGCAGCGCGGCCTCGACACCGGCCAGCCGTCTGGCCACCACCGAACAGGAGCCGGCGGCGACCGCCGCTTGCCGGACAAGGCCGTTTTCGACGACCAGACGTGCCGCCACCATGGCAATGGAAATGACGAGATAACGGCGCGCGCCGAGCTTGACGAAAGCCGACATGCCCGTAGCAGCGGGTCTCGGCACGCGGATGGCCGTGACCATCTCACCGGGCAGCAGAGCCGTTCGGCGGTTGCCGAGAATGAAGTCCTGCAGCGGCAGGTGCCGCGTCGCGGCAACTGAGCGCAGCTCGACCTCGGCGTCGAGGACCAGCAGGGCCGGCACGCCGTCGGCGGCAGGCGAGGCGTTGCAGAGATTGCCCGCCACCGAGGCGACGTTCTGGATCTGCGCCGAGCCGACCTCCCGCGCCGCCTGCTTCAGGGCGTCGAAGGCCGGCCGCAAGGGATGGCGGGCGATATCGGTCCAGGTCGTGCGCGCGCCGATGACGAAATGATCGCTCGTCTCGGCAATGCCGCGCAGCGAACCCAGGCCGTTAATGTCGAGAACATTGTCGCGGAACGGTTTGCTGCCTTGTGCCGGATAGAAATCGGTGCCGCCGGCAAGGATGCGCCAGGCGCCCTCGCCAAGCAAAGCGAGCGCTTCGTCGACCGAGGTGGGTTTCGCGTAACGGATCACGCTTTGCCTTCCAGAAAGGAATTTCCGAATCCGATATTTCCGGCGTTCAAGCCGAGAAACTCATTCGTATGCAAATGATATCAAGCTCGCAGGATTTGTCAAAGCCCGAGTTTGCAGCCGCTTGACCGGCACGCATTTGTTATGTCCCGAGAGGTTGACGCAGCCGGCCATCTGGTCAAGTTTCTGCCTCCGGTCGCGTCAGCGGCATTTTCCACTGGAGCCTGCATACGGAAGAGGAAAGCCCATGGCCGACGAAGCGCTTGTCGTCATCGACCTGCAGAACGACTTTTGTCCCGGCGGCGCGCTGGCGGTTGCCGGCGGCGACGAGATCGTGCCGCTGGTCAACGACCTGATCCGACGAACCGGCCATGTCGTGCTGACGCAGGACTGGCATCCCGCCGGTCACTCCAGCTTCGCTTCCAGCCATCCGGGCGCGCAGCCCTTCACCATGATCGAGATGCCGTACGGCCAGCAGACGCTGTGGCCGGATCATTGCATTCAGGGCAGCCTGGGCTCGGATTTCCATTCCGGCCTCGCCTGGACCAAGGCCGAGCTCGTCATTCGCAAGGGATTCCGGTCTGATATCGACAGCTACTCGGCCTTCTTCGAGAACGACCGCACGACACAGACCGGCCTTGCCGGCTACCTCCGGGAGCGCGGCATCGACACGCTGACCCTGGTCGGGCTGGCGACCGATTTCTGCGTTGCCTTCTCGGCGCTGGACGCCGTTAGCCAGGGCTTTAAAACCATAGTGCGGCTCGATGCCTGCCGCGGCATCGATCTCAACGGCTCGCTCCATGCCATGCTGCAGCGCATGCGCGACGCCGGCGTGACGCTCGAAGACCCTTTGTCGGATTGAACGGATCGTGGGGCAACAGGTAGAGATCCGATGTTTAAAGGCAGGATTGTCGCCTTCGGTGAAGGTCCCCCTCACCCGGATTGCCAGCCGAATTGCGAAGGGCAATTCGGGGCGATCCGACCTCTCCCCTAGGGGAGAGGAGGCTGCCGGCGCCGAAGCTCGTCTCTTCTCCCCAACGGGGAGAAGGTGGCCGCGTAGCGGCCGGATGAGGGGGCCTTTTTTATATCCGATTCCCCTGTTGGCTGCATGCGCTGCGATAATTGCCGCTACGCTGTTTCCGGCACAAGCTTTCGCGGCGGAGGAACACGGCCTGCCCGGCGCTTCGATGTCGCTGTGGTGGGCGCTGCCCTTTGCCGGGCTGTTGTTGTCGATCGCCACCGGTCCGCTGCTGTTTCCTCATGCCTGGGAGCATCACTACGGCAAGATCGCGGCCCTTTGGGGCGCTCTGGTGGTCCTGCCGCTGGCGGTTGCCTTCGGTGTCCCCACAGCGACCGAAGCGGTGCTGCATGCGTTGCTCACCGAATACATGTCGTTCATCATCCTGCTGTTTGCGCTGTTCACCATTTCGGGCGGCATTCTCATTGCCGGCAACATTCACGGCACGCCGCTGGTGAATGCAGGCCTGCTGCTGGTCGGCGCGCTGCTGGCATCGGTGATCGGCACGACCGGTGCCTCGATGATCCTGATCCGGCCGATCATCCGCGCCAACGACAACCGTCCGTTCAACGCCCATGTCGTGATCTTCTTCATCTTCCTCGTTTCCAACATCGGTGGCTCGCTGACGCCCTTGGGCGATCCACCGCTGTTCGTCGGCTTCCTCAGAGGCGTCGATTTCTTCTGGACGACCGCCAACCTCTGGCGCGAGACGCTGTTCGTCGGCGGTGCCGTGCTGACCGTCTTCCTGGGCATCGACATCATCCTGCACCGGCGCGAGGCTGGCGCGCCGAAGATCAAGGATCCGACACCGGATACCAAGGTGCGTCTGCGCGGCCTGGCCAACCTTCCGCTGCTGGCGGGCGTGATCGGCGCCATCCTGCTGTCGGCAACCTGGAAGCCGGGCGTCAGCTTCTCCGTGTGCGGGGTCAGCCTGGAACTGCAGAACCTGGTGCGCGACGCTCTCATCCTGGCGCTTGCCCTCTTTTCACTTGCCATTTCGCGCAAGGAATACCGCGAAGCCAACGGCTTCAACTGGGGTCCGATATCGGAGGTGGCGAAATTGTTTGCCGGCATCTTCATCTGCATCGTGCCGGTCGTCGCTATCCTGAGGGCCGGCCATGAGGGCGCGCTGGCGCCGCTGGTCGCCCTCGTCACTTCGCCTTCGGGCGGGCCCAATGACCTCGCCTATTTCTGGCTGACTGGGGCGCTGTCATCCTTCCTCGACAATGCGCCGACCTATCTGGTGTTCTTCGAGCTTGCCGGCGGCGACCCCCGGCACCTGATGACGGAATTCGCCTCGACTTTGGCCGCGATCTCCGCAGGCGCGGTGTTCATGGGCGCCAACACCTATATCGGCAATGCGCCGAACTTCATGGTCTACGCCATCGCCAGGCATCGCGGCGTCAAGATGCCGGGCTTTTTCGGCTATATGGCATGGTCGGGCCTGGTACTGATCCCGACATTTTTGGGTGCGGGTTTTCTGTTCTTCGGCTGATCAGCCCACGCCGACATAACGGCGCACCGCCGACGGGTCGGCACGCAATTCCTCGACATCGACCGTCTCGCGGTTGCGGCCGTTTTCGATGAAGGCAACATGGTCGGCGACAGAAAGCACCGCATCGACACGCTGTTCGACTAGGATGGTCGAAACGCCCATGTCGCGCAGCTTCGACACCGTCTCGCGGATCTTGGCGATCATCGACGGCATCAGCCCTTCGGTCGGCTCGTCGAGCAGCAGCACCTGCGGCTCGAGGCAGAGCGCGCGCGCCATCGCCAGCATCTGCTGCTCGCCGCCGGACAGTGTGCCTGAACGTTGCCGCAGCCGCTGGCGCAGCAACGGAAAGAGGTCGAGCACGTTTTCACGCGCCGCCTTGCCCTTGCCGCGCGCCATCAGCCCGATCTCGATGTTCTCCGCCACCGTCATCTCGGCGAACAGCCGCCTGCCTTGGGGCACATAGGCGACGCCGGCCTTGGGCACCTCATGCGCCGGCAGCCCGGTCAACTCTTGGCCAGCCAGTTTGATCGAGCCGGCGCTCGAGGGAACCAGCCCCATGATGGCTTTGAGCGTCGTCGTCTTGCCGGCGCCGTTGCGGCCGAACAGGCACAGCACCTCGCCCTTGTTCAGCACCAGGTCGAGGCCATAGAGCACCTGGACCTCGCCATAGAAGCAGTCGAGCCCCGAGATGGTGAGTGCTTGAGACGTCGCCTCGGCCTTGTTTGTCTCGGTCATGGGGCGGTCCCCAGATAGGCTTCCTGCACCGCCACGTTCCCGCGGATTGCTTCGGGCGTGCCTTCGGCGAGGATCTTGCCGGCGTTGAAGACGGTGATGCGGTCGGCCAGTTGCATGACCACGGGCATGTTGTGCTCGATCAGAAGCACGGTGGCGTTTTTGGCGATCTCGCGCGCCAACGTGATGAAATTGTCGATCTCAGAGTCGGCCAGGCCTTGCGTCGGTTCGTCGAGGATCAGCAGGCGCGGCTTCAGCGCCAGGCCCATCGCCACTTCCAGCAGGCGCTGATGGCCGTAGGACAATTGGCCGGCCGGCATGTGGGCACGATCGGCCAGGCCGGTGCGTTCGAGTGCTGACATGACAGCGGCCTGTATCGCGCTCTTGGAATGGCTGCCATGCCGCAGCGTCAGTTGCGCGGGCAGCGCGACGTTGGCGTAAACGGACAGGTTGGCATAGACGCTGGTGAGCTGGAAGGTGTAGGCGATGCCCCTGCGCACCCTGACATAGGCTGGCAGATTGGTGATGTCGGCGCCGTCGAAGACGATCATGCCGGCAGACGGCTGGATGCGGCCGCTGACCAGGCTGACGAAGGTGGTCTTCCCCGCTCCGTTGGGGCCGATCACGGCGCGGATCTCGCCCGGCATCAGCGCGAAATCGACATTGTCGACGGCGCGCAGACCACCGAAATTGCGCGACAGGCCCTTGGTGGTCAAAAGCGGCATCATGGCAGCCACCCGAGCCAGCGCTGGCGGATGCTGCCCAGAATTCCTTTGGGGAAGAACAGCACCAAAAGGATGAGCGCAATGCCGACGATCAGCAAATAGGCGGAGGTGTAGCCGCTGGTGATATCAATGACATAGTACATGAACAGCGTGCCGATCAGCGGCCCGAGCGTTGTTGCAGCACCGCCCAGCAGCACCCACAGCAGCGGCAGGATCGAATACTGCACCGAGGCGAAGCTCGATCCGACATAGCCGAACAGCAGTGCATAGGCGGCACCCGAGGCCGCGCAGATGATGCCGGAGATGACGACGGCGGCGAGCTTGTTGGAGAAAGTGTCGTATCCCAGCATCTTCGTCCGCTCCTCGTTCTCGCGGATGGCGACCAGCACGCGGCCATAGCGGGAGCGGACCATGGCCAACTTGACGAGAAGCACGATCGAAAACAGCCCGAGCGCTGTCAAGTAGCGCACCGTTGGATTGGTGAGCTCGAGCGATGTCGTGCCGAAGCTAAGCACCCGCGCCGGCTGCGGGACGACCATGCCCTGGTCACCGCCAGTCCACGTCGCGAAATAAAGAATGAGGAGATAAAAAACCTGGGCGAACATCATGGTGACGATCATGAAGGCGACACCCGTGGTGCGCAGCGCCAGCAGGCCGATCACCAGCGCCAGGAGCGCACCGCAGGCAATCCCAGCGGCAAATGCCGCTGGTACGCCCCAGCCAAGCTGGATGACGGCAAGGCCGGCGCCATAGAGACCGGCGGAGAAGAACATGGCATGGCCAAGGCTGAGCAGGCCGACATAGCCGAACAGCATGTTGTAGCCCATGGCGAACACCGCCAGCACCATGATGCGGGCGAGCAGGCCGTGATAATACTCCGGCAAAAGGAAGCTCAGCACGAAGAGCAGCGCGATGACGCCGAGATGCAAGGCATAGGCTTTTGCCGGCGAAGCTTCGCTCATCGCGATGCCGTCCCGAACAGGCCTTGCGGGCGGAACACCAGCACCATGGCGACCAGCAGCGTTGCGATGATCTTGGCCAAAGTCGGCGAGAAGAACATCGAGATGATGCCGTCGGAGAGGCCGATCAGCACGGCGGCGACGACCGTGCCGCGCAGCGAGCCGAGGCCGCCGATGATGACGACGATGAAGGAGAGCAGCAGCGGATCCTGTCCCATCAGATAATGCGCCTGGCTGATCGGCACGATCAGCACCGCGGCAATGGCCGCCAGCATGGCCCCAAGCGCGAAGACGCCGCCATAGACACGGCCGACAGGGATGCCGAAGGCTTGCGCCGTTTCGCTGTCATACTGCGTGGCGCGCATGACGAGGCCGATCTTGGTGCGGGTCAGCACCAGCCATGTCGCGGTGAGCAGCAGCGCGGAAGCGGCGATAACAGACAGTTTGTAGCCGGAGTAACCGAACCAAGGCAAAAGGATGCGATAGCTGAACGGCGGCTCCACCGGCCGCGCCTCCGGGCCGTAAAAAGTCAGCGCCAATTGCTGGATGATGTAGAGCATGCCGATGGTGGCGACGATGGTGGCTTCCGGATTGTAATTGAGCCGGCGCAGCACCAGCCGTTCGGCGACCAACGCAATGGCGCCGACGATCAGCGGCGCAATCACCAGCGCCGCCAGGAAGCCGAGCACAGGGTGACCGCCGATGGCCGTGGTGATCGCCCAGGCGAGCACCGCGCCCAGCATGAAGAACTCGCCATGCGCGACATTGACCACCCGCATCACGCCGAACACAAGCGACAGGCCAAGCGCGGTCAGCGCCAGCACCGCGGATGTGACGAGGCCTTCGAGGGCGGCGAGGAGAAGGTGGGGACCGAAGTGCATGGGCTATGCGCCAACGGATGCGCGAGGCACCCCCCTCTGCCCTGCCGGGCATCTCCCCCGCAAGGGGGGAGATTGGATGTCGTCGCTGGTTTCGCCAATCATCAACGCTGGCTGATGGGCGCTGCCGCACAAACCGCCGATCTCCCCCCATGCGGGGGAGATGTCCGGCAGGACAGAGGGGGGTGCCTTGGCGCTCACGCTACTGAAGCTAAGCCTCACAGCGCCTGCGTCGTATAATCCCCCTCGGCCTCGTAAAGCCCGTCCTCGATCTTGGTCTTGTGCACGACCTTGAGCTTGCCGCCCTCGACCTTGGAGATGTTCTGGATGCCAAAGCACTGGTGGATCTTGCCGTTGAAGGTTTTCGGCCCCTGCGGATGCTCGGCACCTTCGGCGAATTCGGTCAGGGCTTCGGTCGCCTCGACCAGCTTGGCGCGGTCTTCCGGTCCCTTGTAGCCGGCATCTTCCATCGCCTTCTTGACGACGTAGAGCGTCTCCCAGCAGCCGAACATGTGCGCGGCAGTGGAGACGTCCTTGGGGTCTCCGACGGCGGCGCCATTGTCGTCGATGCCGACAGCAGCGCGATAGGCCTTCTGCGCTTCGGAATCATCGGCCTGGGCATAGCGCGGCGAGCCTTCCCAGAAATGGCTGCCGTCGAGGAATTCGAGGCCGGGGCTGTTGATGTCGGTGGCCTCGAGCGAATCGATGAAGCCGAACAGTTGCGGCCGGTTGGAGCCGTAGAACTCGCCGAGCTCCTTGACGAAGGTGAGCACGGCCGGGCCGACCATGACGTGGTAGATCACCTCGGTCTCGGCCGGGATCTGCGGGAAGTATTTGGTGAAGGACGATTCCGTCGGCGGGATGGCGATCTGCGCGATGACCTCGGCGCCTTGCGCCTTCAGTGCCGGCGGCAGGTAGTCGCGATGGTCGTAGCCGAAGGCGAAATCGGGGAAGATCTGCGTCACCTTCTTGCCGGCATTGGCCGCGATCCACGGCGCCATCGACTGGATCTGGCTCTTCACGTCGGTGATGCCGGGCTGGAAGACATAGCGGTTCAGCTTTGTCGAGGCGACGTGATGGCCTTCGCTGACGACGAAATAGGGCATCTTGTTTTCGCCGGCGGCGGGCGCCGAGCCGATGACGACATGCGAGAACAGCGTGCCGAAGACGATGTCGGTCTTGTGCTGGGTGGCGAACTTGCCGACCACCTCGGCGCCACGGCCGGGATCGGTGCCGTCGTCCTCGATGATCACCTCGACCTGGCGGCCGTTGATGCCGCCGGCGGCATTGATCGCCTTGACCGCGGCAGCCGTGGTCTTCTCGTACCAGCGGCCGTAGGCAGCGCCGATGCCGGTGCGGTGCGACTGGAAGCCGATCTTGATCGGCGCCGAGCTCTGCGCCTGGGAATAGCGGACGAAGCCGGGGGCCAGGCCGAGGCCGGCGCCCGCGGCCAGACCCTTCAGCGCCGTGCGGCGGGTGAGCGTGGATCTGGAGAGATCGAAAAACCCATTCTTGTCAGTCACGGCAGTTCCCCTGTTCTTGAGTTTTGACTGGCTGTAACGAGGCAAAAAATCGCATGTATACAAACTAAATCACCAAAGCCCCGACGTGGCAAGCGGGCTTTCCCCAAAGGTATGTTGGTCGCCTTTTCTCACCCTGTGGTCGGCGTGGCAAGCAACCAGAGGCCGAAGACGGTGTAGGCGATCATCAGCAAGGTGAGCGGGAGCTGGCTGAGTGCCGCGCGGGAGGGCTGTGGGTGCAGGCGCCAGGCGAAGCCGTGAGCGACGAGGACGGCGAGCACATGGCCCAGGATGATGGCGCCGGCCTGGATATTCCACAGCCACCACGCAGAGTTCGCCCCCGCAACGATGCCGGTCTCGATCTGCATGTCGGCGGTGTCGAACAGGTTCCAGCCCATCGCGAACGGATCGGAAAGTGCCGCGAGCGCATATTGGCCGTCGACGAGCAGCGCCGTCAGATAATGCGCAACGTGATAGGCGAGCGCGATCGGCACGATCGACCACACCAGCAGGCCTGCGGCCTGGCCGAGAGTGTGATCGCTGCCGGCAAGACGCTGGCCGAGCCGGACGGCAAGCAGGAACACCGCGGCCAGCAGCGCGAATGTCAGCACGAGGCCGAAAGTGCCGCTGCCGATCAGCGCGGTGCGGCCGGGAAATTCGAGCGGGTTGATACCGAACAGGCCGAGCCAGAAGAAGGTCTTCGACAGGCCGTCGAAGGATACCGACGACAAGGCCAGCAGCAGAAAGGCGATGCCGCTGGCCGGCAAGGGCTCCGCAGCCAGCAGCTTGGCGCCGGGCCAGCACAGGCCAAGCCGGCCATCTTGGCTGCGTTCGACCATAGCAAAGCGCGCCACCATCGAGAAGAAGACCGTCAGGAATTCACCGCTGCGGCTCCAGCCGCGATAGCCGAACGCCAGCATGGCGAGGAAAGAGAACAGCCAATATAGGCCGGCGGCAAAAGCCAGCCGTGCCGGATCGTCGGGCGCGGGATCGATGAGTTCGAACCAGGCGAAGGCGAAGAACAGGATGGCAGCCGGCCAGCAGCCGACCCATCGGGGCAGGCGCCATGCTCCGTGATCCCCGGTCCCGACCAGGCGCGAGGCGAGACGCCATGGTCCATACCAGGGGTTCAGCCATGACCAGAGGTCGCCGAAGAGGCCTTGCAACAGCGTGAGGCCGGCCCACAACAGGGTCCAGATCACCAGTGGCAGAGGATTGGAAAGTGGGTCGCGGCTGCCGAAAAGGCCGGCGGCGATGAGAATTGCAAAGCCGGCGAAGGATAGCAGGCTGATGGCGGCGCGGGTGGCGTCTCTGAGGGCAAACAACGGCAGGCGCCGTCGCCAGAAGCGGTCAAGCAAATCCGCAGGCAGCAGCGCCAGGACGAGGAAGCTGACGGCAACGGCGAATGCGCCGCCGACCAGATAGTAGCCGGTCGGCAGGAGCAGGACGTGGCCGCGATCGGAGGCGTGCGCGAAGGCGGGGGTGGGGAGGGATACGAATAAGCAGATGAAGCTTGTGATCAAGAGGCGATAACCTTCGCCGCCGCGATCCTTCACACCCCCCTCTGGCCTACCGGCCATCTCCCCCGCAAGGGGGGAGATCGGATGTCGCCCAGGCTTTCGCCAATCTTCAACTTCGGAGAAAAAGGCGGACTGGTCGAAGCGGCCAATCTCCCGCCTTGCGGGGGAGATGTCCGGCAGGACAGAGGGGGGTGTGCGGGAACTCAAGCTATCCGAGATTCCATCTTTGCAGGCGATGCCAGGAGCCCCATCACCCCTCACACCTTGACCAATTGCTCCACGCGGTCCTTCTCGCCAAAGATCCTGAGATACCGCTCGATCTCTTTCACATCGCCGGTCGCCTTGGCCGGATTGTCGGAAAGCTTGACCGCTGGCCTGCCATTGGCCTCGGTGACCTTGCAAACCAGCGATATGGCGTCGAGGCTGTTGGTTTCCGTCGGCGCGCAGCCTTCGAAATCATTGGTCAGATTGGTGCCCCAGCCGAAGGACATACGCACCTTGCCCTTGAAGTGGCGATAGGTCTCCTCGATGGTCTCGACCTCGAGCCCGTCGGAGAAGATCAACAGCTTCTGCTTGGGATCCTTGCCCTTGTCGCGCCACCAGGACAGGATTTTCTCGCCGCCTTCGATCGGCGGCGCGCTGTCGGGGCGAAAGCCTGTCCAGTCGGCCACCCAGTCCGGCGCGTCGCGCAGGAAGGAGGCAGTGCCGAAGGCGTCGGGCAGCACGATCAGCAGATTGCCGCCATAGTAACGCTGCCAGTCCTGCAGCACCTTGTAGGGCGACTGCCTCAGCTCTTTTTCCGAGTCGGCGAGGGCGGCGAACACCATCGGCAGCTCATGTGCGTTGGTGCCGAGCGCTTCGAGGTCGTTGTCCATGGCCAGAAGCACGTTGGAGGTGCCGGTGAACGCTTCGCCGATGCCTTCCTTCAGCGCCTCGACGCACCAGCGCTGCCACAGGAAGGAATGGCGCCGGCGCGTGCCGAAGTCCGAGATGCGGATGCCGGGCAGCGCCTTCAGCCGCTCGGTCTTGGCCCACATCTTGGACTTGGCGCGGGCATAGAGCACGTCGAGCGCGAAAGGCCCGAACGCCCGCATCGCCGCGCGCGATCGAAGTTCATTGATGATGGCGAGCGCCGGGATTTCCCACAGCGTGGTGTACATCCACGGCCCGCTGAAGGTCAGCTCATACTGCCCGTCGCGCTTCGACAGCTCGTACTCGGGCAGCCGGAAGCCTTCCAGCCAAGCGAGGAATTCCGGCTCGAAGATCTGCTTGCGGCCGTAGAAATTGTTACCGCCGAGCCAGATCATCTCCTTCTTGGAGAAGCGCAGCGTGCGGGCATGGTCGAGCTGTTCGCGCAGTTCGCTCTCGTCGATCTCGTCGGCAAGGCGCACCGAAGTCGTGCGGTTGATCAGCGAGAAGGTGGTGTCGACCTTGGGATACATGCCCCAGATCATCTGCAGCATCAAAAGCTTGTAGAAATCCGTGTCGAGCAGGCTGCGCACGATAGGATCGAGCTTCCAGGTGTGATTGTAGACGCGCCGCGCAATATCGGTCTTAGCCATGTTTCAACACCGCCTTCGCTGCCTGCCATCCACAATCGCGACAGGCCTCATAGCATCGAATCGGCCGGAACGCTGCCCGCTTTCAGGCTGGCCCGACAAAAAGAGCTGCCTGCATGCGGCGCGCGCAGCCTGGCATCAGCCTGCGGATTTGGCGCCCATCACCCTGAGCGCCGGATGCTTGCGACGGCTGACGATGCGGCCGGCCACAGGGGCGTCGGCGCGCCCGTCATCCCCGGCCTTCTCGGCGAACAGCCAGTCGATGAACACCTGCACGATCGGCGTCGTCCGCATCTCGTTGCGGCAGACGACATAGAAATCGTCGACCGCCGGCACCGACAGGCTGAACGGCGCGACCAGCATGCCCCTGGCCAGCAGCGCGCTTGCCGTCACCGAGTCGCCCAGCGCCACGCCATGGCCGTGCACCGCCGCCTCGGTCGCCATGCGCGCATCGCCGAGGTGATGGCGGCGACCCCGCTCCAGGTCCAGCGCATCGGCCGCCGCCAGCCAGGTGTGCCATTCGCGGCCGTCGTCGCCATGCAGGAAGACATGGTCAGCGAGATCCCTGACGCTGCGGATCGGCCGGTTGTTGATCAGTGTCGGGCTGACCACGGGAAACAGTTCGAGGCCCGACCATTTGCGCATCCAGCAATCGGCCCAGCTGCCGTCGCCATAATGCACGCAGACATCGATGGCGGGCGCCCGCAAATCCTTGGGATCGTTGGAAGGAATAAGCGTCAGCCTTATGTCGGGATATTGCGCCATGAAACTGCCGAGCCGCGGTGTCATCCACAACAACAGAAGCGCCGGCACGCAGGAGACCGAAAGTGTGCCGCTGCTCGCCGGCCTTGTCATGCGCTGGGTGGCGGCCGCGATGCCGTCGAAGGCGGTCGACACTGCCGGCAGAAGCTCCGCGCCATGCGGTGTCAGTTTGACCCGCTGACCGACCCGCTCGAACAGCTTGACACTGAGCGACTGCTCGAGCGCCTTGATCTGGTGGCTGACGGCGCCATGCGTGACATTCAGCTCATTGGCCGCCTTGGTCAGCGAGCCATGCCGGGCCGTTGCCTCGAAGGCGCGCAGCGGATTAAGCGGTGGCAGGCGCTTGGTCATGGGTATCAACTTTATTGTGAGATTTTCTCACAGAAAACACCCTAACAATATCAATTGATTTTTCAATGCCGCTGCCAGACACTGAGCCTGGAACAGCATCAAGACGTGAAATCTGCAGGCAGCCAGCGGGACAGCGGCCGGCCGGATGACGGTCGGTTCGCAGGCGTCACCCGCGTCGGCACTGTATCAGCCCAGGAGGAGCGGACATGGGATACGATCGCGGCAAGCTCGACGCGTTGCGTCGCAAATATGGTGAAAGCCATGGCGGCGAGATGTTCGACCCGAAATTCCGCAAGGTCGCCGACAAGATCTTCTCCAAAAGCGGCACGCGGCTGGCGCCCTATTCAGGCATCCCGACCTTCCTCGCCGCGCCCTACCGGGAAATATCGGCCGACAATCCGGATTTCGGCGACCTTCAGGTAGCGATGATCGGCGTGCCGATGGATCTCGGCGTCACCAACCGGCCAGGCTCCCGCTTCGGGCCGCGAGCTCTGCGCGCCATCGAGCGCATCGGCCCTTACAACCACGTGCTGGAATGCGCGCCGACGCATGAACTTCGGGTGGCCGACATCGGCGACACGCCGTTCCGCAGTCGCTACCGGCTGGAGACCAGCCATGAGGATATCGAGCGCCGCACCAACCAGATCGTCGATGCCGGCGTCATCCCGCTTTCGATCGGCGGCGACCATTCGATCAGCCATCCGATCCTGAAGGCCGTCGGCAAGAAAGCTCCGGTCGGGTTGATCCATATCGACGCCCACTGCGACACCAGTGGCCTGTTCGACATGACCAAGTTCCACCATGGCGGCCCGTTCCGCAACGCGGTGCTTGACGGCGTGCTCGACCCGACGCGCACGATCCAGATCGGCATCCGCGGCTCGGCCGAATATCTGTGGGAATTCACCTACGAGTCCGGCATGACCGTGGTGCATGCCGAGGAGGTGACCGGTCTCGGCATTCAGGCCATCATCGAGAAGGCGCGCAGAATAGTCGGCGACGGCCCGACCTATGTCTCCTTCGACATCGACAGCGTCGATCCGGCCTTCGCGCCGGGCACCGGCACGCCGGAAGTCGGCGGGCTGACGACACGCGAGGTGCTCGAACTGCTGCGCGGCCTCAAAGGTCTCAACATCGTCGGCGGCGACGTCGTCGAGGTGGCACCGCAATACGACTCGACCACCAACACGGCGCACGCCGCGGCACAGGTTCTGTTCGAGATCCTGAGCCTGATGGTGTTCAGCCCGGCGATCACAGGCAAGGGCGCCTGAATTTCAGAAAAGCAAAGGCGGCCGCCGCGCTGGAGCCGGCGGCCCTATCCAACAAACAAGCTTCCAGAGGGGAATAAAAAAAATGACAATCCGCAAGACATTTTCAGCCATCGCCGCCGTGCTGATGCTCGGCACGGCCGGCTTCGGCCTGTCGATTCAGGCCGCCAGCGCCGATGCACTGGCGGACATCACCAAGGCCGGCACCATCAATGTCGGCGTCTTCGCCGACTTTCCGCCCTTCTCCTCGGCCAGCGCCGATATGAGCCTCAAGGGCTATGACATGGACGTCGCGCAATACATTGCCGACACGCTCAAGGTGAAGCTCAATCCCGTCGCCGTCACCGGCCAGAACCGCATCCCGTATCTGAACGACAAGCGCGTCGACATCCTGATGAGCGTCGGCTACTCGAAGGAACGCGAACAGGTCATCGACTTCGCCGCCGCCTACGCGCCCTACTACATCGCCGTGATCGGTCCGGCGGCACTGACGGTCAAGGGCAAGGAAGACCTCGCCGACAAGTCGATCGCCGTCAATCGTGGCACGCTGGAAGACACCTCGCTCACCGAGGCAGCACCGGCGTCGGCCGACATCAAGCGCTTCGACAACTACAATTCGGTGATCCAGGCCTTCATCTCCGGCCAGACGCAGCTGATGGTCGTCGGCAACGATGTCGGCGCGCAGGTGCTGGCCAAGCAGGATGCGCTGAAGCCGGAGCAGAAGTTCCAGCTTCTGACCTCGCCTTCGCATATCGGCCTCAACAAGAACGAGGACGGCCTGAAGAAGGCCGTCAACGATGCGGTCGCCAAGATGCTGGCCGACGGCAAGCTGGACGAAAGCTCGAAAGCCTGGCTGAAGACGCCGCTCAATCCCGAAAACCTCAAGGATTGAGTTTCCGTGGCCTTTGCCTGGCTCCCGGATGCTCTGGGCGACATCGCGCACGGCGCGGCCACGACGATCCTGCTGATCGCCGTGACCACGCTTGCCGGAACGCTGCTCAGCATCCTGGGTGCCGCGGGGCGACGAAACGGCCCGGTTCTGCTCAAGCGGGCAATCGCCTGTTACGTCGAGGTGATGCGCAACACGCCGTTCCTGGTGCAGCTGTTTTTCATCTTCTTCGGGCTGCCCAGCCTCGGCATCCGGCTCGACCCGCTCCTGGCCGCCATGCTGGCAATGACGCTCAACATGGCGGCCTACACCATCGAGATCGTCGGCGCCGGGCTTGACGCCGTGCCTGGCGGGCAGACGGAAGCAGCGCTCGCATTGGGCTTGCGGCCACGCCAGGTCTTCATCAAGATCGTGCTGCCGCAGGCACTCAAGATCATCTATCCCGCCCTGACCAGCCAGATCGTCATCATGATGCTGGAGTCGGCCGTGGTGTCGCAGATCGCCGTGCGCGAGCTGACCTACGAGGCCGACATGCTGCAGGCACGCACCTTCCGCTCTTTCGAGACCTATTTCGTCGTGACGCTGGTCTATCTCGCTCTGTCGATGGCCTTGCGCCGGCTGCTGGTGTCAGGCGGGCGCCGTGCGCTCGGAGCCGGCGTGTCATGATCGAGTTCACCTTCTGGGACATCGTGCGCAACCTGCTGCTCGCTGCCCGCTGGACGGTGCTGCTATCGCTGGCCGCCTTCATCGGCGGCGGCATCGTCGGCCTGGTCGTGCTGTTCTTCAGGATCGCCAAGAACAAGTGGAGCAGGCGTGTTGCTTCCGGCTACATCGCCCTGTTCCAGGGAACGCCGCTCTTGATGCAGCTGTTCCTGATGTTCTTCGGCCTGCCGATGCTCGGCCTGCGCATCGAACCGTGGACGGCGGCGGCGCTCGGCCTCACCTTCTTCGCCAGCGCCTATCTCGCCGAGATCTGGCGCTCGGGCGTCGCGGCGCTACCCCTCGGCCAATGGGACGCCGGCGCCAGCCTTGGCCTGCACTATCTGCAGGAGCTGAGGCTGATCATCCTGCCGCAGGCCTTTTCGATCACCCGCGCACCCACCGTCGGCTTCCTGGTTCAGCTGATCAAATCGACCGCGCTGACCTCGATCATCGGCTTCGAGGAACTGGTGCGGACCTCTAACGCCATCAACAATGCGACCTTCGAACCGTTCAAGGTCTACGGGCTGGTGGCTCTGATCTTCTTCGTCATGTGCTTTCCGCTGACGCAATACGCCCGCAGGCTCGAGAAACAGGCGGCTGCCCGCTGACGCGCCAAGGCAGATGTCCTTGCGGTTAGCGCTCGATTTCAGGCCGGCAGCCCAAGCTGCTTGCGCAGGCTCTTGTCAAATGCGGACGCGGGGACGAAACGGCGCAGGAAACTGACCTGGCGCGCCATTTTTCCCGCCGCATAGCGTTTCTTCGGAGCGGGATCGGTTGCAGCGGCCAAAACGGTGTTGGCGATCACTTCGGGCGCATCGCCTTTTTCCATCGATTTCCGCACTGATATGGTCATGCCGGCGCGCGCGGCGTCGTAGATTTCGAGCGATTGGTCGGGAGCGGCAAGATTGTCCTCGAATGATGTGCGGGTATAGGCGGGCTCCACCAGCGAAACGCGGATGCCGAACGGGCGCAATTCGTGATCGAGCGACTCCGAATAACCCTCGATGGCATGTTTGGTCGCTGAGTAAAGCGCGAAATAGGGAGCGGGGATGAACCCCTGCACCGAACTCAAATTCACGATTCTGCCCTTCCCTTGGCGTCGCATTGCCGGCAGCACCGCGTTGGTCACGCGCAAGACGCCGAAGACGTTCACTTCGAACAGCGCCTTGGCCTGGGCGGTCGAGGACTCCTCCGCGCCGCCAAACAGGCCCATGCCGGCATTGTTGACAAGCAGGTCTACGCGTCCGGCCTTGGCCAGAACGTCATCGACCATTGTCGCGACGGACGCGTCGTCGGTCACGTCGCAGGTCAGCATGGTCACGCCGGCGGATTGCTGGGAGGCCGCGCGACGGCTGGTTCCGAAGACGCGAAAGCCGGCGCCTAGCAATGCGTCGGCGGTAGCGCGCCCGATGCCGGAGGATGCCCCTGTCACCAGGGCGACGCCGGGATTGGTCTTGTTCATGGAAATCGTGTCCTTCTTTGCGTTGGATCGGATTGGGAAAAGCATGAGAGGCCGGGGCAAAGGGCGTTGGTCATGACTGCGTCCGGCCACCGGTTAGTTCCAGCGTCTGAACAGGGCGCTGGCATTCACGCCGCCAAAGCCGAAGCCATTGGAGATCGCGTACTCCATCTCCATCGGCCGGGGCGCGTTTGCGACGAAGTCGATGCCGTCGCCGGCCGGATCGGCCTCGCCCAGGTTGAGGGTTGGCGGAGCAATCTGATCCCTGAGCGCCAGGATTGCGAAGATCGCACCCAACCCGCCGGCCGCTCCGAGCAGGTGTCCGGTCGCCGATTTCGTCGCACTGACAGCTATCGCGAAATCGCGCCCGAACACGCTCTTGATCGCTTCGATCTCACCCAGGTCGCCGACTGACGTGGAGGTCGCATGCGCATTGAGATGACGTACCTGGCGTGGCGAAATCCCTGCCTGGGCAATCGCGATCTGCATGGCCCGGCGCGCGCCGTCGCCGTCCTCCGGCCCGGAGGTGACGTGGTGGGCATCCGCGGTCGTGCCGTAGCCGACGAGCTCAGCCAACGGCTTTGCGCCGCGCGCCAACGCGTGGCTCAACGCCTCGATGACCAGCACGCCGGCCCCTTCGCCCATGACGAAGCCGTCCCGCGATGTGTCGAAAGGGCGCGAGGCTTGAGCCGGCGCCCAATTGAAGCCGGTTGAAAGAGAGCGAGCCGCGGCGAACCCGCCGAGACTGACGGTGTTGATGCACGCTTCCGTTCCGCCGCATACGGCGATGTCGGCTTCGTTGGCGCGGATCAGGCGGGCGGCGTCGCCGATCGCCTGGATGCCCGCCGCACATGCCGTCACCGGTGCGCCGAGTGGACCTTTGAAACCACGACGGATCGAGATGTGGCCCGCCGCGAGGTTCACCAGGAAGGACGGCACCGTAAAGGGAGACAGGCGGCGGGCGCCACGCAGGTCCACCGTGCGCACCGCCTCGGTGATGGCGGGGAACCCGCCGATTCCTGAAGCGATGATCGTGGCCGTGCGCAGGCGCTCCGTTTCCAGCGCAGGCTTCCATTGCGCCTGCGCAAGCGCCTCTTCCGCCGCCGCCAGTGCAAACAGAATGAACCGGTCCACCTTGCGCTGATCCTTCGCGGACAGGACGGCATCGGCATCGAAACCGGCCTCCGGATCTTCGCCCAGGGAGGGAACCACGCCGCCAATCTTAACCGGCAGCTCTCCCACCACATCGTCCGGAAGCCTGCGAACGCCGGACCGGCCGGCAAGCAGGCGTGACCAGGACGCTTCGACATTGGCGGCCAGGGGCGTGACCGCTCCCATGCCCGTGACGACAATCCGTTGCATCTGCTCTCCTGCCCTTGGTGTGCCGGCGGCGCTGCTCGCGCCGTTCAAGTGGCGACTGCTTCGCGAACCTGATCGGCCGCCGCATCCAGAAAAGCCCGCGCAAGGTCGGGATCGTTGACGACCCGCGAGAGCACGACCGCGCCGACCATCGTCGAGAGAACGGCCATTGCCTTTTTTCCGGTCTTTTCGCTGTCGCCCTCGCCAACCCAACCGCCGAGCATCTCAAGGTACGCCTTGATGCCGTCTTCGAATGACGCCTTCACCTCGGCACCCTGCCTGGCTGCATCCGAACCGAGCGCAACGACCGGGCAGCCGTCCATCTTTTCCTCGCGATGGTCCATGCTGAGGTAGAATGAGATCACCCCGTAGAGCGGGTTCCCAGGATGTGCCGCGGTCGCGGCTGACCATTTGTGGGTGGCGCTTTCCATCGCCCGCCTGGACGCCAGCGCCGCCAAATCGTCCTTCGACTCGAATTGCTTGTAAAAGGCGCCCTGGGTCAGCCCGGCACCCTTCATCAGATCCTTGAGGCCGATGCCGTCAAAGCCGCGCTCCCGAAAAAGCCGGCTTGCCACATTGATCACGGTCTCGCGGTTTTCCGCGGCCTGAGTGCGACTCACACGCATCGTCATCTCCTTTTTTAGATTGCATTCGTAATCTATACCCTATATAGAGGGTGAACGCAATCTAAAAAGGACAAATGAGATGATCCGCAAAACCCTGAGCGCCTCGCTCCTGGCGGCGCTGTTTCTTGCAACCCCGGCTCTCGCCGAGGAAGCCACCATCGGACGCCCGATCGAAGGCGGCAGCCTGCACCAGGGACACCTGGACATGGTGGCCTACTACGTTCCGCGCGGCGACCTGCTTGAGGTCACCGCCACTTTCGCACCGAAGACCGGGGGTGATCCGCTGCGGTTCGTCATGGGCCTCGCCAACAGTGACGCCGTGGCGTTTTCCATACCGGGCCACCCGGGCTCGCTCTACGCGTTCTCAAGGTCCGGTAAGGAAGTGACGGTCTCGACCGGGACCGGCACATCCCTGCGAGCCGATGCGACAACGCCCTGACCTGGCGCGCAGGCCGCGGCCGCGCGATGCTGGCCGGGGCTCTCGCGTCCGATCACGCCATCCCAATGAGCCTGGAGAGGTCACATGCTTTACAGCTATTTTGTCGAGAAATCGATCCGGCAGAGCTTCGACGACGTTAACAACCATCGCTGGGACGCGGCGGTGAAGGCCATCGCGCCGCATGTCCATCACCGGGTTGGTGGCGCCCACGCGCTTGGTGGGGAGCGCCACGACAAGCAAGCCCTGCGCCGGTGGTTCGAGCGCCTCGGCCGTGTTCTGCCCACTCTCCATCTCACGGTCAACCACGTCTGGGTGAAGGGCTGGCCGTGGCATACCACCGTGTTTGCCCAGTGGGATGGCGCCGCAACCCTGCTCAACGGCGATACGTCCTACGTCAACCATGGTCTCCACGTGTTCACGCTACGGTGGGGCAGGGTTCATGCGCTCGAGGAGTTTTACGATTCACAGGCGGCGGCGCGCGGTCTCGCCGCCCAGGCCGCAGCCGGCCTCGAAGAAGCTGTCGCCGAACAGATAACAAGCTAGCTGAAGCGCGGTCCGAGGACGGCCAAGGTTTAAGGGCCGGTCGCGCTGATCTTTTTCGTCGCGTGCCTTCCGCCTGCGCAGTATGCGCGGAGGGTCGGGAAGCGAGCGCCGGCGCTGGACTGCAAGCCAGGAAACCCAGTGCGGGAGCGCAGCGCTGCATCGATGCCGGTGCTGTCGCGGCAACGGTCGAGCCGAGGCAGGCATATAGCTTTCCTGCTAGGAATAGGCCTTGACATCTTGCCGTTCGAATTGTCCATTTGATGCTTGACCGGGCCGAACGGGGCGGCGAGGGCGGACAGGGGCAAACCGGCGCGTGGATAGACAGTCGAGTCGAGTGCTGTTGAAGACGGTTGGGCTGACAAAAGCCTTTCGAGGGCTGGTTGCCCTGCGGGATCATTCCATCGAGCTGCACGAAGGTGAAATCGTTGGGGTAATCGGGCCGAATGGCTCGGGCAAGAGCACGCTTTTCAACCTGATCACCGGCTTCTCCCAGCCGAATTCCGGTAGCATCGAGATGGAGGGCCGTTCGATCGTCGGCCTGCGCACATCGCAGATCGTCGCGATGGGCATCGCCCGCACCTTCCAGGGTTCTCGCCTATTCGGCAGCCTCAGTGTCGCACAGAACGTGCTGACGGCGGCGCAGCTGCGCCATCCTGTCGGGCCCGCCGATACCGTGCTGCGCGGTCGGCGCTATCGCGAGCGGGTGGCCGCGACGCGGCAGCAGGCCGACGAACTCCTCGACCTCATGGGCCTGACAGATCAGGCCGGCAGGGTCGCCGCGGATCTTCCCTACGGCGATCAGCGGCGGCTGGAGATTGCGCGTGCGTTGGCGACCAGCCCGCAGCTGCTGCTGCTCGATGAGCCCGCAGCCGGGCTTGATTCCAACGAGACCAAGGTGTTGGCGGCGCTGATTCGGACGATTCGTGACCGCTACGGCGTAACGGTGGTCGTTGTCGAGCACGACATGGACCTGATCATGGCGCTGTGCGAACGCATCCAGGTGCTGGCGACCGGCGAGGTGATCTGCGTCGGAACACCGGAGCAGGTACGCGAACACCCGAAAGTGCGGGAGGCGTATCTTGGCCACGCCTAGCCCCGTTCTGCTCAGCGTCGAGAACCTCGAGGTCAATTTCGGCGCGGTGCGTGCGCTGAAGGGCATTTCGCTCGACGTCCATGCCGGCGAGGTGGTGGCGTTGGTGGGGGCCAACGGCGCCGGCAAGAGCACGACCTTGCGCACCATTTCCGGCCTGTCGCGGCCGCGCGGCGGCAAGATCATCTTCGATGGCAAGCCGATCGGAGGTATCGCTCCGTCGCGCATCGTAACTCTGGGCATCGCGCAGAGCCCGGAGGGCAGGCGCCTGTTCGGCGGCCTGACGGTGGCCGACAATCTGCGGCTCGGCGCCTGCACCCGCACCGACAAGGAGGCCGTCGTCAGAGATAGCGAGCGCATGTTCATGCTGTTCCCGATTCTCAAGCAGCGGCTGAAGCAACTGGCCGGCACGCTGTCGGGCGGCGAACAGCAGCAGCTTGCTCTGGCGCGCGCGCTGATGGCGGCGCCGCGCCTGCTGCTGCTCGACGAGCCTTCGCTCGGCGTTGCGCCGCTGCTGGTGCGCCACATCTTCAGCGCGCTTGCCGAACTGAAGCGCCAGGGCATGACGATGCTGCTGGTGGAACAGAACATCACGCTCGCGCTGGACCTCGCCGACCGTGCCTATGTGCTGCGCACGGGTCAGGTGGCGCTGTCGGGCCGGTCCGCGGAACTGCGCGACAGCGAACGCGTGGCGCAGGCATATCTCGGGGCGGCAACATGACCCAGCTGGACTATATCCTGCAGCAGATCGTCAACGCGGTGAGCCTCGGCAGCCTCTACGCGCTGGTGGCGGTCGGCCTGTCGATCGTCTTCGGCGTCCTCAAGCTCACCAATTTCGCGCATGGCGACGTAATGATGGTAGGCGCATTCGGGGTAGCTCTGCTGGCGGGGATCGGCGTTCCGTTCCCTGTCGCCGTGATCTGCGGCATCGCCGCGGCGGCCGTCGCGGGCTTCCTCATCGAACGCATCGCCTATCGTCCGATCCGCGACGCGCCCGACGTTGCGCGACTGCTCACCAGCCTCGCCGTCACCTACATCATCGAGAACGTCGGAATCCTGGTGTTCACCTCCTCGCCGCGCAATTTTCCACTCCCCGATATTCTCAACACCTCCTGGGAAATGTCGAACGGCGCCATCACCTTCACCAGCATCAATCTCCTGACCATCGCGCTGACCTTCGTGTCGCTGCTGCTCCTCGGCTGGTTCATCACGCGCACCACGACCGGGCTCGGCATGCGCGCCGCAGCCGAGGACATGTCGGCGGCACACCTTGTCGGACTCAACGTCAACCGGCTGATCATCGTCGCCTTCATCGTCGCATCCGCCTATGCCGGCCTTGCCGGCATTTTGTGGGCGGCACAGGCCGGCGTGGTGCAGCCGCAGATGGGCTTCACGCCGCTCCTGAAGGCTTTCGTGGCGGCGATCATCGGCGGCTTCGGGTCGATCGCGGGCGCCCTGGTGGGCGGCTACATATTGGGCGCGCTGGAGATCTTCATCGTCGCATTCCTGCCGAGCAGCGTCTCGTCCTATCGCGACGCAATCGTCTTTGCCGTGCTGATCGCCTTTCTCCTGGTGCGCCCGGGCGGGCTGCTCCAGCCAAACCGGGAGATAAAGCTGTGAGCCGGGAAGCGCGGATCACACTCCTCGTCCTCGTCGCCCTGGTGGCGGGAGCAGCTGTCGCTTTCGGTGCGCCGCACGTGCTGAGCGACTATTTCGTCCGGATTATCCTGCTGATCGCGCTGAATGCAATCCTGGTGCTGGCGCTGTCGCTGAGCAACGGTTTTACGGGCGTGTTTTCGCTCGGTCATGTCGGCTTCATCGGCGCCGGCGCGTATATATCGGGAATACTGTCGATTCCCGTACAGCAGAAGATGGCACTGCTGCCGCATCTGCCGGCGTTTCTGCATGCTTTCAGCCTCCCCTTCCTGCCGGCGACGCTGGTGGCAGGTCTTCTGACGGCGCTGCTTGCCGTGGTCGTCGGTTATCCCTTGATGCGCCTGTCGGGCTATTTCGTTTCGGTGGCGACGATGGGATTCTTGATTATCGTCAACGTGGTGCTGATCAATGCGTCGGATTTCACCCGAGGCGCCCGCACTTTCACCGGTGTGCCGCTGGAGACGACGTTGCCCTGGGTGATGGGTTGGCTCGCCATCACGGTGTTCGTTCTGGCGCGCCTGGTCTATTCGCCTTTCGGGCGCGCCATGAAGGCGGTGCGCGACGACACAATCGCGGCCAGCGCTGTCGGCATCGGCGTGTTGCGGACCAGACTGATCGCCTTCGTCATCGGCGCGTTCTTCTCAGGCGTCGGCGGGTCGCTCTACGCACATTATCTCGGCTCGTTTTCGCCGAACACCTTTTACTTCGCGCTGACCATGAGCCTGATCACAATGCTGGTGCTAGGCGGCATGGGCTCCCTGACCGGCGCGGTGGTTGGCGTCATCTGCGTTTCGCTGTTGTCGGAGGTCCTGCGCTCGGTCGAACGCGGCTTCACGATCGGCGATTTCGCGGTGCCGGCCCTGTTTGGCGCCAGCCAGATCGTGCTTGGCTTCATCTTCATTCTAGTCATGATCTTCCGGCCGAAGGGGATCATGGGGGACCGGGAACTTACGTTCGGATTAACCCAAAGATCGGCAACGGTGAACCAGACAGAGGAACGAAAACGATGATCAAACTCACTCGACGCGACACCATCGGCCTAGGACTGGGCGCATTCTTCGCGCTTGCCTCGGCCAGCACGGCACTTGCTGCCGACACGATCAAGATCGGCTATCCGGCAAACCTGACCGGCATTCAGGCCTCGCTCGACGGTCCGATGCTGAATGGCGCCAAGCTGGCGGCAAGCGAAATCAACGCCGCCGGCGGCGTGCTCGGCCAACAGATAGAACTGGTGATCTACGACTCCAAGAGCGATTCGACGACGATCTCGACCGTCGCCAGCCAGTTGATCGACAGCGACAAGGTCGTCGGCATCATCGGCTTCGCCGATTCCGATTCGGTGCTGGCCATCGGACCGCAGGTCCAGAAGGCGCAGATCCCGTTCATCACGCCCGGCGCGACCTCGCCGAAATTGCCGAGCCAGCTCGGCAACGAGATCTTCCTCGCCGCCTTCGGCGACAACGTTCAGGCTGCGGTTGGCGCGGAATTTGCGCTGAACAAGCTGAACGGCAAGACCGCCTACCTGCTGACCGACATCGGCACCGAATACACAACGCTGCTGTCGGACTACTTCGTCACCGCCTACGAGCATGGCGGGGGCAAGATCTTGGAGCGCGACACCTACAAGATCGGCGACAAGACCTTTACCGCGCAGATCGCCAAACTGAAGGCGCTGTCACCGCAGCCCGACTTCGTCTATGCCTCGTCGAATGCCGAGGAAATCGGCCTGATCTTGAAGCAGATGCGCCAGGCCGGCATCAACCTGCCGGTGGTCGGCGGCGACGGTTACGACACGCCCTTGCTGATCCAGGTCGGCGGCGACGCGGCCAAGGACACCTACTTCACCACCCATGCCTATATCGGTGAGGGCGCCACCCCGAAGGTGCAGGCCTTCATCGACGCCTACACCAAGTCGGCCGGCAATGCCCCGGAGAACGCGTTCGCTGCGCTCGGCTACGATTCGGTCAAGCTGATGACCGACGCGATCAAGCGTGCCGGTGCGCCGGATCCGGCCAAGATCCGTGACGCGCTGGCCGCTACGTCCGGGCTCGACGGCGTGACCGGAACGATCACCTACCGCCCGGGCATTTCGGTGCCGGACAAATCGGTCTCGGTCATCGGTGTCAAGGACGGCAAGCTTGTCCTTGCAAGTGAAGCGGCACCGACCTTCGTCGCGGAGCCGTGATCTTGTCCACTCCGGGTTCCCTTTGGGACATCTACAGGTCGCGGCTCTCCGCCGCGACCTTCACCGACCTGACGCATGCGTTTCATCCGGGCCAGCCGCACTTCCCGGCCTTCCCGGACGAGGAGCGCCGTGCGTTGCTCGATTTTTCGAAGGGCGACGCCTTCCAGGTCCACCACTACGCCTTCGTCGGACAGTGGGGCACCCATGTCGATCCGCCGGTGCACTTCATCGACGGCGGCCGCTCGATCGACCAACTGTCGGTGGCGGAGATGCTTCTGCCGTTGGTCATCCTCGACATCAGCGACAGGGTCGCCGCCGATCCCGACGCGACGCCGACGCTCGACGACATTTCCGCCTGGGAGACACGGAACGGCCGTATCCCGGAAAAGTGTTTTGTCGCGCTTCGCACCGGGTGGTGGCCGCGCTGGCCAGACCCCGTGGCGTTTCAGAACAAGTCGGCCGACGGTATCTCGCATGCGCCGGGCTGGTCGAAGCCGGTGCTGGAGGAACTTTTGGAACGCCGCGGTGTCGCTGCCATCGGGCACGAGGGCATGGACACCGATCCCGGCCGCGCCACTTCCGCGGGTGACGCAAGCCTGGAATACTATGTGCTGTCCCGCGACTGCTGGCAGATCGAGCTCCTGGCCAATCTCGACAAGGTGCCTGACGCCGGCGCGTTGATAATGGCAAGCTGGCCAAAGCCAAAGGCCGGATCCGGCTTCCCGGCTCGCGCTGTCGCCATCCATGAAGCGGCCGGCTGAACGCGTGAAACCGCAGCTGGCGGCGTCTAGGGGCCGCCACACAACGATCACCAGACACACGGAATTCAGACATGGATATAGACACAGTCCGCGATGCTTTTCCGGCGATGGCGAGAGGTGCCGAGCCGAAGAAGCGGATTTTCTTCGACAATCCCGCGGGAACCCAGATGGCGAGCCGTTCGATCGAGCGCATGACGCGTGCCATGATCGAGACCAACGCCAATCTTGGTGGCTATTTCGAAACCTCACTCGCGGCCCAGGCGATGGTCGACGACGCGCATCAGGCGATGGCCGATTTCTTCAATGCCGCGGACCGGCGTGAGGTGGTGTTCGGCCAGAACATGACGACGCTGACTTTCGCCGTCTCGCGCGCCATCGGCCGCGATCTGAAAGCCGGCGACGCCATCGTGTTGACGCGCATGGATCATGACGCCAACGTCGCACCCTGGCTGATGCTGGCGGAGGATCGCGGGCTTGAGGTACGCTGGATCGACCTCGATCCAAAAACGTTCGAACTCGACCTGTCGACGCTGGAGGCCACTATCGACGAGGAGGTCAAGCTGGTCGCCCTCGGCTATGCCAGCAACGTTACCGGCACGATCAACGACGTGAAGCGGATCGCGCAGCGCGCACGCGCGGTCGGGGCGCTGAGCTATATCGACGCGGTGCAGTTCGCGCCGCATGGAGTGATCGACGTCCAGGAGATTGGCTGTGATTTCCTGGTTTGCTCGGCCTACAAATTTTTCGGACCGCATCACGGGGTGTTGTGGGGCCGGTTCGATCTGCTGCAGGCGCTGACCGCCTACAAGGTGCGCGCGGCTTCGAACACGCCACCTGGAAAATTCGAGACGGGGACGACAAGCCGCGAGGCGCTTGCCGGGGTGCTTGGCGCCGTCGAGCACTATGCCTGGCTCGGACAGTCCTTCGGCAACGTCCACCCGCAGGCGACGCGGCGCGAGCGCATCGTCGCCGGCATTGAAGTCGCCGACCGTTATGAGCGTGTCCTGACAGCACGGCTGATTGCCGGATTGTCCAGAATTGATGGCGTCTTGGTCCAGGGTATAACCGATGTGGCGGCGCTGGCGCGCCGGGTGCCTACCGTGTCGATCACCGTTGACGGAACCGATCCCGCCGATATCGCCAAGGCGATGGCAAAGGAAGGCATCTATCTCTGGCATGGCCACAATTACGGTTTGGAGCCAATCAAGCGGCTGGGGCTTGCGGACCGCAACGGCGTCGTCCGCATCGGGCTGGCCCATTATAACACCGAGGCGGAAGTCGATTTTCTGTTGGCGAAGCTGGCGGACTGGATGAAGACGCGGACCTGACATGCGCGACAGAAACGGAACCCCGAGGATCGGCGTCAAGCTGCGCCATGCCAGACAGGTGCTTGGCCTCAGCCTGGAAGAGCTCGGCGCCCGCATCGGGCTGACAGAGGGTTATCTCTCGAAGATCGAAAACGACCGCGCGACGCCCTCGATGGCGGCTCTGCACCGGCTGGTGCAGGCGCTGGGCATCAACATGAACGCTATGTTCGGCACGCTGCAGCACAATGCCTCGGAAGTGTTCGTGTTGCGGCAAAACGAGCGTCCGCACATGGAGACGGGACATCGGCGCTCGGGCAACCATGTCGTGCTCGAGCAATTGGTGCCATCCGGTCCGGAATATCTGCTGCAGATCAATGTCCACGTGATCGAGGCCGGCGGCGGCAGCCTCGAGTTGATCAGCCACAAGGGACAGGAATTCGGCTACGTGCTCGAAGGTTCCGTCGAGTTGCTGGTCGAGACGAACGTGGTGGCGCTCGAGGCAGGCGACGCGTTTTATTTCAACTCCGAACTCGGCCACGGCTACCGCAATATCGGTTCGACCACGGTCCGTATCCTCTGGGTCAACACGCCGCCGACATTCTGACCGCCTCTATCGCGGAGTTGTGAAGGCGTTGTTCAATGAGCCAACGCCCACAGGACAACAGCCGCCGGGCCATCGGCCGTTCTGTTTCAATGCCCGAACGCGAGCGGCGGCGCCAACCGGTCGCGCCGCAGCCAGCGCGCCAGCAGCAGCGCGGCCACCACCGCCAGCCCCGTCGACAGGCCGATCCAGATGCCGACGCCATGCAGGCCGAAATGGAAGGCGAGCAGCACGCCGAGCGGCAGGCCGACGCCCCAATAGCCGATCGCGGCATAGATCATCGGCACCTTGGTGTCATGCAGGCCGCGCAGCATGCCGGCGGCCACCGCCTGGGCGCCGTCGAAGACCTGGAACAGCGCCGCGAAGACCAGGAACGACACGGCAAGTTCGATCACCCTGGCATTGGCCGGATTGCCCAGATCGATGAAGGCGCTGATCAGCGGATGCGGCCACAGGATCATCACCAGCCCCATCATCGCCATGAACGAGACGCCGATGACAAAGGCGGTCCAGCCGGCGCGCGAGACGCCTTCCGGATCGCCGGCGCCGTGCGCAAGGCCGACGCGCACCGTCACCGCCTGGTTGAGGCCGAGCGGCACCATGAAGGAGATCGAGGCGATCTGGATGGCGATCGCGTGCGCGGCCAGGGAATCCGCGTCGATCAGGCCCATCAGCAGGGCCGCCGCATTGAAGATCGTCACCTCGAAGGCGAGGATGCCGGCAATCGGCAGGCCGAGCCGCAACAGGCCCTTGAAGCGCGGCCAGTCGGCGCGCCAGAAACGGCCGAACAGACGGTAGCGGCGGAACTTCTTCTCCAGCATCACCACGGCAGCCATGCCGATGAACATCAGCGCTGAGGACAGCGAGGTGGCAAGGCCCGACCCGGCAATGCCCATTGCCGGCACGCCGAGATTGCCGAACATGAACACCCAGTTGAAGAAGACGTTGCAGGCGACGGCGACGAAGACGATGACCAGCGCCCAGCCCGGCCGTTCCAGCGCCGAGATGAACGAGCGCAGCACGATATAGAAGTAGAAGGGCAGCACCGCCCATTCGAGCCAGCGCAGATAGATGCCGGCCTGATGGGCCAGAACCGGGTCCTGGCCCATGGCCAATAGAATGCCCTCGCCGTGCCAAAGCACGAGCCAGATCGGGATCGAGATCAGGATCGCCAGCCACAGGCCCTGGCGCACGGTGCGGCGCAGGTCGCGCACCGAATAGCGGCGGCGGCCGAGCTCGGTAGCGATCATCGGCGAGGTCGCCAGCATCAGGCCGAGGCCGAAGATCAGCGGCATGAAATAAAGGTTGGCGCCAAGCGCGCCGCTGGCCAGCGTATCCGGGCCCAGACGACCCATCATCATGACGTCGGTGGCCGTCATCGCGGTCTGGCCGAGATTGGTCAGCACCATCGGCCAGGCGAGCGCCAGCGTCGCCCTGATTTCCTGACGCCAAAGATTTTCCGGCGCGCGAGCGCCGGCTTCGATCGCAGACATTGTTCCGCTCTTTCCAGCTACGGCACGTCGGCCAGAGCCGGAAGCCGCATGTCAAACGGCAAAACCTTCGGTTTCGCCGCGTTTGCGTCAGCTTCTGGACGAAACGCGACATGAAGGCAAGAGAGGAGGGACGGGAACGGATTGAGCCAGCGACCGGCCCGATGCTCTAGCGGATCGCGTCCAGCATCCGGCGCTGGCGGTGCATCTCGAGGAAAACCTTGTAGTCGCGCTCGAAACGCCCTGATGATTTCGGGTTCGACGGGCGCGTCCCTCCGCCTTGCTGCATGGCAAGACAGGCGGCGTTGAGGTCGGGAAACAGCCCGGCAGCGGTGGCGGCGATCATGCCGGTGCCGAGCAGCACCGCCTCGTCGGCCAGCGGCTCGATCACCGTGCAGCCGGTGGCGTCGGCGTAGAGTTCCATCAGCAGCGGGTTCTTGGTGTGGCCGCCGGTGACGTGCAGCGTGTCGATCAGGTAGCCGTTCTCGTTCAGCGCCTCCAGCACGTGGCGCACGCCGAGCGCGATGCCGACGGCGGTGCGCCAGTAGAGCTTGCACAGGCTGTCGAAGGACGAGTCCAGCGTCAGCCCGCTGACGACGCCGACGGCATGCGGATCGGCGAGCGGTGAGCGGTTGCCATGAAAATCGGGCAGCACATGCAGCCTTGCGGCGAGGCTGTCGCCCTCGGTGGCGCGCAGCTCGGCGACACGCCTGGCGATCTTCGCATGCATGGCGGCATCCGGCTCGCCGCCGGCGCCGTGCCAGCGGATGATGTGGTCGAGCAGGGCGCCGGTCGCCGACTGGCCGCCTTCCGACAGCCACAGCCTGGGCAGCGCCGCGCCGTAATACGGCCCCCAGACGCCGGCGAAAGGCTGCGGATCCGGTGACATCGCCATGACGCAGCTCGACGTGCCGGCGATCAGCGCCAAATGCCGGCTGATATCCTGTTCGTCGTCGGCAAAGCCGCCGAGCACGCCAAGCGCGCCGGCATAGGCATCGATGACCCCGGAGCCCACCCGGCATTTCTCGCTCAGCCCAAGCTCGGCCGCCGCTTGCGCCGTCAATCGGCCGATATCGGTGCCGACCGGGCTGGCCCTCTCCGGCAGGTTGCCGTGCTCGAAAAGATCGCCGAGGCCGACGAGTTCGAAGAAATCGCGCCGCCAGCCTGTGTCCTCATGTGCCAGATAGGTCCATTTGGCGGTCAGCGTGCATTGCGAGCGGGCCAGCGAACCCGTCGCTTGCCAGGTCAGGAAATCGGTCAGGTCGAATAAATAGCCGGCTTCATTCCACGTCTGCGGCAAATTGCGCTTCAGCCACATCAGCTTCGGCGTCGCCATTTCCGGCGACATGACGCCGCCGATGTAATTCAGCACGGCGTGGCCGCTTGCCGTGCATTCGTCGGCCTCGGCGATGGCGCGGTGGTCGAGCCAGACGACGGTGTCCCAGCGCTTGTCGCCCGTGACCGAGACGCTGAGCTGGCTGCCTTGCCGGTCGCGCACCACCAGCGAACAGGTGGCATCGAAGGAGATGCCGACAATGTCCTCAGGCTCGACACCGGCTTTTTCGCGGGCAGCGCGCACGGCGGTGCAGACGGCCGACCAGATATCGCGCGAATCATGCTCGGCGTGATCGGGCTTCGGCTGGTTCATGGCGATCGGCCGCTCGGCGCGGCCGAGCAAGGTGCCACTGGTGTCGAGAATGCCCGCGCGAGCGCTCCCGGTGCCGACATCGACCGCGCAAACGAACTGTTTCGTCAAGATGCTCTGTCTCTCGCTCCCAAGCCTGCAATCAGATCGGGCAATTGCAGCATGTCAGCGAATATAAAGTCCGGTTCACTCGACGCAAGCCGCGCTTTAAAGGCGGGATTGCCGGCATGCGATCCGCCGGTGAAGGCGAGCACGCGCATCCCTGCCGCCCGCGCAGCAGCGATGCCGGCCGGGCTGTCCTCGATGACGAGGCATTTGCGCGGATGGGCCCGCATGCTGGCGGCGGCATGCAGGAACAGATCTGGCGCCGGCTTTCCCTTGGCCACCATGGTGGCACTGAACAGATGCGGCTCCATCAGCCCAAGCAATCCGGTGACGTCGAGCGCGTAGCGGATGCGGTCGAGCGTGCCTGAGGACGCGACACAGTACGGCAGCCCAAGCTTGGGCAGCATCTTCCTGACGCCGGCGATCGGCTTCAGCTCCTCGCGGAATTTGCGCATCAATTCGACGCGCATCTCGGTCAGGTGCAGGTCGGTGATATCGAGCCCGAAGTCGCGGCCGAGGATCTCGCGCACGCTTTTCATGCTCTTGCCGAGGAAATGCTCGTAGGCGGCGTCCTCACTGACGCTGCCGCCGGCAAGTTTGACCATGCCAAGCAGCGCCGAGACGGAGAGCGCCTCGCTGTCGACCAGCACGCCATCGCAGTCGAAGATGACCAGCTCAGGCGTCATGATGGAGAATGGCTCTCAGAGCTTGCCGGCGAGGTAGCGCGTCAGCGTCGCGCGCGCGCCATTCGCCCACAGCACGTTGAGCGCATGGGCAAAGGCCTCGACAAACGCCGTCGCGCGGCCGACATCGCCATAGATGTCCTCCATGGCGAGCCAGGCGGCGGGAGCATCCTTTGCCGCCTTTGCCGTCGCTTGCAGCCGGTCCCAGCTCGGATCGTTGGGCTCGATGACGGCACCGCTGTCGGTCGTACCGAAGCAATAGCGGCACCAGAGCGCTGATTCCAGCGCCAGGCCGACGACGCTTTTCCCGGCCTTCAGCCGGTCGGCGATGGTCGGGATGATGAATTTCGGCTGGCGGTTGGAGCCGTCGAGGCAGAGCCGGCGCACCGTGTCGCCGATCTTGGGATTGGAGAAGCGGCTCTCGATGAGCTGGTAATAGTCTTCCAGGACCGTGTCCGGCACCGGCGGCACGGTCGGGATGATTTCGTCCCGTTCGAGCTTGGCCAGAAACCCGCTCACCAGCGGCTCCTGCATCGCCTCATGGACGAAATGGATGTCCATCAGCCCGGCCGGATAAGCGATGGTGGCGTGGCCGCCATTGAGGATGCGGATCTTCATCAATTCGTAGGGCGCAACGTCTTTGACGAACTGCACGCCGACCTTTTCCAGTGGCGGCCGGCCGCCGGTGAAATGGTCCTCCAGCACCCACTGCCGGAACGGCTCGCAGAACACCGGCCAGTTGTCCTCAAGGCCAAAATCCTTGGCCAGGATGCCGCGTTCGCGATCGGTGGTCGCCGGCGTGATGCGATCGACCATGCCGTTCGGAAAGGCGACATGCTCGCTGAGCCAGTTCGCCAGGTCCTCGTCTATCAGGCGGGCCAGGCCGATGACGCCGTCGGAGGTGACATGGCCATTGTGAGGAATGTTGTCGCACGACATCACCGTGAACGGCACGGTGCCCTCGTCGCGCCGCCGCACCAGCCCGGCAAGGATGATGCCGAACACCGTCTTCGGCGTCGCGCCGGGCTGCGCATCGGCGACGATGTCGGGGTGGGTCGGGTTGAACACGCCGGAGGCCGGATCGATGAAATAACCGCCTTCGGTGATGGTCAGCGAAACGATCTTGATCGCCGGGTCGGCAAGCCGTTCGACGATGCCGGCCGCATCGCCGGGCATCAGGAAGTCGATCATGGCGCCGGTGACGCGTGCGCTCATATGGCCGCTGTCCTGCTCGACCACGGTGGTCAGCCAATCCTGCTCTTCCAGTTTGCCGCGACCGATCTTTTCACCGTCGAACACGCCGGCGCCGATCAGAGCCCAGTCATGGCCGATGCCCGCATTGAACAGATCGTCGAGATAGACGGCTTGGTGCGAGCGGTGAAAATTGCCGACGCCGAAATGCACGATCCCGGCCTTCAGCGTCGCGCGGTCATACTTCGGACCTGCGACGTTGGCCGGCAGCTTGGAGAGGTTAGAAGACGAGAGTTTCACGGTCATCTGTTTTACCCTTTGGCCGGGCTACGGCCTTCGTTACGCCCTCTCCCGGTCGGGGAGAGGATAAGGGGGCACTTGCTGCGCGGCCTCCGATGTCGGCCTCTGCTCCCCGCGGAGGGACGGGGAGCAGGGGCCGTCCCCCGCCCTCAACTCATCCACTGGCCGCCATCGACATTGTAGGTCTGGGCGACGATGTATTCGGCGTCGCTGCTGGCGAGAAACACCGCCATGCCGGTAAGGTCCTGCGCCGTGCCCATGCGGCCATAGGGCACCGCCTCGCCGACCAGTTTCTTCTTCTCGCCCCTCGGCCGGTTCTCATGTCTGGCGAACAGCGAATCGACGTGATCCCAGTGCTCGCCGTCGACGACGCCAGGGGCAATCGCGTTGACGTTGATGCGGTGCTTGATCAGGTCGAGCCCCGCTGACTGTGTCAGCGAGATGACGGCGGCCTTGGTGGCGCAGTAGACGCCGACCAGCGCCTCGCCGCGGCGTCCGGCCTGGCTGGCCATGTTGATGATCCTGCCGCCCCGGCCAGCGGCGATCATCGAGCGGGCGGCAGCCTGCAGCATGAACAGCGTGCCGGCGACATTGACGGAAAACAATTTGTCGTAGCTTGCCTTGGTGATCTCGACGATCGGCGCCAGGTCGAACAGGGCGGCGTTGTTGATCAGGATATCCAGGCCACCGGTCTTCGTCTCGACGGCTTTCACCGCCGCTTTGATCGAGGCGAGGTCGGTGACGTCGAGCTTGACCGCATAGGCCTTGCCGCCGATCTCGGCGGCTGTCTTCTGCGCCGCTTCGAGATTGATGTCGGCGATGGCGACGGTTGCGCCTTCGCCGGCATAGGCTTCGGCGAAGGCTCTGCCGATGCCGCGGGCCGAACCCGTGATCAGCGCGGATTTGCCGGCCAGTCTCATGCTCACATCGCCTTTCCGTCGGCGCCGAAGCGGTGCAGCTTGGCCTTGTCCGCTGTCAGATAGATGGTGTCGCCGTGACGGACGGCGAGTTCGCCGTCGGCGCGCACCGTCAGCGGACCGACGCCATCGGACTGGACGTGCAGGAAGGTGTCGGAGCCGAGATGTTCGGCGACGCCGACAGTGGCTTTCCATTCGCCCGCCGTGGTCGAGATCTCCAGATGCTCGGGACGGATGCCGATGGTCTTGGCGCCGTTTTTGGCAGCCGGCGCGCCTTCTATCAGATTCATCTTCGGCGAGCCGATGAAGCCGGCGACGAACAGGTTCTTCGGCGTCTTGTAGAGCTCCATCGGCGAGCCGACCTGCTCGATGTTGCCGGCGTTCAGCACGACGATCTTGTCGGCCATGGTCATGGCTTCGACCTGATCGTGGGTAACGTAGATCATGGTCGTCTTGAGCTGATGGTGCAGCTCGCTGATCTCCAGCCGCATCGTGCCGCGCAGTGCCGCATCGAGGTTGGACAGCGGTTCGTCGAACAGGAAGGCGGTCGGCTGACGCACGATGGCGCGGCCGATGGCGACGCGCTGGCGCTGGCCGCCGGAAAGCTGGCCGGGCCGGCGTTCGAGATAGTTGGTCAAGTTGAGCACGCGCGCCGCGTCTCCCACCTTCCTGTCGATCGTCGCCTTGTCCTCGCCGGCCATCTTCAGCGGGAAGCCGATGTTCTTGGCCACCGTCATGTGCGGATAGAGCGCATAGGACTGGAACACCATGGCCAGCTTGCGCTTGGCCGGTGCCTCGCCGGTGACGTCGCGGCCGTCGATGTTGATGGAGCCGCCGCTGGTATCCTCAAGCCCGGCGATCAGCCGCAGCAGCGTTGACTTGCCGCAACCCGACGGGCCGACGAAGACGACGAACTCGCCATTCTCGATCACCAGGTCGAGACCGGGGATGATGGACGTCGCTCCGAAGGATTTGGAGACGTTCTTGAGCGTGATGTTTCCCATGATTTCCTCCCCGAGGGGTTATTTCTGCCGATTGCTTCGGGCAATTCCGTTACTTCACCGCACCACCAATTATTTGACCGCACCAAATGTCAGGCCGCGCACCAGCTGCTTCTGGCTGAACCAGCCCATGATCAGGATCGGCGCGATGGCCAGTGTCGAGGCGGCCGAAAGCTTGGCCCAGAACAGGCCTTGCGGGCTGGAGAACGAGCTGATGAAGGCGGTCAGCGGTGCGGCTTCCGTCGTCGTCAGCCGGATTGTCCAGAACGCCTCGTTCCAGGCCAGGATGATGTTGAGCAGCATCGTCGAGGCGATGCCCGGCACCGCCATCGGCGTCAGCACATAGACGATCTCGTTCCACAGCGAGGCGCCGTCCATGCGCGCCGCTTCCAGGATCTCGCCCGGTATTTCGCGGAAGTAAGTGTAGAGCATCCACACCACGATCGGCAGGTTGATCAGCATCAGCATGATCATCAGGCCGATGCGGCTGTCGAGCAGTCCGGTATCGCGGAAGATCAAGTAGATCGGGAACAGCACCGCGACCGCGGGCATCATCTTGGTGGACAGCATCCACATCAAGATGTCCTTGGTCCGCTTGGTCGGCGAGAAGGCCATCGACCATGCCGCCGGTATGGCGACCAGCAGGGCCAGGATGGTCGAGCCGACCGAGAGCAGAACCGAGTTGAAGAAGAACTTGAAGTAGCCGCTTTGCGCCTGAACCTCGGCATAGCTCTCGAACGTTCCCGACGGGATGATGCTGAAGCCCTGGATGGCTTCCTGCTCCGACTTGAACGAGGTGATGATCGTGTAGAGGATCGGGAAGAAGATCAGCAGGGCGACGATCCAGGCGGCAATTGTCGCAATCGTCTTGTGCTGGGTGGTGACTGAGCGTGCCATCGTAGCCTCCCTTACTTGTCCAGGTTCTTGCCGACCGCGCGCATGGCGAAGAAGGCAACGATGTTAGCGAGAATGACGGCGATCACGCCGCCGGCGGATGCCTGGCCGATTTTGAACTCCAGCAACGCCTTCTGGTAGACGAGGAAGGGCAGGTTGGTGGAGGCGTATCCCGGGCCGCCATTGGTGGTGACGAGGATCTCGGCATAGACGGAGAGGAGGAAGATCGTCTGGATCAGGATGACGACCGTGATGGCGCGCGACATGTGCGGCAGCGTCAGATAGATGAAGCGGCTGATGAAGCCGGCGCCGTCCATCTCGGCGGCTTCCTTCTGCTCACCGTCGAGCGACTGCAACGCGGTCAAGAGAATGAGCGTCGCGAAAGGCAGCCATTGCCAGGCGACGATGATGATGATCGCCAGCATCGGATGCTGCCCGAACCAGTCGATCGGCTGGGCCCCGAAGAAGCGGGCTATATCGGCGAACACCCCGTATTGCGGGTGCATGATCATGTTCTTCCAGACCAGTGCGGCCACCGGCGGCATGACGAAGAACGGTGAGATGACGAGAATGCGCACGATGCCCTGGCCCCACATCGGCTGGTCGATCAGCAGCGCCAGAAGGATGCCGCCGATCACCGTGATCAGGAGCACGCTGACCACCAAGGTGAGCGTGTTGAGGATCGATTGCAGGAAGGCCGGGTTGGAATAGAACAGCGCGTAGTTCGAGAAGCCGACGAAGCCGTCGCGGATCGGATTGAGCGGGTTGTACTGCTGGAAGGAGAACCAGATGGTGATGACCAGCGGCACAATCATCCAGACGAACAGCAGCACCACGGATGGCGCCATCATGAAACGGGCAAGCGAACGGGTCTGCTGAGTAGCCATGACGGTCACCCTTCACTGGTCAGACGGAATTTTCAAAAGGCGTTAAAGGCGGCCGCCCGAACTGGGAATTCGGGCGGCCGTTGCCGGTCAGGAGGCGACCGGCATTCGGCACCGGGAGGAGCCTTACTTGATGTATCCGCCTTCGGTCATTGCCGCGGTGGCAGCGTCCTGGGCCTGCTTCAGGGCATCGTCGACACTCGACTGGCCGGCAAGAGCCGCCGAGAAGAGCTGGCCGACAGTGGTGCCAAGACCCTGGAACTCAGGGATGGCGACGAACTGCACGCCGACATAGGGCACCGGCTTGACGGTCGGATGCGTCGGATCGGCGGCGTTGATGGAGTCCAGCGTCATCTTGGCGAACGGAGCCGCCTTCTGGTATTCGGCATTGGCGTAGAGCGAGGAGCGCGTGCCCGGAGGAACGTTGGCCCAGCCTTCCTTCGAAGCGACGAGTTCCGCATAATGCTTGCTGGTCGCCCAGGTGACGAATTTCTGGGCGGCATCGGCCTTCTGCGTGCCGGCGGGGATCGCCAGCGACCATGCCCACAGCCAATTGCCGCGCTTGCCCAGGCCATTGTCGGGTGCCAGCGCATATCCAACCTTGTCAGCGACCTGCGATGCCTTGGGATCGGAGACGAAGGACGCAGCGACGGTGGCGTCGATCCACATGCCGCATTTGCCCTGCTGGAACAGCGCCAGGTTTTCGTTGAAGCCGTTGGAGGAAGCACCCTCGGGGCCGTCGGCCTTCATCAGGTCGACATAGAACTGCAGCGTGTTCTTCCATTCCGGCTGATCGAACTGCGGCTTCCAGTTCTCGTCGAACCAGCGCGCCCCGAAGGAGTTCGACATGGCGGTCAGGAAAGCCATGTTCTCGCCCCAGCCGGCCTTGCCGCGCAGGCACACGCCGTTCACGCCATTGGCGCGATCGGTCATCTTGTCGGCAGCCTGCCTGATGAAGTCCCAGGTGGGCGCGTCGGGCATCTTCAGTCCGGCCTTCTCGATCAGGTCCTTGCGGTACATGACGAAGGAGCTTTCGCCGTAGAAGGGCGCGGCATAGAGCTTGCCGTCGACCGAAAGGCCGCCGGCGATGGCCGGGATGATATCCTTGGCGTCGTAGTCGTCGCCGAGCTTGTCGAGCGGCAGCAGCCAGCTCTGCTTGGCCCAGATCGGAACCTCATAGGTGCCGATGGTCATCACGTCGTACTGGCCGCCCTTGGTGGCGATGTCGGTGGTGACGCGCTCGCGCAGCACGTTTTCTTCGAGCGTAACCCAGTTGAGCTGGATGTCGGGGTTCGCCTTGGTGAAGTCCTCGGTCAGCTTTTGCATGCGGACCATATCGCCATTGTTGACGGTGGCGATGGTGATGGATTCGGCATGTGCGGCGAACGCAAGCGTGCTGGCCGTCAACAAGCCCAGGGTGAGCGTGCGAAGTTTCATCAAATTCCTCCCTTGAACCAAGATGAGCATTTGCCTTGGCTTTGGGCAATTACTCACTTGACGTGAATTATGTCAAGCCGGATTCGATGCTGCAGCGCAGCACTTGGGCGACACCGCAGGCCGGGACGAGCGAAATTGCCAGGGCGCGGATCGTCCCGGCCGCATACAGTGAGGCAACGGCGGATACATCTGCGAGAACCAGGTGCAGCCCGGAAGCTTGCCGGTCAGCAGGCGATCTCGGCCAGCAGCCAGTCGCGGAAGGCACGGATCTTCGGCACGTTGCGGCGCGCCTCGGGATAGACCAGCCAATAGGCATGGCCGTCGTCGCCAACCAGATCGAAAGGTTGGATCAGGCGCCCGTCCGCGAGTTCCGCCTTGAACAGCGCCCTGGTCAGGATCGCGACGCCATGACCGGCGATCGCCGCATTGGCCTCATAGGCCTGCGCGCCCATGCTGCTGCCGGGCCGCTTGGCAAGATCGTGCGAGTGCACGCCAGCAGCCGAGAACCATTCCGTCCACCAGATGTCGCCGGGATCGAGGATAGGCAGCCGCAAGAGGTCGGCCGGTTCCCTGACGCCGCCGATGGTCGCCGCGAGTTTCGGGCTCAGCATCGGCGTGAAGTCGGCATCGAGCAGCTTGTGCGCTTCCAGGCCCGGCCATTTGCCGCCGCCCGAGCGGATGGCAATATCGGTATCCTCGCGGGCAAAGTCGGTCAGGCGGCTCGACGTTTCGAGCCGCACCGCCAGCGACGGATGGGCGATCTGGAACGACCCCAGCCGGTGCGCGAGCCAGTTCGAGGCGAATGTCAGCACCGTCGTGACGCACAGCAAGCCGTCGGCCCCGCCACGCACCGCGGCATAGGCCTGGCCAAGGATGGCGAAGGCCTCGCTGACCGCAGGTGCCAGGCGCTGCCCGGCCTCGGTTAACACGATCTGCCGCGGCCGGCGTAGGAACAGCGGCGCGCCGACACGCTCCTCCAGCACCTTGATCTGATAGCTGACCGCCGCTTGCGTCATGGCGAGTTCGCCGGCGGCCTTGGTGAAGGAAAGATGCCGCGCCACCGCGTCGAACACCCGGATCGCCTGCAGCGGCGGGAGTGGCGAAACCTGTCGCGAGCCGAGGTCCGGCATAAGGCCTCCTTATGGATCATGATCGATGTTCGATTGGCAAAGACCGCCGGCAAGACCGACATTCCCAGTCAACCCGTCATTCGGGTCCAGGATAGCGAAGGTTGACGATCATGACCATGGCGCAGCAAAAATGCACTCCCGCACCGGATCACCGCTGGTTTTCGTGGCTGACGGATGGATTCGGCTGGTTCGCGACCAAAAAACGGGCACATCTCGATATCAGGGACCTGTCGCCGCATCTGCAGCGCGATCTCGGGTTTCTCGATGGCAACGACCCTTTCGGGCGGCACGGCTAGTGCGGTTGGCCTTATCGCAAACCGGTTGTGGGTCCGGTCAGATGCCAGCCAGCAGGGCGGCGGCGGTCCGTTCATCGGTGATGAGGCCGTTGATCAGCCGCCGGTTCGCGGCCGCTAGGATGCCTGGCAGCTTTCGTTCGCCCATGGCCAGTGCGATGACCAGCGATTTCTCGCGTGACGGTAGCGAAGCCGACGACACCCGGTCGTTGGTGATGCCCTCGATCATGCGGCCCTCCCTATCGAACACCCAGCCGACGATCTCCGCGATGCCGCCGGCCTTCTGCAGCGCCTTCAATTCGCTCTCCGAAATGAAGCCGTCTTCGTAGAGCGGCGCCTTGGGGCCGAGATCGCCGATGCCGATGAAGGTGACGTCGGCTTCCGCCGCCAGCGCCAGCGTCGGCTGGATCATCGGCTGGTTGAGCAGCATCTCGCGCTCCTCCGGCGACGAGGCGATGACCGGCAGCGGCATCGGGAAGGAGCGCGCCTTGACCCTGTCGGCCATGGTGAAGATGACGTTGTAGAAGGCGGCCGAGCCGTCCGGCGAGATGTTGCCGGTCAACGACACCACCTTGTGCTGCGGGCATTCCATTGGCGGCAGCTGCTCGATCGCCGCCTTTAGCGTGCGACCGGTGCCGATCGCCATGACGATCGGGGTCGGAGACCGCAACCGCCGCTCGATCTCGGCGGCAGCCGCCTCGGCGATGCCGATCGTGGTCGAGGACGAATTGGGGTCGCTCGGCACCACCTCGACCAGATCGAGCGCAAAGCGCGATCTCAGCCGTGCCGCCAGATCGAGACAGTTGGCGATCGGATGGTCGACGCGAACCTTGATCAAGCCCTCCGACACCGCCAGCGATACCAGCCGCTGCGCCGTCTGCCGCGAAATGCCGAGCGTCGAAGCGATCTGGTCCTGTGTGTTGCCGGCAACATAATAAAGCCAGCCGGCGCGCGCCGCATCGTCCAGCCTGTTGCTGCCACCATCCTGCCGGCTATTCAAAGTCCTGCCTCCCGAGACCGCCGGTTGTGAGAGCGGCCCATGCCCCACTTTCGCAGGGAACGGCCAACTGCGCAATTGTCAATCTCGGGAGCAATTGCTTGCTGTTCATCGACATAAGCACGGCCCAGTTTTTCTTCTCCCACGAAGTCTCTGTCGCCAAAGAGACTTGGCCGCGGTCCCGGCAGGCGGCAGGTTCTTGCGCTCCGAAGGTTTATCTCCCGGCTCAAACCCTTTAAGGGATGGCAAAAAGGAGCCTCACATGATGCCGAAAGCGGTTTTCTGGGACATGGACGGCACGCTGGTCGACAGCGAACCGCTGCATGAAGCAGCCCTGATGGCGGCGATGCGCAATGTCGGCCTTGTCCCGCCGGACGATCTGCATGAGCGCGTGCTCGGCGTTGCCGCCTGGCCGGTCTACGAGATGATGCGCGACGAGTTCGGCCTGGACCTGCCTTTCGACGACTGGATCGTGCGCAAATACGAGCATTATCTGCCGTTGGTCGAGGGGCTGAAGCCGCGCCCCGGCGCGATCGAGATCTTCAACGAGCTGCGTGCAAGAGGCATCCAGCAGGCCGTGGTCTCGAATTCGGACCGGATGATCGTCGACGCCAATCTGAGCATGGTCGGCCTGATCTACCCCGGCATGAAGACGATCAGCCGCAACGATGTGCGCGAAGGCAAGCCGCATGCCGAGCCGTTCCTGCGCGCCGCGTATCTGGCCGATGTCGACCCCGCGCACGCCGTGGCGATCGACGACAGCTGGCCGGGCGCCATGGCGGGACTGGCGGCGGGCATGAAGACTATCTTCTGGCCGGAAAAGCCGATGGAGGGCCCGCCCGGCGCTGTCGTCATCAACAGCGCCGATCAGCTCCGGGCAGAACTAGGCCTGTAAGGCAATCAGTTCCGGTAGGCCGGTTCGTGCTCGTCGAGGATCGCCTTCAACTCGCTGAGATGGCGTTCGGCCTGGCCGGGATAGTCGTCCATCTCGCTCGCGGCCTTCTCGGCGATCGCATCTGACAACGTGCGCAGCGGGCGGCCGGTCCACAGCGCCTTGATGTAGGTCTCGGCGGCGCGTTCGAAATAGAACATGCGGTTGAAGGCATCGGCGACCGTGTCGCCGATGACCAGCACGCCGTGATTGCCCATCACCATCACCTTGACCTTGGGATCTACGAGAAGCTGCGAGCAGCGCTCGCCCTCCTCCTCGAAGGCCAGCCCGCCATAATGCGCGTCCACGACATGGCGATTGAAGAACATCGCCGAATTCTGGTCGATCGGCGGCAGTGTCGAGTCAGCGAGCGATGCCAGCACCGTGGCGTGGATCGAGTGCACATGCATGACGCAGCGCGCGTGGCGCACATTGCGATGGATGGCGCCATGCAGCCCCCACGCCGTCGGGTCGGGCGCATTGGGGCCGGAGAGCGTTTCTGGATCGTTGGCATCGATCATCAAAAGGTCGCTCGCCTTGATGCGCGAGAAATGCACCTGGTTGGGGTTCATCAGGAATTGTGTGCCGCCATCATTTACGGCCAGCGAGAAATGATTGGCCACAGCCTCGTGCATGTTGAGCCGCGCCGTCCAGCGAAAGGCGCAGGCGAGATCGACGCGCTCCTCGTAGAAGGGCAGGTTGGTCAGCGTTTCCTTTTGCAGGCGGGCGATGCTCATCGAAAATCCTCCGGTTTAGGCAAGAATGCCGTGGCCAGCCCGTGCCCGCAACCGGTTTTGGTTGGTGCAGGGAAGGCTATCTCATGCCGCCGTGCTGGCGGCAGCAACGCCCGCCCTGAGCCCCCCGTGCTCGATGATGAAATCGATGACCTCCTGCAGCCCCTTGCCGCGCGAAAGGTCGGTGAAGCCGAACGGCCGCTTGCCGCGCATGCGGCCGGCGTCGCTCTCCATGACATCGAGGTTGACGTTCACGTAAGGAGCCAGATCACTCTTGTTGATCACCAGGAAATCGGAGCGGGTGATCGCCGGCCCGCCCTTGCGCGGGATTTCTTCGCCCTGGCAGACAGAGATGACGTAGAGCGTCAGGTCGGCGAGATCCGGCGAGAAGGTGGCGGCGAGGTTGTCGCCGCCGGATTCGATGAAGACGATGTCGAGATCCGGAAACTTTCGGTTCATCTCGGCGATCGCCTGCAGATTGATCGACGCATCCTCGCGGATGGCGGTGTGCGGGCAGCCGCCGGTCTCGACGCCCATGATGCGATCCTCGGGCAGCGCCTGCAGCCGCGCCAGCATCATGGCGTCTTCCTTGGTGTAGATGTCGTTGGTGACGACGGCGATGGAAAACTCGTCGCGCAGCGCCTTGCACAGCTTTTCGGTCAGCGTCGTCTTGCCCGAACCGACCGGGCCGCCAATGCCGACGCGCAGCGGACCATTTGTCTGTGTCATGTCGGAAACTCCGTGATGGCGAGGATGGCAAAGCCGAGCCCGATCAACAGGCACAGCGGCGAATAATAGCGGACATCGAGCCGCGCGAAAGGCTGTTCCGGCGTCAGCCGCCGCCACCACGGCGTGAAGCCGGCTATGCCGCGTCCCAGGAACACCAGACCGATGAGCAGCGAGGTGGCGGCGAGCCCCTCCTGGGGGAAGGGCGAGGCAAAGACGCCTATGAGCGCAAGCGGCCACAGCGTCGCCAGGCACAGGCACGCGGCGACGGCGAAACTGGCGAACGGCGTCGGCATCTCATCGACGCCGCGAAAGCCGACGACGGCGTGAGCGCAGGAGGCCGCATCCTGGCCCGGCCAGATGCCGCCAAGGCCCCAATAGGCGTGCAGCGCGGTAATCAGGAGTAGAACGGTCGAAAGCGAGAAGGCGAGAAGGATCATGAACGGAACAATCTCGAATACTGGGTTTCGTGCTTCATCGCCATGACATCGGAAACGAAGGCGCAGCCACCGAGATCGTCGAGTGTCGAGCGCGCGGCGCGGGTCGCGGTCGCCAGGGCCAGTGGCTCGAAGCCGGCCAACAGAGCTGTGGCTTTGCTCTGGCCGACGATGCCAAGCCGGATCGCTGCCTGCACGAGGTTGGAGAAGAAGGTTTGCAGGAAGGCCGACAGCGCGTCCTGAAGCCCGATGCCGTTGCCGCCGGCAATGGCGCCGACGGCGACGCAATAGGCGCATTCAGCCGGCAAGCGCTCCAGCACTGGATTTGGCCAGGCCGCCGCCGCTTTGAGGAAGGCCGCACCCTGCAGCATGGTTTCGGTGTGGCGTTCGCGCGAGCCGGCCAGCGCCTCCGCGAGTGCCGCTACTTCATCGAGATCGCCTGCGTTGCGCGCGCGGCGCCAACTCTCGGCGAACAGCACGGCATCGTTCCAGCCGGAGCCCATCTCGACCAGCGTTTCCAGCCAGCAGGCGAGGCTGTCGGCATCGGCAATCAGCCCGTCATGCACCGCGCGCTCGAGACCATGGCTGTAGGAAAAGCCGCCGACCGGAAAGGCAGGCGACAGCCACGCCATCAGCCGCAGCAGGGCGATGTTCGAAGGCTGGTCAGTCATGATCGTGGCGATGGCCGGCATGACTGTGCGAATGGGAATGCGCTTCGCCATGAGAATGGCTGTGCGCTTCCGCGTGGCTGTGCGCATGCGCATGGCCGTGATCATGGCTTTGCCCATCATGGCCGGAATAGGCACCGCGCACCGGTTTGAACGGTTCGGACACGTCGGTCACGGTGGCGCCCAGCCCCTCCAGCATCGCCTTGATGACATGGTCGCGCAGGATGAGGATGCGCCCGGCCTCGATGCTCGCCGCGAGATGGCGATTGCCGATGTGCCAGGCGAGCTCGGCCAGATGCACGCCGTCGCGGGCGCGGATGTCGTAGACCTCTTCCGGCGCCGCGATGATCTCGATATGGCCGCCATCCTCCAGCACCAGACGGTCGCCATCGTTCAAGGCGACGGGCTCGGGCAGGTCGACCAGCACCTTGCTGCCGTCGGCAAGCTCGATGGCGCGGCGGCGCAGATGGCGTTCGTCATGGGCGAGAATGGCCCGGCGGGACGGTAGGGTGGTTCCGGCATTGCCGGCGGACAGCACGGAGACGGCGCGCGGGAATTTGGTGAAGTCGGTGTTGAGGTTGAGCTTCATTTCATGGATCCTCCATTTGCTTGTGCCCGCACACGCGCAGGCCGCGCCAGCACGCGGTCGAAATAGGCGTTGACGCGTTCGGACTCGATCTCAAACCGGCCGGCACGCGCCCAGCCGCCCATGTCGCCGAGCAGCACGTCGACGGCGGAAAACCTAGCGCCCAGCGCAAACGGTTTGTCGCCCAGCCGCCGCTCCAGCGCCTTCAGCTCCGAGGCAAAATCGTAAGCCGCCGCAGGACCGACATCGACGCGTACGTCCTTCGGCAGCAGGAAGCGATGGCGCAATTTGTTCCACAGCGGCGCTTCAAGCTCGCTCTGCGCAAAATGCATCCAGGAATCCATTTCGGCGCGACCGGCTAGGCCTGGGTTGGCGCTCATGCCCATGTCCGCGTGCTTGTCGGCGAGATAGACGCAAATCGCCGCCGAATCCGTCACCGTCAGTTCGCCATCGATGAGGATCGGCACCTTGCCCGATGGGTTGAGCGCATAGGCTTCCGGTGAGCGCAGCCTGACCTCGACGAATTCATAAGGCTGCCCGAGCTCCTCGAGCATCCAGAGAACGCGGCTGACCCGGGATCCGCGCGATCCAACGGCCTTGTACATGTCGAACCCTGCCTTTCCCCAACAAGCTAGACCATCGCGTTCGTTCAGACGATGGTGTCGAAGAGCCGCAGGATGAACGATATCTGATAGATGAGCGCCGCCGTCACGAAGGCGATATGGAAGCGGCGGTCGCGCACCAGGATCGCAATGATGCAAAGCGCGACGAAGACCGGCGTGCGGAACAGGTACTCGCTGCCGAAGCGGGCGAAATGCTCCGGCCCCTTCAGCAGCGTGTCGACCACGTCGAGCATATAGGTCGCCGCCAGCAGGCCGAAGAACCACGCCCGGCGCGAATAGAAGAAATCCTCGTAGCTGGTGTAGTCCAGCATCGAATCGGGAAACAAAAGCGCGCACAGCAGGAACAGCGTGATCGCGTAGAAGATGATGAACAGATACTTGCCGAAGGTCCAGGTTTCGATGGCGTAGAGGCCGAACTCCCACCACCAGAAATGCACCAGCATCAGGAGCACCGAGACGACCCAGGCCAGATGCACGGGATAGAGCTTGTATTGGCCGGGATGCTGGACGATCCGCGCCACCCCCGACAGCAGGCGGGCGACGCCAAGCCCGATCACCATGCCCATGACGATGCGGATATGCGGGAAGATGTCGTGGGCGGAAGCGATTTCGGTGGCCATGCTCGATCACAATGCAACTGGTGGTCGGCCGCATATTGCTGCCTCCCACCAAGGGCTGCAACGGATAAGGCTCGCCCGGTCGAATCGCCGCTTCAAAACAGAAAATACCTCTGCGCCATCGGCAGCACCGTCGCCGGTTCGCAGGTGAGCAATTCACCGTCGGCACGGACCTCGTAGGTTTCCGGGTCGACTTCGACATGCGGCGTGGCGTCGTTGAGCACCATCGAATGCTTGCCGATGCCGCCGCGGGTGTTTTCAACGGCGACGAACTGCTTGTCGACGCCAAGCCTGCCGTGCAGGCCTGATTCGAGCGCGGCTTTCGAAACAAAGGTCACCGACGAGTTGGTCCTTGCCTTGCCATAGGCGCCGAACATGGGCCGGTAGTGCATCGGCTGCGGCGTCGGGATCGAGGCGTTGGGGTCGCCCATCGGGGCGGCGGCGATCATGCCGCCGATCAGCACCATGTCCGGCTTGACGCCGAAGAAGGCAGGGTTCCACAGCACCAGGTCGGCGCGTTTGCCCACCGCGATCGAGCCGATATCCCTGGACAGCCCATGCGCGATGGCCGGGTTGATCGTGTATTTGGCGATGTAGCGGCGGACGCGGAAATTGTCGTTGTTGCCGGTCTCCTGCGGCAGCGAGCCGCGCTGGCGCTTCATCTTGTCGGCGGTCTGCCAGGTACGGATCGCCACTTCGCCGACGCGGCCCATGGCCTGGCTGTCCGATGAGATGATCGAGAAGGCGCCGATGTCGTGCAAAATGTCTTCCGCAGCGATGGTCTCCTTGCGGATGCGGCTTTCGGCAAAGGCGATGTCTTCGGGGATCGACGGCGACAAATGATGGCAGACCATCAGCATGTCGAGATGCTCGGCCAGCGTGTTGACCGTGTAGGGCCGCGTCGGGTTGGTCGAGGACGGAATGACGTTGGGCAGGCCGCAGACCTTGATGATGTCGGGCGCGTGGCCGCCGCCGGCGCCCTCGGTGTGGAAGGCGTGGATGGTGCGGCCCTTGATAGCCGCGACGGTGTTCTCGACAAAGCCGGATTCGTTCAGCGTGTCGGTGTGGATCATCACCTGCACGTCATAGTCGTCGGCGACCGACAGGCAGCAGTCTATCGCCGCCGGCGTCGTGCCCCAGTCCTCGTGCAGCTTCAGCGAGCAGGCGCCGCCCAGCACCATTTCCTCGAGGGCTGCGGGCAGCGAGGCATTGCCCTTGCCCGACAGGCCGATGTTCATCGGGAAGGCATCGAAGGACTGGATCATGCGGGCCATGTGCCATGGCCCCGGCGTACAGGTGGTGGCCAGCGTGCCGTGCGCCGGACCGGTGCCGCCGCCGAGCATGGTGGTGATACCTGACATCAGCGCTTCCTCGATCTGTTGCGGGCAGATGAAGTGGATATGCGCATCGAAGCCGCCGGCGGTCAGGATCTTGCCCTCGCCGGCGATGATCTCGGTGCCGGGACCAATGATGATGGTGACGCCATCCTGCGTGTCCGGATTGCCGGCCTTGCCGATGGCCGCGATGCGCCCGTCGCGAAGCCCGATATCGGCCTTGAAGATGCCGGCGCTGGCATCCACCACCAGTGCGTTGGTGATCACCGTGTCGACGGCGCCTTGCGCCCTGGAAACCTGGCTCTGGCCCATGCCGTCGCGGATCACCTTGCCGCCGCCGAATTTCACCTCTTCGCCATGGATGGTGAGATCCTTCTCGACCTCGATGAACAGTTCGGTGTCGGCAAGGCGCACTCTGTCGCCGACCGTCGGGCCATACATCTGCGCATAGGCGGCGCGGGTAATTCTGGCCATCAGCGATTGCTCCTGAAATGCGGTTTGCCGAAATGCGGTGGGATTGAAGCGCGGCTGCACATTGCTGCCATCCTATGGTCACGCAATGACCCGCTGGGCGACACCTTCTGATCCCATTTGGCGGTTGAGGTTAGGGGGTCACCCCAGACCGACCGTTTGCCAATCGATGGAAAGGAAAATGCATGCGCAAAACAATAATTCTTGCCGCTGCTGCCAGCCTGATGCTGGCGGGCGCCGCGGGTGCCCAGCAGCAACCCGCGCCACAGCCCGCTCCGGCGCCGGCAACGCCTGCTCCAGCCACGCCCCAGGCTCAGCCTGCGGCGCCGACGATCCAGAGCGTCAACATCGTCGACATCACCGAGCTGCCGAAGGACACCCAGACGCAGGTCAACCAAGTGATCGCCCAGCGTGGCAATGACGGCCTGAAGAAACTGCGCAGCTCGATCGACGCCACGCCCAAGGTGAAGTCGGCGCTGGAAGCCAAGGGGCTCAGTTCGGCGCAAGTCGTCGCCGCCAGCATGGAACCCAATGGCGCACTGACCCTGATCACCAAGAAGGCGAGCTGACGAGACGGCACGGCGGGCCGGCATCCGGCCTGCCGGCCGCATCGGGAAAGGAACCTTCGCCGGGCGGGATTCGTTTTGTTCTTTTCGCGCTAACCCGCGCCCCGAAACGACTTCTCTCAGGAGCGAGCGATGGCGATCACTTCTTTCTCGACCAGAATGCAGGCAGTCGCCGCCACGGCGTTCCTGGCGGCGGCAGGGTCTGTTGCCGGATTGAAAGCGCAAGGGCTGGAAAGCACGGAGACCGTCAACCGCATCGTCGGCTCGCAGGTCAAGCAGGAAGAGGCCAAGGCCACCGCCGAAGCCCGCAGCGTCAACACGGCGATCGACCGCACGCGTGAAAACATCGGTACGGTGCGCAAGACGTCCAAGCTCGACAAGGTCGACATCGTGTTCCTCACCGACGCCGCGCGCAGCGAAGGCGGCCCGCCGCCGGAGATCGAAAGCAAGGTCAAGCAGCATCAAGACGACATCACGGAGCTGCGCAAGGAGATCGAGGCCAACGCGCTGCTGTTCAACGCCATCGAATCGCGGCGCGTGCAGGCGCAGGATGTCCTCGCCGTCGAATTCGACAATCCCGGAAAGATCGTCATCTACGCCGCGGCCAAGCCATCGAACTGAGCTGAGCGCGCCGGGAGATCTCACAGCTTGCCCATCACCTTCTGCTGAAATCCGTAGACCTCGCGCTTGCCGCCGAGCGGCACCAGCGTGACGTCGCGCTCCTGGCCCGGCTCGAAACGCATGGCCGTGCCCGCGGCAATGTCGAGACGCATGCCCCTGGCACGCTCGCGGTCGAATTTCAGCCCCTCATTGGTCTCGAAGAAATGGTAGTGGCTGCCGACCTGGATCGGCCGGTCGCCGCTGTTGGCGACTTTCAGGGTGACGGTCGGCAGGCCCTTGTTGAGCTCGATGTCGCCGTCCACCGTGATGATCTCACCGGGGATCATGGTCACCCTCACACGATGCCGAAGGCGAGGCCGATGCCGATCGCCGCGCAGGCGGCACCGGCAGTACGGGCCAAGCCGCGGAACCGGATGCCGAGACCGAGACCGGCGGCGATGCCGGTGGCATGCAGCAACAGCGTGGCGATGGCAAAGCCGGCCATGTATTCAAGCCCGCCGGCATTCTCCGGCACCTCGGTGCCATGCGCGTGGCCGTGGAACAGCGCGAACAGGCCGATGATGGCGACGCCGGCCGAGACCGGCAGATCGACCGCCAGCGCCACCAGCAGCCCGAGCGCCACGATTGAGGCCAGTATGCCGGGTTCGACGAAGGGCAGCGGCATATGCAAAATGCCCAGCGCGCCGCCGACCAGCATGACACCGACAAAGGCCGCCGGCCAGGCAAGAACCGCCTTGCCGCCCTTGATCGCTGCCCACAGTCCGACCGCGATCATCACCGTCATGTGATCGAGCCCGGAAAGCGGGTGCATGAAGCCGGCCGTGAAGGAGGAGGCCGTGCCGATGCCGACATGGGCATAGGCCGGCATGGCAGCGGCCAGCAGCAGGATCGCCGACAGGGAGAGGCGTTTGGCAGGGATCATTCTATTGCCTTTCGTTTTGCTCGGTCTGGTGTTTACGCCGCCTTGCGGGGGCCGCAGCCTTCGGCCTTGAGAACGCGTTTACTCGACGCCGGGTATTTCTTCAGCATCGCTGCCGGGCGGATCGGCCGCGCCGAAAAACCACCGCCGCAATTGGGGCAGATGCCGCCCAACACCTGTTCCACGCATCCGGCGCAAAAGGTGCACTCGAAGGTGCAGATCAGCGCATCCGTCGCCTCGGGCGGCAGGTCCTTGTCGCAGCATTCGCAGTTGGGACGCAGCTCCAGCATCCTGTCCTCCTCAACGGATCGGTTCGTGCACGGTCACCAGCTTGGTGCCGTCGGGAAAAGTCGCCTCGACCTGCACGTCATGGATCATCTCGGCGATGCCTTCCATGACTTGCGCGCGGCTGACGACATGAGCGCCGGCTTCCATCAGTTCGGCGACCGGACGGCCGTCGCGGGCGCCTTCGACGACGAAGTCGGTGATCAGCGCGATCGCTTCTGGATGGTTGAGCTTGACGCCGCGTTCGAGCCGCTTGCGCGCCACGATCGCCGCCATGGCGATCAGCAGCTTGTCCTTTTCCCTCGGCGTCAGGTTCATGCGTTTCCCTGGATTGGTAGAGACAGGCCTATAGTGACCATAATTTGGGCAACCCCGCCCTTCCGTTGAGCAATTCGACGAGTGGAACCAGCCGCTGGCGCAGCCGGTAGCCGTCCCCGGCGTAGAGCCTCGCAAGAAGCTTGCCAGATTTCTTCACGCACCAGGCGCTGGCGCTGCCTTGGTCGCCGACGATCTCCAGAACCTGGTCGAGCAGGGCCTCGGCGCGCGGCGACACCAGAAGCAGCGTCGCCACCGCGATCGCGCCGCCGGCAACGGCCGGGCGGTCGAGCCTGGCGGCGATATCGGGTCCGATGCGGAAATCCTCGGCATGAATGAGGGCGCCATCCTGGCGCACGCGCCAGCGGTCATGGAAGTTGCCCTGCGTGGCGCGCTCGCCCATAGCCAGGCGACCGAAGACGGCGGCTTCCAGCACCAGCGCCTCGGCGCCGACGGCAAGCTCGACGTCGAGCGTGCGGGCAAAGGCCGCCCGGTCGAAGACGATGGTTTCCTGCGGCAGCCAGGCGATGCGGCCGTTTTCCCCGACCGACAAATTGACCCGGACTTCGGCACGGTCGGATGCCGCCCGGTAGATCTTCTCGCAGGCCTGCGTGGTGATCGATGCCGAAGCGGCCGCGCCGACATCCACGTCCCAGGCGATACGGTCGCCGCCGGTCATCCCGCCGGCGGTGTTGATCAGCACCGCTTCGAGCGGATCGGCCGAGACGGCCGGCATTCTTATCTTGGCGGCGCCGTCCTGATAGAGGCGCCGCAGGCGCGTGCGGCCCTCACGGAGCGCGCAGGAAAGCCGCGCGACGCCCGCAACGCGCTGCGTCGAAATCCCGCCATGTTCGCCCATATCCATGCCTGCACGTTAAGCACTCCGGCGGCTTTGTCGATATGGAGTTCGATATAGCTTGTTGCTTGACAACGTTTCGGTTTCTATAGAGGGAACCACCTTGGTACGGTCATGCTGCGCTCGGCGGGGGTATTAAACGACGACGGCGGCTTGATACCAGGAGAAAAAGGGGCGCTGCTCAGTTGGCGTCGGGAAACGTCGAGATAGTGGGGAAGGAACCGAATGGCCGACCAGCTGGCAACGGATATCATCGCGAAGATCAAGGCTCATGCCGAGCCGGGCGGCGAAGAAATCACCACCACCACCGAATTGACCTCGCTTGGCATCCATTCGCTCGAGCTGACGGAGATTATCTTCGATCTTGAGGAAGAGTATGGCATCGAGATCGAGATGAACACGGTCGACGCCTGGAGCAATCTGAAGAATGTCGGCGACATGGTCGAAGCTGTGCGCGCGCTGATCGCGAAAAAAGCCTGAACTGAATGCGGCAGCGCGTTGTCATCACCGGCATGGGCGGCATTTGCGGGCTCGGCACCAGCGCGCCCGCGATCTGGAACGAGATGCGCGCCGGCCGCTCGGCCATCGGCCAGATCACAAGTCCCCAACTGCATGATTTGAAGGTCAAGGTCGGCTGCGAAATCAAGGCGCTTCCCGATCACGGCATCGACCGCAAGCAGACCGTGTCGATGGACCGCTTCAGCCTGCTGGCGACGATCGCAGCCAGGGAAGCCATGCAGCAGGCCGGCCTGGTTTCGAATGAAGCCACCACCTATCGGATGGGCACCGTCGTCGGCGTCGGCGTCTGCGGCTGGGAGGCGATCGAAGAGAGCTATCGTGCCATCCTGGTCGAGGGCAAGAACCGCGCCGGTATCTTCACCGTGCCAAAGGTTATGCCAAGCGCGGCCTCCGGCCACGTCAGCATGAGTCTGGGCCTGCGCGGCCCGGTCTTCGGTGTCACCTCGGCCTGCTCCTCATCCAACCACGCCATCGCCTCGGCCGTCGACCAGATCAGGCTTGGCCGCGCCGACGTGATGGTCGCCGGCGGCACCGATGCGCCGCTGGTCTGGGGCATCCTGAAGGGCTGGGAAGCATTGCGCGTGCTGGCGCCCGACACCTGCCGGCCATTCTCGGCCGACCGCCAGGGACTGTCGCTCGGCGAGGGCGCCGGCATGGCGGTCCTGGAGACGTATGAGCATGCCATGGCGCGCGGCGCCACCATCCTTGCCGAGGTCGCCGGCGCCGGCCTCTCCGCCGACGCCTCCGACATTGTCGCTCCGACCGTCGAAGGGCCGACGGCGGCCATGCGCGCCTGCCTGGCCGATGCCGGCTTCAATCCCGAGGATGTCGACTACCTCAATGCCCATGGCACCGGCACCAAGGCCAACGACCAGATCGAGACGGCAGCGATCAAGCGCGTCTTCGGCGACCATGCCTACAAGCTTTCGGTGTCGTCGACCAAGTCGATGCACGCCCATTGCCTGGGCGCATCGGGTGCGCTGGAGATGATCGCCTGCGTGATGGCGATCCGCGAAGGCATCGTGCCGCCGACGGCCAATTTTCGTGAGGCCGATCCCGATTGCGACCTCGACGTCACGCCGAATGTGCCGCGCGAGCGCAAGGTGCGCGCCGCGATCAGCAACGGCTTCGCGTTCGGCGGCACCAATGCCGTGCTGGCCTTCAAGGCCGTCTGAACGCAAAGGCCGGGCGCGCGATCTGCCCCAAGCAGGCCGTTCCGTTGACTGTTCGCGCGCAACGAAACCCTTGCACGCCATTGATCGTGCCGTGCGCCGCGTCTAATCCTTGGCCGACCCGCCAAAACCGCGCCGCTCGGCGCGAATCCTCATTCAGGAGTTTCCATGGCCGACCTGTCCGCCTTTCCGATCGCAACGCGTTGGCCGGCCAAGCGTCCGGATCAGCTCCAGCTCTATTCGGCGACAACGCCGAACGGCGTGAAGATTTCGATCGCCCTGGAGGAACTCGGCCTGCCTTACGAGCCGCATTGGGTCAACATCGGCCAGAACGAAAGCTGGACACCGGAATTCCTGTCGCTCAACCCCAACGGCAAGATACCGGCGATCATCGATCCGAACGGTCCGGACGGCAAGCCGATCGGCCTGTTCGAATCCGGCGCCATCCTGCTCTACCTCGCTGAAAAGACCGGCCTGCTCATGCCCATCGATGCTGCGCGCCGCTACGAGACCATCCAGTGGGTGTTCTTCCAGATGGCCTCGGTCGGGCCGATGTTCGGCCAGGTCGGCTTCTTCCACAAATTCGCCGGTCGCGAGATCGCCGACAAACGCCCTCTGGAGCGCTATCGTGACGAGTCAAAGCGACTGCTCGGCGTGCTCGACGGCCGGCTGAACGGGCGCAAGTGGATCATGGGCAATGACTACACCATCGCCGACATCTCGCTGCTCGGCTGGGTGCGCAACCTGATCGGATTCTACGAAGCGCGCGAACTCGTCGGCTTCGACGATTTCGCCCATGTGGGAACATGGCTGGAACGCGGCCTGGCGCGGCCGGCGGTGCAGAAAGGCCTGACCATCCCCGCCAAGGGATAGCCGAACCAGCCTCCGGAGCGCGGCTATTTCGCCTTCGCTTTGGCCTTCGAACCGCCTTTGCCCATGACGGAAGCAGCGAGCGACGCAGCACCTCGGGCGGCGACCATGACCGCGCCGGCAGCGACGTTGGCCGTCGCCTTGGCCGTGCGCATCGCGCTGCCGCTCACGGAGTCGCTGGAGCTTGCGGGCTTCTTCGGCTTTGCGGCTTTCGGCGCGGCTTTCGCTGCCGTCGGCACCACTTTCTTCGGCGCTGCCTTGCCGAAGGCCGGCTTGGCGTCCTTCGAACTAGCTGTCATCGCCGGGCCGGCGCCGGCCTTGGATTGGGTCGCCTTGCCCTTGGCGGGCGCGGGCTTTCTTGCCTTCATTGCCATTGGACCGAATCCCTCTTCTGGCACAATTGCCGTGTCGGGATAACGGCCTGAAAGTCTTAAGGTTCCCCTTGCGCAATCCGTCGAATCAAGCTGAAAGGCCGATCACCAGATCGGCAGCCCGGCGCCGCGCGAGCACGCGTTCGATGTTGGGCAGGTCGTTGGACGCGATCCAGGCGCGCGCATCTTCGTCGGAGCGGCCATGTCCGTGCCAGCGCTCCATCAGGCGGCGCTCGAGTTCGTTGCGCGGCACGTCGACGAAGATCGAGAAATCGAACAGCGGCGCCAGCCGCGACCACGGCTCTTCGTCGAGCAGCAGATAGTTGCCCTCGACCAGGATGAACTTGGTTTCCGTGGCGACGATCGAGGCGGCGGCGCGCGACAGCTCCATGCTGCGGTCGAAGACCGGGATGGCGATGTCGGGTTCACCGGCACGGATACGCTTCAGCAGGGCCTCAAACCCGGCAAAGTCGAAGGTTTCCGGCGCGCCCTTGCGCGCGCGCAGGCCGCGCCGCTCGAGCACGGCGTCGTCATAGTGGAAGCCATCCATCGGCACGACTTCCGAAGCACCTTCGGGCAGCAGTTCATGCAGCCGCGCCGACAGCGTCGACTTGCCGGAGCCTGGTGGCCCGGCAATGGCCACGATGAAGCGGTTTGCCTTGCCGGCACGCTTGAAGATGGTGGCGGCGAGATGGGCGATTTCGGACATGAGAGCCTCTCTGGCAGGAGCTTCAAATCCACCATGTTCCGCATGATGATTTCGGCCACATCTTGGCGGCAGTTCACGGAAATTTCAAACCCTGCGGCCGCGCAATCCCATCAAGCGGGCGCAGGCTGGCCAATGCGCAGGAAATCGCTGTCGAAGGGAACCTCCCGCGTCGCGCCACCCGTCACCAGTCGTATGCGGCCATCCGCCGTCGTGATCGCCTGTGGCGGCTCGCCGCCGGCCAGCGGAATGGCGCCGATGACATGGCGAAAGGACACGCTTTGGCCTTCGCCCAGTGCAAAGGCGGTCGCGACCCCTTCGCGCTTCAGCCAGTTGTCGCCGATCGAGGCGGCATGGCCGACGGCGGCGCGGCCATCCTCGATGCCGAGCACGCCCAGGTGGCGACCGCTCCAGGGCGCGTAGTCGCGCCCGCCATTACTGAGCCACAGCATGGTGATCGGCAGTTCGGCCGGGTTCTTCAGCACCAGCACCAGATCGTCTTCGGCCTCTCGTGCAAGCGCGGTCCAGCCCGGCCCGCCATGATCCGCCTCGACCAGCGTGAGGAAATCCTCGCGGCGGTCGTCCATGCGGTATTCCGTCAGGTCGAGCGTACCGCCGCCGGCGGCGGGGAATTGGCTGAGATCGGCGGATCGTGCCGGATAGGCCAGCAGGAAGCGGCCGCGCGCGGGATCCGGCTCCAGCGGGTCGTCCAGCGTCGCCGCAAACCGCTTCGGCGAAAAGGCCAGCCTGCCGCCGCCCGTCATCGCCGTCATCGGGTGATGCGCGACCGAGATGGCACCATGGCCGCCGGAAAACGCATGCTCCTGGTAGAGGAAGGGATGGCCGTCGCGCAGCGTCAGGATCTTGTCGACGCTGGCACCCATCACCTTGTGCCGCAGGCGGTAGACCGCGCGCCAGCCATCATCCGTCGCGGCACTTTCGGCGATGTCCCAGGCGCTGTTGGCCGGCCAGCCATGCAGCGGCGCTTCCTCGACATCGCTGCGCGAAAACGGCGCGCAGAGAAAATCGCCGGACAGCCGAACCGTACCTTCCGGCAAATTGTCCGGCAGCGTCTCATTCGCATCGACCCAGGGCGCGCGGTGCAGCGGCTTCAGCTGCCGCCCACCACCCTCGACGACCATGTCGGCGATGTGGCCGACCGTGAGGTCGAGCGAAACCGAAATTCCTCGGGCCTTGATGGTCTGGATGGTCATTGCGCTCTCACCGATTCTGCAGGCGCAAACTGGCCTGTTCGGCGGTGGCTGCGCAAGCACCGCAATCGGCATTTTTGCATCAGAATGAGGGTGGCGACTAATCGCCGAACGTCGGCGCTGCCCCCGCTCCGCCTCGCTACGCGAGGCATCTCTCCCCCGCTTTGCGGGGGCGAGGAACCCAAATTCTGCAAGGCTGGCCGTCGAAGTTGGCGGTTCCTCGCCCCACGAAAGTGGGGAGAGGTGGCTCGGCGAAGCCGAGACGGAGAGGGGAATGGCGCTGCCGCCTCCTACTGCCGCTTGTATTCCCGCACCGGCGACTTGGTGCCGTCGGTGTAGGTGACCTGCACCGACATCGATTTCACGCTGTCGGCGACCTTGAAATAGGGCTGGTAGTCGTAGGGGATGGCGTAAGGGTCCTTCTTGTCGCAACGCGGCATCTTGATCTCCTTGTCGAGCGCCGCGCCGTTCAGGCTGTAGTGCACCTGTTTGATGGCGCAGCGGTAGGACAGCATCTGGGTGAAATAGACCAGCCCGTGATTGCCGCTGGCATCGAAGGCGATCCACGAGGTCCAGAACTGGTCGAGGATCTGCTTGTTGCCCTGCTGGAGTGCCGCCTCCGGGTCGAAGCGGATGTCGAACGGGCCGGTCTCGCGGCCCCTGATGTCGAGATATTTGATCGCGATGATGCCGGCCACGGTGCTGTCGGGCATCTCGAAGCTCGGATTGGCCATCGGCTTGCCGGTGGTCTGGTCGTTCATGGCCAGGAAACCGGTGTCGGTGAACGGACCGCTGTCGCCCATGCGCCACGAGATGGCGGTCGCCGGCTCCGGCAGCGAGATGGTCATCGACCAGCCCTGGTTGGAGCGCATCGGCGTCAGCGAAGGCACGAAGCGGGCGGGATCGAGCACGTCGGCAAGCGCTGCCAGCCGGCTGCGGCTGCGGTCCAGCCAGTCGGCCAGCTGCGTCTGGTCGACGAAATATGTGAGCAGCCCGCCATCCTTCTCGTAGGACGTGAACTTGGTCAGCGCCTTGGCCTCGTTGCGCTTGTCGGCCAGCGTCTGGGCGCCGAGCCGGTCTTCGGAAAACTCCTGCGCCAACAGGAAATAGGCCGGCGCGAAATCTGGATTGGCTGATATGAAGGCGTTGAGCTTGTCGACGCGCTGGGCGTCGTCGAACTGCTGGACATGCACCAGCTTGATCGACAGCGCCTTGCCCTTGTCGGCAAGCGCGCCGAACACTTCGCGGGCGCCGGCCTTGCCGTCCTGCACCCGAAGCAGCGTGGCAAAGCGCGTGTAGGGATCGATGGCGTCGACATCGAAGCCGGCAAAGGCAAGGTAGGAGCGCCGTGCATTGAGCATGTCGCCGGACAGCTCGTAGACACGGGCATTGTGGTAGAACTCGTCCGGCCGCTTCGGCTCGGCGATCGCCCCGCCTTGTACGGCCAAGGCGGCAAAGCCCTTCGCAATGGTGTCGATCGAGGCGGCGATCTGCTGCGTCGTCGCTTGCAGCTTCTCGGTCTGGGCCTGCTGCTGCGCCTGGCCGGCGGCCAGCGTCTCGTTCTGCTTCTTCACCTCGTCGGTGGTCTTTTGCACTTCCGCCGTCTGCTGCGTCTGCTGCTGCTGTGCTGAGGCGATCTCATCGGTCTTCTTCGCCACCGTGTCGGTCGACTGCTTGAGCTGTTCGACCGTCTTCTGCGTCTGCGTGACGGTCTGCTCGATCTTGGCCACTTTTTCGGACACGATTCCTATCGACTGCTGCAGCCCGGCAATGGCCGGCACCAGGCTTGCGATCACCCCGTTCTGGGCGTTGGTCTGCTGCTGCAGGCCGTAGACGCCGCCGGCGACGGCCGCCGCTGTTGTGGCGAAGATCAAGGCCGGCAGCGCTCTGGCCGCCAGCACCAGCCTGAGCACGATGGCAATGGCGATGATGATTGCGGCCACCGCGGCGATCAGCGCGATATAGGCGGCGAACGGCGCCAGCGGATTGAGGATGTCTGATACGGCACCCCCGATAAAGGCGACGCTGCCGGCCCATTTGCCGGTGCGGCTGAGCGATGCTCTGATAAGCGAGGGCGCAGCGCCCCCGGCCCCGATGTTCGTCATGCAAGCCCCCAAGCCCTGAGATACCACGCCCCTTCCCACGGGAAACGCGGCCCTGGCAAGGAAAGACACGGGAAACGGGCGTTTTCGGGGCGGCTTCGCAGGCTTGGGTTCCTCGCCCCCACGAATGTGGGGGAGAGGTGGCTCGGCGGAGCCGAGACGGAGCGGGGGAACGGCGCCGGCCGTGCCAGGTAAGGTTGCGATACATTTCGTTTGGAGATGGCGCCCGACGAAATCCCCTCTCCGTCCGCTGCGCGGCCACCTCTCCCCACTTCGTGGGGCGAGGAACCACATCGATGCCCTCGACAATCCTGGGACTGTCAGCCATTAACCAAATGGACGCAACAGCCGCGTTACGTTAGCTTCGTCTCATCTCAGCAACAGCCGACCCAGAACAGTCCTGCCCTTGTCCAACCTGCGTCCCCTTCCGCTCATCCAGAGAGTTTTTGCGGCACTCGCCCTGCTGGTGCTGCTTGCCGGCTGCGCCACGACGCCGCCCGACAGCGTGCTGGCCGTGCCGGCGCCGGCGCAGAAATATGCCGCTATCGTCGTCGACGCCAGGACCGGCAAGCAGCTGTTCGAGGTCAGCTCGACGGCGCAGCGCTACCCGGCCTCGCTGACCAAGATGATGACGCTGTATCTTTTGTTCGAGGCGCTGGAGTCCGGCCGCGTCACCAAGCAGACGCAGATCCCGGTGTCGGACCATGCCGCCTCGCAGCCGCCGACCAAGATGCGCTTCCGGCGCGGCGAGAGCATCGACGTCGATTCGGCGATCCGCGCCATCGTCGTCAAATCGGCCAATGACGTGGCGGTGGCGGTCGGCGAATATCTCGGCGGCTCGGAGGATCAGTTCGCCGCCATGATGACATCCAGGGCGCGCCAGCTCGGCATGACCAGCACCACCTTCCGCAACGCCTCAGGCCTGCCCGACGATGGCCAGATGACGACGGCGCGCGACATGGCGGTGCTCGGCATGGCGCTGCGCCAGCGCTTTCCCCAGCAGTTCCACTATTTCTCCGAAAGCGACTTCATGTTCCGCGGCCGGCTGGTGCGCGGCCACAACGACATGCTCGGCCGCGTGCGCGGTGTCGACGGCATCAAGACCGGCTACATCAGGGCCTCGGGCTTCAACATCGTCACCTCCTACAATGCCGACGGCCGCAATCTGATCGTCGTGGTGATGGGCGCCGCCTCAGCCCGCCAGCGCAACGACCATGTCGAAGCGCTGATCCAGCGGAGCCTGTCGCCGACCATGGACGGCGCCAAGACCAGGCTGATGTTCGCCGAGCAGTAGTGGCCGCGGCGCGGTTCGCGTCTGGGCGCACGGCGACGGATAGGAATTTTTTCTTGACTCAGTGAGGGCAGCTAAGCTACTGTTTTGGGTATGGTGCTGAGTCGCGCCAATTGACCACTGGAAACGTGACCCGCCCGCAAGGCGGGTTTTTGTTGCCCGCCGCCGTGCAGAACCTTGCGCACGTTGGCGGGACGGCACCCCCCTCTGTCCTGCCGGATGTTCGTCGCTCGGAAAGCCAAGCAATTGGCTTTCCGCCCGCTGCGCGGACCGCTCCTCAACCCCCGCAAGGGGGGAGATCAGCGGCTTCGGCGCTACGCTCACTCATGTGACGGTGGAAATTGGCGAAAGCCGGGATGACAGCCAATCTCCCTCCTTGCGGGGGAGATGTCCGGCAGGACAGAGGGGGGTGATTGGCGCAAACATCGGGCAAGTTCTTCCCGCTCCGCCTGTGGACGACGAAGTTGGTGAGGCTTCGGCCAATTTCGAACGTCTCCACCCGCCCTGGGGGGCGAGCCGCCGCCAGCCACATCGCCTTCTCCGATCAAAACCACTTGTCCGGCCTGCGAAATCCGTGCCCGGCGCTGGCTATGCGCCGCCACCTCTGTCTATCGTCGCCCAGCATCAGGAGCCCACCATGAGCACCGTCCCCAAAACGCCCGAGCAACCGGCCGACAATCAGAACGACAGTGGCGGCGAGTATTTCGAAGCGCCGATCCTTGGCGAGCTGGAGGCCGATCCGGTGTCGGACGAGCACTTCGAGACGCCCGAAGTGCCGGACTCCGAACCATCAGCTCCAGGCCCCCAACGCGGCAAGCCGAAGAAGAAACCGTCGGCGATATCGGGTCGGAAATTCCGCAAGCGCGATCTGGTGCGCATCGACACGCTGCGCCCGAGCCTCGCCGACCGCATCCGGTCGGACCATCCCGACCTGCCGGCCGGCGCCCGCATCAGCCGCGCCGAGCTCGGCCGCTACCGCATGCGCTACATGGAGGAGCTGCTGCAGCAGGAGCACGGCGAATTCTCCGAGCTCGACCGCCAGGTGGTCGAATCGATCGCCAGGCAAGACACGATTTCCGAGAACTCGGAGGAGGAGTTCGAGGAGCACCGGACCTTTGCCGACCGCGTCTCCGACAATATGGCTTCCTTCGGCGGCAGCTGGTGGTTCCTGATCTCGTTCGGCAGCGTGCTGCTGGTGTGGATCGGCATCAACCTGATCGCGGGCATGTCGAGCGCCTTCGATCCCTATCCCTTCATCCTGCTCAACCTGCTGCTCTCCTGCATCGCCGCCATCCAGGCGCCGATCATCATGATGAGCCAGAGGCGGCAGGAGTCCAAGGATCGCCTGCGCTCCTTCAACGACTACCGCGTCAACCTCAAAGCCGAGCTCGAAGTGCGCCATCTGCACGAAAAGCTCGACTACCTCATCTCGCGCCAATGGACCCGCCTGGCCGAAATGCAGCAGATGCAGCTGGATGCGATGCACGAACTGACCGGCGCGAAGAAACCCAAGCGCGCGGTGCGCAGGCGGCGGGTGGTGAAGAGTGGGGCGGGGTGAGGAGTGGTCCGCGCAGCGGACGAAAAGCCAATTGCTTGGCTTTTCGAACGACGAACGCCCTGAGCCTGCGAAGGGCGGGCGGGCGCGAACCTCATAGGCCGTAGCCAGGGCGTATCGAGCCAAGTCGCGGAGCCAATCTCCAATTGCCCGTTGAAGCCCGCGCCTGCTTCCGCTAAGAAGCCGTGACTTGCCGGTTCATCGGCTGGTTCGTTTTCCGGATTCCGGAAAGCACCCGTAGCTCAGCTGGATAGAGCGCTGCCCTCCGAAGGCAGAGGTCACAGGTTCGAATCCTGTCGGGTGCGCCAACGCTCATACCTTCCGCCCAGTTAGCCGAGTTACGCTGACGAGTTCGACCGATAGTCTCGTCGGATCAGTTTGCATCCGGCGCGTTGCAAAAAGGAAAATAGAGGCAAAAAGCGGGACAATTTGGGCAGGTGGTTGACCTCGCTCCATTAATTGATTCGAATAGTTGTTTAGCCTGTTCAGAACGACAGGCGGGGAGGAAGAAATGACGACTGATGCTCAGGAGGCCGTGACCGAGAGCGAGGAAGCGATAGCTCCTAAAATTGACTTTAAATCAGTTTCGTTTGCCCTCAAGCCACTGCTAATAGACGGCGGGGCTCTTTCCAAGGCCTACAAGACGCGCAAGTCTCCGGTCGTCAAGAAAACAGTACATATCGCCGACACCGACGATGCAGAGTCCAAAGGTTGGAAAGTTGTCAGACGCCAAAAGCGGGTCACTGTTGTTCAAAAAACTAAACCCATTTCTGTCAGCTTAGAAGATCGCGTGTGGTGCCTATGCAGAGATATGGGATATCCTGTACTTAGCGGAGGGGCTTTCAAAGTTTCCTATTCGCGAAATGATGGGTCCGCCGGTACAAAACAGATTGACGTCTTTGCCAAAGATTCTGAGACAGCAATTGTATTCGAATGCAAATCAAAAGAGGTGAGAGGTAGAAAATCGCTACAGAAGGACTTACATGAAACCGCATTCTTGAAAAAGCCTATCGCCAACGCGATCAGAGCTCATTTTGGTGACGGTTATAACCCCAAGATATTGTGGATATATGTTACGGATAACATAATATGGACCGAGCCTGATGTTACACGAGCTTTGGCTGACGGAATAAGAATAATAACTGAAAATGAACTTCAGTACTTCGAGGCGTTCGTCAAGCACGTTGGAACAGCTGGAAAATACCAGTTTTTAGCCGAGTTCCTTAAGGGGCAAGAAATCCCTGCACTAAGCGGATATAAGGTCCCCGCTGTCAAAGGAAGATTGGGAACTGAGAACTTCTACTCATTCACCATTCCTGCCGGCCATCTTCTGAAAATAGCTTTTGTAAATCACCATGCTTTAAATAATCCTGATGGCACTCCTGCCTATCAGCGTATGGTAGATAAAAAGAGATTGCAAAGTATAGGTAAGTTTATCAAGGATGGTGGGTATTTCCCGACGAACATTCTAATTAATTTTACCAAGAAATGTACCTTTGAGCCTCTTGCAAAAAATGACAATACGATAGACGGGCTCAAATTCGGCCATTTAGTTCTTCCGAATGAATTCAAAAGCGCCTGGGTGATCGATGGTCAACATCGGCTCCTGGGGTTTACAAATCTATCTGAGGAGTATCTGAAGCAACCTCTTTTCGTTGTTGCCTTCGAGCAAATGGCCACAGTGAAAGAGGCGGAACTTTTTATTACGATTAATCACAAGCAGAAGAGTGTTCCCGCAAGCCTTTTGGTCGCCTTGCAGGCAGATCTCCAAATGGGTAGCGACGATCCTGACGAGGCTCTTTCTGCGCTGTCATCGTTTCTCATTCGGAAGCTGGCGCTAGACGCGACGAGTCCCTTCTACGGACGCTTTCAGACACCGGGTGTGCCGGCATCTGACTTACAGGTACTCACGGTACCCGAGATTCAAAAAGGTTTGAAGCGATCCCAACTCTTGGGCCGGGTCGTAAAGAAGGTCCGTCTTGGTGGGTATCTCTCAGGAGCAACTGATTCTGCCACTCTCGACAGGGCGCGACGAGCGATAAACAGCTATTTTAGGATGATTGAAGATGCTGTGCCGGAAAGATGGATGACAGGTCGCGCGTCCCATGTCGTGACGAACCCGGGAATACGCGCTCATCTTATGCTGTTTAATGAAGTGCTCAGATTCCAGCACGCCGCAGGGAAGATAGACCCCATTCTAGCTTCGTTGGACGAGATAGATGTCTGTGTGACCGCCTTTTGCAAGCCGCTCATCGACTGGCTAAAGGCTGCAAACGACTCCGAGATCGAAGCTCGATTTGCCAAGCAATACGGGGAAGGAGGCGTTCGGGACTATTTCTTCCACCTTTGTGATCTGATCGCGACTGCAACGCCAACATTCGGACCGGACGAATTTCGTGACTATAAGGCAAAATCAAGCGACGAGAGGCGAGCCCAAGCGAAACTAGATGTTGAGGATATGACCAAGTTAATTTCTGGGGTCGTGATCGAAAAACTCAAGGAAATCTACGGTAAGGACGAACTTCCTTCCGGCGAAAAGAAATATTGGGAGCTTGGCATCGCAGACAGTAAGATTAAGCAGGCCGCCTACAATTCGCAACAGCAGGCCAAACCAGAGAAGCGAGCGCCTAGAGAGGCTTACCTCCATATCATAGATTTTGAAACGGTAATAAAACAGAAAGGAAACTGGGAATTCCTAAAGCCAATTTTCAATATCCCGCTTCGGGGAGTTAATCCAAAATCCAAGGAATATCACGTCGATTGGATAAAGGACTTCAATGACATCCGCAATATCGCGTCCCATAGCTCGATATATCGGCAATTATCAGACGCCGACTTAGATTTTCTTGCCTGGCTGAAGGGCGCCCTTTATGAGCGCTGCGAGGCCGCCGGGATTCCCGTCGACGAATACTAGGTTGGTCGGCCTACCGATGGCGCGACAGGGTGGAATAGGCAGATGTCTCCAGCGAATGAAATTGTGGTGCCGTTTCTTAAGTGGGCCGGGGGCAAGAGGTGGTTTTGTGAAAAATACCTGCATCTTATCCCCGCATTTGAGGGGCGCTATATCGAGCCATTCCTGGGCGGAGCCGCCGTTTTCTTCGCGTTGAGTCCGAAAAATGCTCTGCTAAGCGACCTGAATTTCGACCTGATTACCACCTACAACGCGATCCGCAGCGCCCATGTGGATGTGTCTAGATTGCTGCAAATTCACCACGAGAAACATAATCCAGAATATTACTATGCCACCAGAGCCCACAAGCCGGCGGAAGAAATCTCGCTTGCTGCGTGGTTCATCTATTTGAACAGAACTTGTTGGAACGGGTTGTACCGCGTTAATCTGCGTAATCAATTTAACGTGCCGATTGGAACAAAAACAGATGTGGTAATGGCGGGAGACAATTTCGAAAAGACCTCTGCTCGCCTGCAGTCGGTTGACTTATCTGTAGCTGATTTTGAAGAGACCATTGATACTGCGGAGAGAGGTGATTTTGTATTTGTGGATCCTCCGTACACGGTTAAGCATAATTACAATGGATTTATCAAATACAATGACAAGATTTTTTCTTGGGATGACCAGATACGACTCCGGGATGCTGTGGTGCGCGCCGCAGGGCGTGGGGCTTCAGTAATGGTGCTGAACGCCAACCACGGGTCGATACGCGATCTCTATTCGGGCGTTGGCGAGCAAACAAAGTTAGCACGAGCTAGTGTGATTGCAGCCAGCGCGGCAAACAGATCATCCGTTGAGGAATTGATGATTTTCACAGCCGAATAATAAGTGAGCTTGCGTCGGGTGCAAGTCGGGTTAGGCTTAGATTATGTTCATCGTGCTAAGTCGTGTTGGACGCCTTTTTAACCCGCCACCCCCCGCACACTCTCCCGCTCCACCAGAGGGCACTCCAGCTTGGTGATCGGATACCGCCCCCGTCCAGGCGCCGCCGGCGCTTCCAGCTGTTCGATCGCCCATTGGCCCATCGCCATGTGCGGCAGGATCGAGGTCGTCAGCGGCGGGAAGAGGTGGCGGGCGATTTCCTCGTCGTCGTAGCCGACCACGGAAATGTCTTGCGGGATGTGCAGGCCGGCTTCCTTCAGCGCTTCGTAGCAGCCGATCGCTGTGCGGTCGTTCTGGCAGAAGATGGCGGTCGGGCGGTCTTTCAGCGCCAGCAGCTTGACGGTCGCGGCGTAGCCGGCGCTGGCCGACCAGTCGCCCTCGACCACCAATTCGCCGTCGAACGGGATGTCGGCGGTGGCGAGCGCGCGGCGGTAGCCTTTCAGCCGGTCTTGCGCGGCCTGCATCCACGGCTCGCCGGTGATGGTGGCGATGCGGCGGTGGCCGTGGCTGATCAAATGGCGGGTCGAGCTCTGGCCGCCGGCGATCTCGCTCGGCACCACGGCAGGGAAAGCGTAGTCCGCCGTGTAACAGTTGAGCAGGATCACCGGGATGTCGAGGCCGTAGAGGTAATCGGGCGCAGTGATCTCGCGGGTGAAGATGGTCATGTAGATCAGCGCCGAAATGCCCCGCTTGGTCAGGGCCGCAATGGCGCGCGGCTCCATGACGGAATCGCCCAGCGTCTGCGCCACCAGAAGCACGTTGCCGGCATTCCACGAGGCTTGGCGTGCGCCCTCGATGGCGACCACGGCTTCCGGGCTGGTGGCGAGCTGGTCGACGGCAAAGCCGATCACCCCGTCCAGTCCTTCGAAAGCCGACAGCGGCGAGTGAAGGGCCGAGAAGGCGGGCGCGGTGTAGCCGAGCGTGCGCGCGGTTTCGATCACCCGTTCGCGGGTCTGCTGCGACAGCTTGATCCCGGGCGAATTGTTGAGCACGAAGGAAACGGTCGCCTGCGAGCAGCCGGCGGCCCTGGCGATATCGATCATGGTGACGCGGCCCTTGGCGCCCTTCGCCGGCGCCTTGCGCCGCCTCGCCGTGTCGCTGGCCCGATCCGTCGTCTCGCTCATGGCAAATCCCAGTCTGGCGGGCCGGTCAGGCCGGCAAGATGGCGTGACGCCGTCGATTCATAGAGATATCGTCAAGATCGTTTATAACTATTAGTATACCGAAGGTCCATCCGCCATGCATCTCCATACAAGCCAAAGCTCAAATGACAAAAGGCTTGGGCCGCGGCGCAGCCGTGACGACGGCTCGCCCACGGATATGCCGCGAAACCGCTGGCATGGCACCGAAACTAATACTGTTTACTAATACAAAAATGCGCTGTACCGTCAATCCGTCGCGTCCGGCCGGTCACGTCCGGGGCGGCGGGAGAGTACGAAAATGGCCCGGTGGCGAGCGGATACTACCTCCGCAAGCCTTGTCTCGGATATGTGATATGTCAGACAAATCGGATTATTTACGAACGAAGGATGAGTCTCTAAGGTCCATGATCGTGGCTGGAACGACGCCATTCTTTCGGTGCCGGGAACCCCTTTGAGGAGGAGGGCGTCCACGCTGCAAACGGCAAATCAGGTCAGTGCAAGATCGGCCGGTCCAACGACTGAGCCAAACGGGAGGTTGAACATGAAATCCTTGATACGCAATGCATCCGTAGCCGCGGCCGCGCTGCTGCTTGGCCTGTCGGCCACGGCAATCGCGCGCGCCCAAGACAAGCCGACGCTGGCCTTCGTCGTCAACGGCGCTTCCGATTTCTGGAAGGCCGCCGAAGCCGGCGTCAAGAAGGCGCAGGGCGAACTGCCCGACTATACGCTCGAGCTCAAATATCCCGAGCAGTCCTCGGTCGCCATCCAGCAGCGGCTGATGGACGATCTGGTCACCGCCGGCGTCAAGGGCATCATGGTCTCGGCTGTCGATCCCAAGACCTCGACCGACGGCCTCAACAAGATCGCTTCGGAAACGGCGCTGTTCACCACCGACTCGGACGCCCCGCAGACCAAGCGCGTCGCCTATATCGGCTCGTCCAATGTCGATGCCGGCAAGCAGGCGGCCGAAATCGCCAAGAAGGCGATGCCCGATGGCGGAAAATGCCTCGGCTTCGTTGGCCTGCTCGGCGCCGACAATGCCAAGGAGCGCATCCAGGGCATGAAGGACGGCCTCGCCGGAACCAAGATCGAGCTGATCGACGTGCGCGGCGACGACATCGACCAGGCGCGCGCCAAGAAGAACGTCGAGGACGCGCTGGTTGCCAGCCCCGACGTCACCTGCATGGTCGGCTTCTACTCCTACAATACGCCGCGCATCTATGAAGCGCTGCGCGACGCCGGCAAGCTCGGCTCGATCACCGTCGTCGGCTTCGATGACGATCCGATCACGCTGGGCGGCGTCAAGGAAGGCACCATTGCCGCGACCGTCGTGCAGCAGCCCTTCGAATGGGCCTATCAGGGCATGAAGCTGATGGCTGCCTATCTCAAGGGCGACAAGTCGGGCATCCCGGAAGGCAACCTCATCATCATCCCGACCAAGATCATCGGCAAGGATGACGTCGACGCCTACGCCGCCAATCTGAAGGCGATGGCCGGAAAATAAGACTTGAAGCAGTTCAGCCGGCTCAACGTCGCTTGGGCCGGCTGCTCGCATTGACGAACCGCACGCGGATCGTCAGTCTGCCAAAAAGTCGGCCCGCCAATCGCTGTCAGGCATGATGAATTATTCCGACACATCCATCGCAGCAACGACGCCGTTCCTCAGCCTCGAGAACGTGCGCAAGACCTATCCGGGCGTCGTCGCGCTCGACGGCTTCTCCATGGAGGTCAGGCCGGGCGAGGTCATCGGCCTCGTCGGTGAAAACGGCGCCGGCAAATCGACCTTGATGAAGATTCTCGGCGGCGTCACCAAGCCGGACAGCGGCACGATCACCGTCGACGGCACCGCACATGACAGGCTCTCCGTCGAAGCCAGCCTGGGTTCGGGCATCGCCTTCGTCCACCAGGAACTCAACCTGTTCGACAATCTCGACGTCGCCGCCAACATCTTCTTCGGCCGCGAGCCGTTGCGCGCCGGGCCGCTCAAGCTCGTCGACCGCGCCAGGCTGCGCACCATGGTGGCGCCGCTTTTGAAGCGCGTCGGCGCCAATTTTTCCGCCGACACGCAGGTCGCGACCTTGTCGCTGGCGCAGCAGCAGATGGTCGAGATCGCCAAGGCGCTGTCGATCGAGGCGCGGCTGGTCATCCTCGACGAGCCGACATCGAGCCTGCCGCTCGCCGAAACCGACAAATTGCTCGACGTCATCAAGGCGCTGAAGGCCGACGGCATCAGCGTCATCTTCATTTCGCACCGCCTGCACGAGGTCGAGCGCGTCGCCGACCGCGTCGTCGTGCTGCGCGACGGTATGCTGGCCGGCACCTTGCCGAAGAGCGACATCGGCCACGACCAGATGGTCAAGCTGATGATCGGCCGCATGCTGAAGGAGCGCGAGAAAGCCTCGGAGGCGGCGCGTGCGCCCGGCGCCGTAGCGCTTGCGGCCAAGGCCATTCGCACGCCTGCCTATCCCGGCCGCCCGGTCGATCTCGACGTCAGGCGCGGCGAAATCCTCGGTCTTGCCGGCCTTGTCGGCTCCGGCCGCACCGAACTGGCGCGGGTGTTCTTCGGCATTGACTCGAAGCTCGGCGGCGCGCTCGAGCTCGACGGCAAGCCGCTTGCGCTGGCTTCCGCGGCCGACGCTGTCGCGCATGGCATCTTCCTGGTGCCGGAAGACCGCAAGCTCACCGGCATCCTGCTCGACCTGTCGATCGCGCAGAACATTTCGCTGCCCAATCTGCCGGCGCATGCGCGCCGCTCCCTGGTGTCCTCAAGCGCCGAGACCGCCACCGCCGAGAAGCAGAAGAAAGATCTCGGCATCAAGGCGCCGTCGGTGCAGACGCGCACCGGCACGCTGTCGGGCGGCAACCAGCAGAAGGTCGTGCTCGGCAAATGGCTGGCCATGAACCCGAAGGTGATGATCCTCGACGAGCCGACGCGCGGCATCGACATCGGTGCCAAGGCGGAAATCTACGGGCTGATGCGGGCACTCGCCGATGCCGGCGTCGCCGTGCTGATGATCTCCTCCGACATGGAAGAGGTGATCGGCGTGTCCGACCGCATCGCCGTCATGCATGAGGGCCAGATCTCCGGCATTCTCGACAAGGACCGGTTCAGCCAGGAAAACGTGCTGCTGCTGGCAGTGGGCAAGCAGCCGAAATAGTTTCTTGTTTGCCACGGGTTCCGGTCCGGAACCTTCCAGGGCGGGCATTGGGGAGAAGACGATGAGCAAGAAAGATCTCGGCCTGCTGATCCTGATCCTGGTGGTCGGGGCGATCGTTGCGATCATCAATCCGCGCTTCCTGCTTCCGATCAACCTCGCCAACACCTCGAACCTGATCGGCCTGTTCGGCATCCTGTCGATCGGCCAGGCCTTCGTCATCATCACCGGCGGCATCGAATTGTCGGTCGGCTCGGTGGTCGCGCTGCTCGGAACGCTGTTCATCGACTTCATCGCCGTGCGTGGCATGGGATGGCCGGTTGCCTTCGTGCTCATCCTGGTGCTTGGCGCCATCATCGGCCTGGCACATGGCTGGCTGATCACAAGGCTCAAGCTGCAGCCCTTCGTCGTCACCCTGTGCGGCCTTTTGATCTACCGCGGCGTCGCCCGCTTCTACACTGGCGACGGCACGGCGGGTTTTGCGTTCGGCCAGAATTTCCCCGACCTCGAATTCCTCACCGCCGGGCGCTCTTATGGCGTGCCGAACAGTTTCATCGCGCTGATCGTTATTTCGATCGTCATGTGGGTGGTGCTGCACCGCTCGGTGTTCGGCCGCTATCTCTACGCCATCGGCAAGAACGAGGAGGCGGCGAAATATTGCGGCATCCGCACCGGCCGCGTCGTCATCGCCGCCTACGTCATCTGCGGCGTGCTGACGGCGCTGTCGGCGATCTATTTCGCCATGTACACGCGCTCGATCTCACCGGCCAGCCACGGCCAGTTCTACGAACTCTACGCCATCGCCGCAGCCGTGCTCGGCGGCTTCTCGCTGCGCGGCGGCGAAGGCTCGCTGATCGGCGTCATCCTCGGCACGGTGCTGCTGCAGGAGCTGCAGAACCTCGTCAACCTGCTCGGCATCCCGTCCTCGCTCAACTTCGCGGTGATGGGCGGCGTCATCCTCATCGGCGTGCTGGTCGACCAGCAATGGGGCGTGTTCCGGGAACGGCGGCTGATGGTCGACGCCACGCGCAAGAGCGCTTCCGGCGCGGCCGCGGAATAATCGCCCTGCCAAGACGCGCCGCGCGTTTGTCGGCGCCTGGCGGCATGAATGAAATGGTTGCGGCCTTGCCGCCCTTCTGCGATTGCGGGACGTCTCCACATCATGCCGGATGTCGGTGGCGGACGAGTGGCAAGCCATGAGAGCGAAACCTGAACTGTTGATGTTGAGGGCAGGGGCGCTTGAAGCCGAACTGGCGCCGCAAATCGGCGGCAGCGTGAGCGCGCTGCGCTGGCGCGGCATCGATCTCCTGCGCCGGCTTTCGGACGGGGATCGCGATACCGGCAATGTGCTTGGCGTGGCCATGTTTCCAATGACGCCCTACGCCAATCGCATCACTGGGAACGCTTTCGACTTCGGGGCGCAGCGCTGGCAGGTCCTGCCCAACAATCCGCCGGAGAAATTCAACGTGCACGGCAGCGGCTGGCAACACGCCTGGACTGTCACCGAGACAGCAGCCGCGAACGCGACGCTGACGCTGGACATTGCCGCCGGAGCCGAGCCCTATTCCTATCGAGCGACGCAGGCTTTCGCGGTCACCGAAGAGGGGCTGAGCGTCACCATTACGCTCACCAACACCGGACCGGTTACCTTGCCGTTCGGTTTTGGCCTGCATCCCTGGTTCGATCGCGATCCGGACGTGACATTGCAATTCGAGGCGAAGCGCTTCTACCTCGAAGAGCCGGATGGCATTTCCGGTGATCCGATCACACTTCCGCCCGAACTCGACTTTGCCGAGGACCGGCCTTTGCCAAACGGCTGGCGCAACAGTGATTACGGCGGCTGGAGGGGCGAGGCGATCATTCGTTTTCCAACCCGCGGTGCCGGCTTGCGGATCAAGGCCGACCCGGTCTTCAAGCATCTGATGCTCTACGCCGATCCGACAAAACCGTATTTCTGCGTCGAGCCGCAAACGAATGCCTCCGGTGCTTTCAACCGGGGCCGGTGGGACGATCCGGAGGAAGGCGTGATCGTGCTGGCCCCTGGCGAAAGTGCTGCCGGCACCGTCTTGTTCATGCCTTTTGCGCTTGAAGGCTAGCCTAGATCAGGCCCGACATGTCGGAAAAAGCCATCGCCTTGCGCAGCACCTCGGCGAAACGGTCGCCGGCGGCTTCGCGCGGGCCGCTGTTGTCGATCGAGGTGACGCCAGGTCCCGACAGGCTCACATTGGCGCTGCGCGCCAGCCGCGCCAGCACTTCGCCGCGCGACTCGCGGCCGCGCATCGCCAGACGCTCGGCCAGCACTTCAGGCGAGGCGGTGATCTCGACGATGGCCAGATTGGCATAGCGTTCGCGCAAGGAGGGGATGATCGCGCGCGACACATTGGCGACAGCGACACGGCCATTAGCGACGGACCAGTCGACATCGGCGGGGATGCCGTAGCGCAAGCCGTGCGCTTCCCAGGAGATGGCGAAGGCGCCATCGGCTTCGGCCTCGACGAAGGCGGCATCGGCCAGCGTGTCGTGGTCCTCGCTGGCGACATCGCTCGGCCTGGTGATGACGCGGCGGACGAACTCCAGCCTTGTCTCATCGGCAAAGCGGGCGCGGGCGTAGCCGATCACCGTGTCCTTGCCGGCGCCGCTTGGGCCGACGACGGCGACGAAAACGCCATCGCGGATCGGAAACGTCTCGGCCGACAATTCCCGCTCGATCGATGCCGACACCATCATGCGACCCGGCTTCCCTGCCGCCACACGGTGCGCACCACCGGGACATGGTCGTCGACGCGCACGCGCACCAGGTCGGCGCGGCGGCCCTGTTCGATGACGCCGCGATCGGTCAGGCCAACCGCATCGGCCGGGTTCTTCGAGACCATGGCGACGGCCTGCGGCAGGGAAATGCCTTCGACGACATCGCCGAGGAAGAACGCCGACTGGATCAGGCTGAAGGGAATATAGTCGGATGACAAGATGTCGAGCAGGCCGTCGCCGGCCAGCGTACGGGCGGAGACATTGCCCGAATGCGAGGCGCCGCGCATGACGTTGGGCGCGCCCATCAGCACGCCCATCCCGGCCTCTTTCGAGGCCCTGGCGGCCTCTTCCGTGGTCGGGAATTCGGCGACGCGCACGCCCTGCTCGATCGCCTCGTCGACATGGCCTGATGTGGCGTCGTCGTGGCTGGCCAGCACGATGCCGCGCTCCTGGCAGGCGGCTGATATCACCGCCCGGTTCGGCGCCGAATTGCGCGCCGATTCGGCCATCCGCTTTTCGCAGAACAGCTTGAAGTCGCGATCGGTCAGCTTCAGCTTGCGCTGGTAATAGTAGGCATAGGTCTCGAGGTTGACGAACTGGCGCTGGCCTGGCGCATGGTCCATCAGCGACGCCAGTCTGACCCGCTCGTCGCCGTCGAAATTGGCGAAAGCCCTGAGGCAGTCCGGTGCCGAAACCTCGCAGCGCAGATGGATGAAATGATCGGCGCGCAGACGGTCCTGCTTCACACTGTCCTCGATTGCGTCGGCCAGCTTGCGGATGTCGGCCGATGTCAGGTCGGCGTCTTCGTCCATGCCGACGCGCAAGGCGTCGAGCACAGTGGTGATGCCGGCGGTCGCCACCTGCGCGTCATGGGCGAGCACGGCGGCGATCGGATTCCAGCGCACCTTGGGCCGCGGCGCGTAGTGGCCTTCGAGATGGTCGGTGTGCAATTCGACCAGCCCGGGAATGATATAGTCGCCGCCCATATCCTCGCCGATGCGGCTGATGCCGGATTCGATGCCGGCGATAAAGCCGTCGCGCAGCACCAGCGAACCCTCGACGATCTCGTCGGCAAGCACGATGCGGGCATTGTGGAGAACAGTCTCGGCGGTCATTTCAGGCAGTCCTTCAGGCGGTTTTTCTGGCCGGGCGGCGCCCGAGCGCGTGATGCGAGAGCACCATGAACGGTGCACCCGGTTCGGTTTCGACAAACAAGGTCAACGCATCCACCAGCACCTTCTGTTGCAGCACTTCAGCGAACAGGCTGTCGATCGCTGCGCGCAAACGAGGGCTTTCCTGTGACCCCGCCCGGCCGGACAGCGTCATGTGGAAGCGAAAGGTTTCGAAGACATAGGGGTAACCCCATTGGCAGAGGTTGCGGAACTCGGCCGGCTTCAGCGAATCCGGGCTGCGCCGCTCGATTTCCGCTTCGCTCAGCGGTGCACGAAACCGGTCGAAATCGCGCACCACGTCATCGGCGAACCGGTTGAGCGCAGGCACTGGCCCTTCCGGCACCAGTGCGAAGAAGCCGTCGATCTGGCTCACGACGAGACGCGGGATGGTCACCGCCGGCGTCGCCTCGGCGAATTGGTCGAGTGCGGCGCGCAGCGAGGCTTCGGTCTCGTTGGCAGCCAGGCGGAAAGGCGCTGTCAGCGTCGCGTGGAAACCATAGCGGCGCGCCGAGGCGGTGTGGAAAGCGACTTCCGCCGCCGACAGGTCGGCTACAGCCTCGACCGGCTTTGTTGCGGCGCCGAACGGGTCGCGGCCGAGCCAGTTGGCGGCGATCCGAGCCAACGGCTCGTCCTGCCGGGGGGTGAAATAGAGGGCGTAGCGCATGGAAAGTCCTTGTCAGCTTCGCTGCCATAGGTGATTTCCATGACGAATTGACGAAGCCTTGCTGGCTTTCAGGTAACAAAACGCTGCGGCGGGGTCATTAGCCGACGATTTTTTCGTGCTGGACCAGGGAGCGAGTGCTCACGCAGCGACCGGTCAGGCCTTCATCAGCCACTCGTGCTCGGGCGCATTGTGGAATTTCCACGTCCGCTTCGGTCCGGCCATGACGTTGAGATAATAGAGGTCATAGCCGTGGCAGGCGGCGCAGGGGTGATAGCCCCCGGGCACCAGCACGACATCGCCATCCTCGATCGCCATCGCTTCGTCGAGCGCGCGGTGGCCGTTCTTGTCGGCATCGGTATAGACGCGCTGGAAGGCAAAACCCTGCGGCGGGTTGAGACGGTGATAGTAGGTTTCCTCGAGATAGGATTCGGCGGGCAGATTGTCCTGATCGTGCTTGTGCGGCGGATAGCTCGACGTATGCCCGCCGGGCGTGATGACCTCGACCACCAGCAGCGAATCGGCCGGCTCGCCCTCCGGCAATATGTTGGTGACGTAGCGCGTGTTGGTGCCCTTGCCGCGCACCTCCTGGCCGAGATCGTCCGGTGCGATCACCCGCACCGGCAGCCCGCCGCCAAGGCCCGGCGCCGAGCAGACGGCGAGTTCCAGTTCGGTGTCCGCTGTCACCGACCAGTCCGAACCCTCAGGCACATACACCGACCACGGCTTGCCCTCGAAGGGCGACATGCGCTCGCCGAGCAGGCCGAGCTCCTTGCCGCCGGCTGACGCCTTGCCCCTGCCGGTGACGAACACCAGGCAGACTTCACGATCCTCGGTCCTTCCCGAGGCGCTTTCGCCAGGCTTCAGCCGATGCAGATCGAAACCGACATAGGTCCAGCCGGCGCTTTTCGGCGTCACATGGGCGACGCGGCCAAGGCCTTTGTCGGCTTTGACGAGCAGCTTCGACATTTTTGTCTCCTATTCCAGTGGCCTGACGGTTGCAGGCCTGTAAAGCCAAGTCGTTTGTTTGAAAGGACCATCGCAAACGTTCGGAAATTGGCCGGCGCCCTTCCAACTTCGTCATCCTAGGGCGAAGCAGGAGCGAAGCTCCGTCGCGGAGACCCTAGGATCCATGCCGTTGCCTCGGCCGAAGGGCACAGCGGAGCGGAATCTGCACCGTCACACCAGCTTCAAAGTCATGGCATGGATCCTAGGGTCTGCGCCGCGTCGCTGCGCTCCTTGCTCCGCCCTAGGATGACGAAGTTAGAAGCACTGCAAGCCAATCGCCAACGCATGCGATCAGTCACTCCTTCGGTTCGGCCTCGGCCTTCGCCTCGTCGGCCGGCTTATAGAGATAAAAAAACTGCCAGACGGCGTAGCCGGCGAAGCCGAGCGCGATCATGCCCCAGAACGGCGTGCCGGTGGCGAACTCGATGATCGACCAGATGACGCAGACCGCGACGATGGCGACGCGCCGCCACAAAGGCCGGAAGAAGGGGTGTTCGGAATCTTTCATCGGGCCAATCTACAGCAATCGGCCTCGCCGGGAACCCGTCGCACCAGCCATTGGGAAACTAGACATTTGGAAAGCCTTGCGTCTCGACCGTATAGCCGGCGGCGGTCATGACGCGCATCAATTCCTTGTAGCCAACCTGCGCCATCCTGAGTGGCGGGTTCTTCTTCGGGTCCTGCTCCGCCTCGACCACGAACCAGCCCTCATAGCCATGGTCGGCGAAGCGCTGCACGATGGCGCCGAAATCCAGCGAACCATCGCCCGGCACGGTGAAGGCGCCGAGCGCCACCGCATCGAGGAAGGATTGTTTGGTGCGATCGAGCCTGTCGATCACCCCCATGCGAACGTCCTTCACATGCACATGGCTGATCCGGGTATGATGGTTGTCGATGGCACGCAGCACGTCGCCGCCGGCGAATGCCAGATGGCCGGCATCGAGCAGCAGCGGAATGCCGGCTCCGGAATAGCGCATGAAGGCATCGAGTTCCGGCTCGGTCTCGACCACCGCCGCCATGTGGTGATGATAGGACAGCGGCATGCCTTGTTCGGCGCACCATTCGCCAAATTCGGTCAGGCGCTTGGCGTAGGCCTTCATCTCGTCATCCGACAGCTTAGGTTTGGTGGCGAGCGGCTTCGAGCGGTCGCCCTGGATCGAGCGGCCGACCTCGCCATAGACGATGCAAGGCGCGTTCACCGCCTTGAACAGGTCGATCATCGGCTGGATGCGATCCTTGTTGTCGGCCATCTCCCCATCGACCAGCGTGCCGGAGAACCAGCCGCCGCACAGCGTGACGTCGGCTGCCTTCAGGATCGGCAGCATGATTTCGGGATCATTGGGAAAACGCCGGCCCATCTCCATGCCGGTGAAGCCGGCCGAGCGCGACTGGCGCAGACATTCTTCCAGCGACACATCATCGCTGAGTTCCGCAAGATCGTCGTTCCACCACGCAATGGGGGACATGCCCAGTTTGGCTTTCAAGTCGTCGCTCCAGTTCAGTTCGTATTCACCCCCTTGTGGGGGTCCGAAGGACGGGCGAGACCGTTGCTCGCCCCGGCAAGTCGCTGCGAAGCAGCGGGGTGGGGGAGGTGGGGGTGGCAGCGCCTATATCAATCGCCGATGGTCTGCATCTGTCGTTTTTCGTCATACGCCTTGCGCGCCGCGTTGACCTGCGGCCGTACAGACACTTCCGGCACCGCCACGTCCCACCAATGGCCGCCGGCATTCGTGGAAACCAGCGGGTCGGTGTCGATGACGAGCACCGTTGTGCGCGTATTCTTCTTGGCTTGTGCCAGCGCGTTTTCCAGCCCGGCGATCGACGGCACTTTCTCGGCGATGGCCCCCATGCTCGCCGCATGCGCGGCAAAGTCGATGTCGGGCAGAACCTCGTGGCGCGAGTCCTTCAGGAGATTGTTGAAGTTGGCGCCGCCGGTCGCCATCTGCAGCCGGTTGATGCAGCCATAGCCTCTGTTGTCGAGCAGCACGATGGTGAGCTTGAGGCCGAGCATCACCGAGGTGGCGATCTCCGAATTCATCATCAGGTAGGAGCCGTCGCCGATCATGACGACGATCTCCTCGCCGGGCTTCGCCATCTTGGCTCCGAGCCCGCCGGCAATCTCGTAGCCCATGGTCGAGAAGCCATATTCGCCATGATACGATCCGGGCGCGCCCGCCTGCCAAAGTTTGTGCAATTCGCCCGGCAACCCGCCGGAGGCATTCAACAGCGTCACACTGGTGCCCATGGCGCGCTGCACGGCGCCGATCACCTGCGCGTCGGACGGGTAGGCGGCATTGGTCGACGCCGTCACCTTGGCCGCCTCGACCTGCCAGGCCTGCTTGCCGGAGGACGCATTGTCGGTCCAGCTTGCCGGCGCCTTCCAGCCCTTCAGCGCAGCACCGAGTTCAGCCAGGCCCTCGGCCGCATCGGCGACCAGTGGCAGGGCGCGGTGCTTGCCGGCGTCGAAGGGCTGCACGTTGAGCCCGATGATAGTCTTGCCCGAATTCTTGAACAGCGCCCACGAGCCGGTGGTGAAGTCCTGCAGGCGCGTGCCGATGGCCAGCACGACATCGGCTTCCTCAGCCAGCCGGTTGGCCGCAGATGTGCCGGTGACGCCGACCGCCGCCATGTTGAGCGGATGGTCGTCCGGCAGCGAGGATTTGCCGCCTTGCGTCTCGCAGACCGGGATGCCGGCGCTCTCCGCGAATTTCGCCAGTTCGTCCGACGCCTGCGAATAGAGGACACCGCCGCCGGCGATCACCAGCGGCTTTTTTGCGCCCTTTAGCGCGGCGACTGCAGCGGCAAGCTCATGGCGGTCCGGGCGCGGCCGGCGCTGGTGCCAGACCCGCTCGGCAAAGAAACTCTCGGGATAATCACAGGCCTCGGCCTGGACGTCCTGGCACAGCGACAGCGTCACCGGCCCGCATTCGGCCGGATCGGTCAGCACTTGCATGGCGCGGCTGAGCGCAGGAATGATCTGCTCCGGCCGGGTGATGCGGTCGAAATAGCGCGAAACCGGACGGAAGCAGTCATTGACCGTCGCTGTGCCGTCGGAGAAATCCTCGGCCTGTTGCAGCACCGGGTCGGGGATGCGGTTGGCGAAGACGTCGCCCGGCAAAAACAGGACGGGCAACCTGTTTACATGGGCGAGCGCCGCCGCCGTCACCATGTTGAGCGCGCCGGGGCCGATCGAAGAGGTCGCGGCCATGAAGCGGCGGCGGAAATTGGCCTTGGCGTAGGCAATCGCGGCATGCGCCATCGCCTGTTCATTGTGGGCGCGGAAGGTCGGCAATTCGTCGCGTAGCTGATAGAGCGCCTCGCCGATGCCGGCGACATTGCCGTGGCCGAAGATCGCCCATACGCCGCCGAAGATGGGGACTTTGCTACCGTCGATCTCGGTCATCTGGCGCGACAGGAAGCGGGTCAGCGCCTGCGCCATTGTCAGGCGGATTGTCTTGCTCAAGATGTTTTCCTCCGCAGTCCTATTCGCGCCTTCTTATGCCGCCTTGCGGCCGCGCGCGGCAAGCCACGCATCCGTCAACTGTCCGAAGCGAGACGCCATGTCGGCGATTGCCTCGTCATCCGACATCTTGCCGGCCAGCCATTGTTCGGCCGCATGGACGAAGATGGTGCGGCCGACGGCAAAGCCCTTGACGATGGGTGCCTTGGCGGTGGCGGCGAAGGCCGCTTCCAGCTCGTCCTGCGGCGCTTCCAGGCCAAGCAGTACGACGCCGCGGCACCAGGGGTCGTGCTTCAGGATCACGGCCTCGATCTTCGCCCAGGCGCCGCTCGACGCCTGCGGCTCGAGCTTCCACCAGTCCGGCTTGATGCCGAGCGCATAGAGTTCCTCCAACGCGCGCGGGATCGTCATGTCGTCGAGCTTGCCATGTTTGCCGGCAATGATCTCGATGAGAAGTTCCCTGCCGACCTTCCGCGCGCCTTCGAACAGCGCCCGCAGTTTCTGCTGCTGTTCGTCCTTCAGCGCCGCCGGATCGTCGGGATGATAGAAGCACAGGCATTTGATGCAGTGGTCGACCGGCCATTCGACAAGCTGCGAGCCGATGTCCTGCGAGAATTCGAAGCGCAGCGGCCGCGAACCCGGCAGCTCCACCGGCCGCCCGAGCCAGGCGAAGGAATGCCTAGCGAATTCGAACATAGCCTTGCGGCCGTGTTTCTCGTCGATCAGCATGCCGTAGCCGTCGCGGCCGGCGGCGACCTTCGCAGCCGCCTTGACCGCCAGCACCTTGAATTCTTCGACCCGCGCCGGATCGGCACCGGCCTTCGCCGCCACATCCTCCAGCTGGATGCGATGGTCGCAGGCGAGCGCCATCAGCGAGGCGACGTCGCGCCGGCGCGTCGTCGCCCAATGGATGTGGTTGATCGCCTCGTCCTTGCGCAACGCCAGATGCTTGCTGCCGTGTTTGAGGAAGAACCGCAGTTCTTCGAAGGTCGGATATTCCGGCGCGCAGAGCAGCCGCGACACGGCGAAGGCGCCGCAGGCGTTGGCCCAGGTCGCCGCTGTCGCATGATCTTCGCCACCCAGCCAGCCGCGCAGGAAACCGGACATGAACGCGTCGCCGGCGCCCAGCACATTGTAGATCTCGATTGGAAATCCCTTGCCGACGACACCGTCCTCGAGATCGTCGCTGATCGGTCCGTCATAGACGATGCAGCCCATGGCGCCGCGCTTCAGGACGATGGTGGCGGCCGACAGCGAGCGGATCGTCTTCAAGGCGCTCAGGCAATCATCGGCGCCCGACGCGATCATGATCTCTTCCTCGGTGCCGACAATGAGGTCGCAATCGGGCAGCACCGTCTTGAGCTGGGCCGAGACCCGGTCCGATTTCACATAGCGCTCGAACCCCTCGGCATGGCCGGCGAGGCCCCACAGGTTCGGCCGGTAGTCGATGTCGAACACCACCTTGCCGCCCTTGGCCTTCATGATGCGGATCGCCTTGCGCTGCGCGGCATCGCTGTTGGGCCTGGAAAAATGCGTGCCGGTAACGACGATCGAGCGCGCCGAGGCGATGAAGGCCTCGTCGATGTCTTCCGGCGCCAGCGCCATGTCGGCGCAATCCGAGCGGTAGAAGATCATCGGCGAAACGCCTTCGTCCTCGACCGACAGCAGCACCAAAGCGGTAAGCCGTTCCTTGTCGGTCTTCAGCCCGTCGACATTGACGCCTTCACGCGTCAGCTGCTCGCGGATGAAGCGGCCCATCTGCTCGTCGCCGATGCGGGTGAGCAGCGCCGAGCGCAGGCCGAGCCTAGCGGTGCCGACAGAGATATTGGCCGGGCAGCCGCCGACCGATTTGGCGAAGGAGGTGATGTCCTCCAGCCGCGAGCCGATCTGCTGCCCATAAAGGTCTACGGAAGCGCGACCGATGGTGATGACGTCGAGCGGCGCGTATTCAGCGTCCACGGCTTCGCTCATTGGAACCTCCCGTCGGCCTTGTTGTGTTGGGGTACACGCGCGAGCGGCAGCGTGGCGCCGGGAATATGAAATAATAATTCCAATCCATAGTCAATATGGAATGAGCGTTCCTTCGGTGAAAAGTACCTTTTCGGCGGTGGATCAGGCTTTGCGCTTACGGCCCGTGTCGCGCCGCTTCTCGCCGACGCCGACGGTCAGCGCCATGGCCAGCGCCATGGTCGCCGACAGCGAGCGGAAGCCGGCGAAATCGGCCTCGGCAACCTCGAACCAGACCTTGGCGAACTGGGCGAGCGGGGAAAACGAGCTGTCGGTGATGGCGACGATCGGCACGCCCTGTTCCGAAATGCTGCGCGCCTCCTCGATGGTGGCAGGCGCATAGGGCGAGAAGGAGATGGCGATGACGGCATCCGCCGGCGTCGCGAAGCCGATCATCTCGGCATTCAGCCCGGCCGCCGACTCGATCAACTGGTTGCGGATCTTCAGCTTGCCCAGCGCATAGGCGATGTAGGACGCCACCGGATAGGAGCGGCGCTTGGCCAGCACGTAGATGGTTTCCGCCTTTGCCAGCAGGGAAATAGCGTCTTCCAGATGCGCATCGTCCAGCGTGCGCGAAATGTCGTTGAGCGAGGTGCTGGCCGCGGCGACGAAGCCGTCGAAGATCGACCGATGGCCGGCGCCGCCCTCTGCCTTGGCGCGCAACGCCTGCAGCCTTTCGTCATAGGAGGAGTTGCGCTCGCGCAGCCGTTCGCGAAACACCTGCTGCAGGCTGGTGAAACCATCGAAGCCAAGCTGCTGGGCAAATCGGATCAGGGTTGAAGGCTGCACGCCGGCCGAAGCGGCGATGCTGGCGGCCGTGCCGAAGGCGATATCGTCGGGATTGTCGAGCGCATGGGCAGCGATCTGGGCGATGCGCTTCGGCAGGCTTTCGCGCCGCTCCAGGATGGTGGTGCGCAGCGTCTCGAAATCGCGAGGTACCCGTTCGTCCATCGTCGCTGTGTCCAAGCTCATGCGTGAAGCGTCCCTCTCTGCATCATCATAGCGAGCCTGCGCAAGAACGCCATAAAAAATGAGGCAGACATTCCATTTCGGATGAAAATGGACTAATTCATCCACGTAACGCTTCAAGCAGTGGAGAAACGGAAAATGGTCGGCGTCGGTCTCATCGGTACGGGTTTCATGGGCAAGTGTCACGCCATAGCATGGAGTGCCGTCAGCGCCGTCTTTCCCGACGTTGCCAAGCCACGGCTGGTCCATCTCGGCGAGGTCAATGAAGAGCTCGCCCGGCGCAAGGCGGGCGAGTTCGGTTTCGCCAAGGCGTCCGGCGACTGGCGTGCCGTAGTCAACGATCCCGAAGTCGATATCGTCTCGCTGACCACGCCCAACCAGTTCCATCCGGAAATGGCCATCGCCATCCTCGAAGCAGGCAAGCATCTGTGGTGCGAAAAGCCGATGGCGCCGAGCTTTGCCGAGGCCGAGGCGATGGCTGCGGCGGCGAGCAAGTCCGGCAAGGTCGCGGCGCTCGGCTACAACTACATCCAGAGCCCGGCCATCCGCCACATCGGCGCTTTGCTGGAAGAGAAGATCATCGGCGAGGTCAACCATCTGCGCATCGAGATGGACGAGGACTTCATGGCCGATCCCGAGGCGCTGTTCTTCTGGAAGCACGAGGCGGCCTCCGGTTATGGCGCGCTCGACGATTTCGCCGTGCATCCGCTGTCGCTGGTCTCAGCCCTGTTCGGCCGCGTCGCCAGCGTCATCTGCGACATGGCCAAACCCTATGCCGATCGCAAGCTGGCCAGCGGCGGCCGTCGCGTGGTCGAAACCTACGACATCGCCAGCGTGCTGATGCATCTGGAAAATGGCATTGCCGGCACGCTGCTGGTCAACCGCTCGGCCTGGGGCCGCAAGGGCCGCATCGCCGTCCAGATCTTCGGCTCGAAAGGGTCGATCCTGTTCGACCAGGAACGATCGAACGAATTCCAGCTTTACCTCACCGCCGACCGGCCGACCGAGCAGGGCTACCGCACCATCCTGGTGGCGCCGCACCACAAGCCCTATGACCTCTTCGTGCCGGCGCCGGGCCATGGCCTCGGCTTCAACGATCTCAAGATCATCGAATGCCACGAATTGCTGACGCGGCTTGAAGGCAAGCCGGCGCGGCTCATCGAATTCACCGAAGGGCTGGAGATCGAGCGCACCGTGCACGCGATGGCGCGTTCGTTCGAGGAGAAGCGCTGGGTCGATGTGCGATAGAGCCATGTAGTTCGTCGAGACGGGGAAGGTTACCGACTCTCGGCAGACAAGATTTCACCATTCATTTGGTGACCCGTCGCAGACATTCGCGATTGGCCGACGCCTCCCTGACGCTTCGTCATCCTATGGCGGAGCAAGGAGCGAAGCGACGCGGCGCAGACCATAGGATCCATGCCGCGACTCCAACGCATCACAACGGTGCAGAATTCTGCTCCGCTGCATTCCTCGACAAAGGTCGCGGCATGGATCCCGGGGTCTGCGCCGCGTCGCTTCGCTCCTTGCTTCGCCCCAGGATGACGAAGTAACGGGAGTTTCGACCAATCCCCAAGGCGTGCGACCTGCCAAGGTAAGCACCACGCCAAGTATCTGCGGTCACCTCAGCCGCCGGCGGCCGGAGTCTCCCACCCGTTGACCCAGACCTGCCGCAACCGGTCGCCTTCGCCCTTGAAGCGTAGCCCCGTCGCCTGGCAATCCTCGATCCGGTCGCTGCGGAAATTGCGGATCGCCTGGCGCAGCTCGCACCAGGCGACGATGTTGGCGGTTTCGGCGTAATAGATCAGGGCGATCGGGCGGACGAGTCGCTCGGAGGCGCGGCCCATTTCGTCGCGATAGGAGAGGTCGAGCTTCTCCTCATCGCGGATGGCGCGACGCACCAGCGCCAGATCGATCGCACCGGTCGAAGGCGCGGCGAAACCCCAGGCATGCAGCGCATTGGCGTCGAATACCTGGCGCAAGGGTGATGGCACCGCGCCGGCGATCTTGACGCTGACGCGCTTGGCCGCTTGCTTGAGCTCGCTGTCGCCCGTGCGCTCCAACAGCGCCAGCGACAAGACGATCGCCTCCATCTCCTCGATCGAGAACATCAGCGGCGGCAGGTCGAAGCCGGGGCGCAGGATATAGCCGATGCCGCGTCCGCCCTCGATCGGCACGCGCATCGCCTGCAGCGCTGCGATGTCGCGATAGATCGAGCGCACCGTCACTTCCAGCCGCTCGGCAATCGTCGCCGCCGTCACCGGCTGCCGCGCCAGCCGCACGATCTGGATGATCTCGAACAGGCGTGACGCCTTGCGCATTTTTTCCCCCGGGTTGCGAGCCCAACTGACACAGCATTGTCAGTTGGGCTGATCTATAGGAGCGCCTATCGAATTGAAAATCAACAGGTTCCGCTGCGGTTTGGCGGAGCGAGGCGGCAGGCAACTGACATGGATTATGCGGAAAATCTCTGGCTTTTCTTTATCCTGCTGTTCGGCATCATCGCCGTTCCAGGCATGGACATGCTCTTCGTGCTCGCCAATGCACTGACCGGCGGACGCGACAGGGGTCTCGCCGCGACTGGCGGCATCATGGTCGGCGGCATGGTGCACACGCTGAACGGCGCCATCGGCGTCGGCCTGCTGATGCATTTCGTGCCGATCCTGTTCAAGCCGCTTCTGCTTGCCGGCGCCGCCTACATGGCCTTTATCGGCATCACGCTGATGCGCAGTTCCATCACTGTCGGTCAGGAGGGGCCTGCCGGCAGCCGTTCCGCATGGAAGGCCTTTCGCCAGGGTTTTGTGACCTGCCTGATCAACCCGAAGGCATACCTGTTCGTGCTTGCCGTCTACCCGCAGTTCCTGAAACCGGACTACGGTCCGATCTGGATGCAGGCGACGATCATGGGACTGCTGACCGTGGCGACGCAGGCTGCGATCTATGGCGGACTGGCGATCACGGCCGGCCGCAGCCGCAATCTTCTGATCGCCAATCCGAGGGCGACGATTTTTGCCGGCCGGGCGGCCGGACTGCTGCTCTTTGCCGTGTCGGTGTTCACGGCATGGGAGGGGTTAAGGGCGGCGTAGGGATTTCTTGCGAAGAGGACCCCCACCCCTAACCCCTCCCCACAAAGGGGGAGGGGGACTCCAGTCGGCGCTGACAACGGCAAACTGCCGACGTTTTTCAGGCGTCAAAGGTTCGAGTAGGAGTGCGCGGCAGCGTTCCCTCCCCCTTGTGGGGAGGGTTAGGGTGGGGGTCCTTCTTCGCAAGAATCCATATGCGATTGCCCTCCCTCTTGTGGGCAGGGGTTAGGGTGGGGGTCGTGCCGGGCAAAGGCCGGCATCAGTGGCTCAAGCGGCTCCCTGCCGGTTGTCGATCATGGCGCGGCGTGTCGAGCGGCGCCATTCGACAGCACCCGCAAGGCCGTGCAGCACCGTCTCGGTGGTCGCCCAGTCGATGCAGCCATCGGTGATGCTCTGGCCATAGACCAGCGGCTTGCCCGACACCACCTCCTGCCGGCCGGCGACGAGGTTGCTCTCGATCATGAGGCCGATGATGCGCTCGTCGCCTGCCGCGACCTGGCCGGCGACATCGGCCGCCACCTTGGGCTGGTTTTCGGGCTTCTTGGCCGAATTGGCGTGGCTGACATCGATCATCAGCCTGGGCGCAACGCCGATATGAGCGAGTTCCACAGCGGCGGCTTCGACGCTCGCCGCATCATAGTTGGGCTGAACGCCGCCGCGCAGGATGACGTGGCAGTCCTCATTGCCCGTGGTCGTGGCGATGCCGCTGCGCCCGCCCTTGGTCACCGCCATGAAATGATGCGGCTGGGCGGCGGATTTCACCGCCTCGGCGGCTATGCGAAGATTGCCGTCGGTGCCGTTCTTGAAGCCGACCGGGCAGGAGAGGCCCGAGGCGAGTTCGCGGTGGATCTGGCTCTCGGTTGTGCGCGCGCCGATCGCGCCCCAGGCAACCAGGTCGGCAATGTATTGCGGCGTGGTCATGTCGAGGAATTCGGTCGCCGCCGGCAGGCCGAGATTGTTGACGGCCGACAGCACATTGCGCGCCATTCGCAGCCCCTTGTCGATGTTGAAGCTGCCGTCGAGGTCGGGATCGTTGATCAGGCCTTTCCAGCCGACCGTCGTGCGCGGTTTCTCGAAATAGACCCGCATCACGATCTCCAGCCGGTCCGACAGACTCTCGCGCAGCGCTGCCAGGCGACTGGCATAATCGACGGCCGCGACCGGATCGTGGATCGAACACGGGCCGACAATGACGAGCAGCCGGTCGTCGGTGCCGTTCAAGATGGCATGGGTTGCGTTGCGCGATGCGCTGACGGTGCGCGTCGCGGTCAAAGTGCGCGGGATCTCCCGCATCACCTCGTCCGGCGTACTCAGTTCTCGGATTTCCTTGACCCGGAGGTCGTCTGTGGTGGTCAACACGGCTTTCTGCTCCTGTCGAGAGCATGATGCCGAAAAGTGTGAAGCGGTTTTCGGACGACATCATGCTCCTCTTTGATTTAGAGGGAACCTGCCGGCTGAAAACAAAAAAGCCGCCAGGTATGGCGGCTGTTCGGATCTTGTTGCTGCAATCTTCAGATCGAGCGCAATCCTCCCGCCGCCAGCGAGCTCCTAAAGTACCAATACGTGGCGGTCAGGTTGATCATGAGGCTCATATAGTCGATGCGGAGGCGCTTGTCACGTGGGTGATGCGGAGACAATTCGGGATGGCCGAATCTTCGCGATTTCGTCATCCCAGGGCGAAGCAGGAGCGAAGCTCCGTCGCGGAGACCCTGGGATCCATGCCGGGACGTCAACCAAGAGTGCAGCGGAACAGAATTCTGCACCGTCGCGGCGCATTGGAGTCGCGGCATGGATCCTCGGGTCTGCGCCGCGTCGCTACGCTCCTTGCTCCGCCCGTGGATGACGAAGTGATGGGCGTTTCCGCGGGACTCGCCGGCGCTACTCCGGCGACGACCCAGCAATGCTCTGGTCGTAGTCGACCAGCGATCCGGTCATGACGCCCGACTGCGGGCTGACCATGTAGCTGATCAACCGTGCTAGCTGGTCCGGCTTCACCAGCTGGCCCATCGGCTGCGCCGCTTCGGCCTTTGCCAGCCAGTCGTCCGGCGCATCGTGCCATTTCTTCTGCACGATGTCCTCGCCCTCTGTGTCCATCCAGCCGGGCAGCACCGCGTTGCAGCGGATGCGGTTGTGGCGATAGGCATTGGCGACGTTCTTGGTCAGCGTCATCAGCGCCCCCTTGCTGGTCGAATAGGGCGTCAGGAACGACTGGCCGGTATGCGCAGACATCGACAGCACATTGACCATCGAGCCGGGTGCCTTTTTCTCCAGGAGATGCGCCACCACGCCCTGCATCAGGAAGAACGGGCCGCGCACATTGGTGTCGAAGATGGTGTCGAACAGCTCTTCGCTGGTTTCGACCAGCGAACCGCGCGCCGATGTCGCGGCGGCGTTGACCAGCGCGTTGATGGTGCCGAAATGCGAGATCGCGTTGGCAACGGCGCGCTTGCAGTCGGCCACTTTAGAGACGTCGGCGCTGATGAAGATCGCGTCGACGCCCGCTTTCTTGAAATGGGCGACGGCCTTGTCGCCCTTCTCCTGCGAGCGGCCGATGAGCGCCAGTGCCCGGCAGCCCTCGTCGGCCAGCGCTTCGGCAACGGCAAAGCCGATCCCCTGGGCGCCACCGGTGACGATGGCGCGTGTCTGTGAATTGCGACCGGCTGTTCCGCTCATCGCTCTGCTCCTGTGGTTCTTTCCAAGGGTTCTTACTTGTCGAGACGGACGGTCTTGCCGGTCGTTGCTGATTTCAGCGCCGCATCGGCCAGCTTCAGCGCCACCAGCCCATCCGCGCCGCTCGGCGACGCTTTCTTGCCCGAGGTCGCGGCTGTGATGAACGCGGCGATCTCAATGGCGTAGGCGTCGAGGTAGCGGGTCATGAAGAAGTCGTGCAGCGGCGGGCGCGTATAGCCCTTCTCGTTGGCCAGTTCGATCGACACCGGGCGCTGGTTCTCGGCCGCGATCATACCCTTCGAACCATGCACCTCGATGCGCTGGTCGTAGCCATAGGTGGCGCGGCGCGAGTTGGAGATGACGGCCTGCTTGCCGGAAGCGGTTTCCAGGATGACGCTGACGCTATCGAAATCGCCGGCAGCACCGATCTTCTTGTCGACCAGCACCGAGGCATGGGCGCTGACCGCCACGACCTCTTCGCCGAGCAGGAAGCGCGCCATGTCGAAATCATGGATGGTCATGTCGCGAAAAATGCCGCCCGAGCGCTTGATGTAGTCGATCGGCGGCGCGCCGGGATCGCGCGAGGTGATGGTGACCATCTCGACGGTGCCGATGGCGCCGTCGTCGATCGCCTTGCGCACGGCGGCGAAATGCGGATCGAAGCGCCTGTTGAAGCCGACCATCAGCGTCGCCTTGGTCTTCTCGACCACGGCCAGGCACTTCTCGACGCGCTTGACATTGAGGTCGATCGGCTTCTCGCAGAAGATCGCTTTGCCGGCCTTGGCGAAGCGCTCGATCAGATCGGCATGGGTATCGGTCGGCGTGCAGATGACGACGGCGTCGATATCCCCGGCTTTTTCGATGTCTTCGATGCTGCGCACCTCGGCGCCATAGGCGCTCGCCAGCTCTTTGGCGGCCTTCTCGAACGCGTCGGCAACGGCAACCAGTTTGGCCTGCGGGTTGGAGCCGACGGCGCGGGCGTGGACCTTGCCGATGCGGCCGGCACCGAGGAGAGCGAAGCGAACGGTCATGATATTTCCTCTGGGGGGATGGGTTAGAGAGAGTTGTGTCCACACCTTCCTTTTGGGGGAAGGTGGCAAGGCTATTTTTCGAGCGCGCCAGAAAACAGGATGACCATCCTGTTTAGGCCGCGAGTTCCGCCTCCCCGGTCTTGGCGCCGGTGATGTAGGAGACGATGTCGTTTCCGTCGGTGTTCTCCTTGCGCAGATTGGCGACGATGCGGCCGCGCCGGAACACGACGATGCGGTCGCAGAGATCGAACACCTGGCGCATATTGTGGCTGATCAGGATCAGCGGCTCGCCATTGTCCTTGAGCGTGCGGACGATGTTTTCGACCTGCGCGGTCTCCTGTACGCCAAGGGCGGCCGTTGGCTCGTCCATGATGATCAGCTTGGAGGCGAAGGTCGCGGTCCGGGCGATCGCCACGCACTGGCGCTGGCCGCCCGACATGTGGCGGATGGTGTTGGACAGATTGGGGATCTTCACCGCCGTGCGGACGAGCGCCGCCTCGGTCGCCTTGCGCATGTATTTGCGGTCGAGGATCGAGAACGGGCCGAGATTGAACAGCACCTTCTCGCGGCCGAGGAACAGGTTCGACGGCACGTCGAGATCGTCGGCCAGCGCCAGGTTCTGGAACACGGTCTCGATGCCCGCCGTGCGAGCCTCGATCGGCCCGGCAAAATTCACTTCCTTGCCGTCGAACCAGATCTGGCCGCTGGTGCGCTGCTCGACGCCGGTGATCTGGCGCACGAAGGTCGATTTGCCGGCGCCGTTGTCGCCCATGATGGCGACATGCTCGCCCTTGCGCAGCTCGAAATTAGCGCCTTCCAGCGCGTGCACGCCGCCATAGCGCTTGGTCAGGTTTTCGGTCTTCAGGACGATGTCTGACATGGTCATGCCCTCATTGCCCGCAGGCGTTGACGCCACTGGTCGAGAACCACCGCACCGACGATGATCACGCCCTTGACCATCTCCTGGTAGTAGGCGTCGAGGCGCAGGAAGGTGAAGCCGGAGATGATGACGCCGAAGATCAGCGAGCCGATCACCGTGCCGATGATCGAGCCGCGCCCGCCCGACAGGGAGACGCCGCCGATGACCGCCATGGCGATGGCGTCGAGCTCGTACATCACGCCCATGCCGGACTGCGCGGTCAGGTTCTTGGAGCTCAGCACCACGGCGGCGAGCGCTGCGAGAATGCCGGCGATGACGTAGACCAGGATCTTGTGGTTGGCGATCTTGATGCCGGACATGCGCGCGGCATCTTCGTTGGAGCCGATCGCGTAACAGTGCTTGCCGTACCTGGTGTAGGTCATGATCAGCTGGAACAGGATGGCCAGCGACAGGAAGATGACGACGGGCATCAGGCCTTTGCCGATGCCGGCGAAACTCTCGGTGGGAAACGAGATCGGCTGGCCCTTGGACCACCATTTCGCGATGCCGCGCGCGGTCACCATCATGCCGAGCGTGGCGATGAACGGCGGAATGCGCGTGTAGGCGATCAGCGCGCCATTGACCAGCCCGGCGAACAGGCCGCAGGCGATCGCCACCAGCAGCGGCACGATGACAGGCAGGTCCGTCCAGCCTTGCGCCAAAAACATCGCCTTGGGATTGGGGTTGCCGTTGACCGTCGCCACCTGGGCGAAGCTCATGGCGATCATGGCGGTCGCGCCGACGATCGAGCCCGAGGACAGGTCGATACCGCCGGTGATGATCACTTGCGTCACGCCGATGGCGATGATGCCGACGATCGACACCTGCAGGATGATGATCTGCAGGCGCGCTTCGTTGAAGATGCCGCCGACGTCGCTGCGGGTGTTGAACAGGAAGCTGTCGCCGAGAAAGACGCGGCCGATCAGTTCGAAGATGACGACGAGAATGACCAGCGCCAGGAAAACATTGAACTCGGCCGGCCATGTGCGCTTCCTCGCATCATAACCGACGCCGCCGACGCCATGAGATGTCTGTGCCACGTATTCTGTCCTCCATCAGCCGCGGTCGCCCTCGCGCCGTGCCGGCGCCGAGGGAGAGAGGGGAGCGGCGCTGTCTTGGTCGAGCGCCGCTCCGTATCGAACCGTTGGCGGCTCAGTTCTTCTTCAGGAACTTGTCGATGTTGGCCGGCGTCACCAGCTGGAAGGGCACGTAGACCTTGTGCTCGACCTTCTCGCCCTTGGAGAGCTTGAGCGCCGCATCGAGAGCGCCGGCGCCCTGGCCGGCCGCGTCCTGGAACACGGTCACGTCGAGGTCGCCCGCCTGCATCGCGGCAAGCGCGTCCTGGGTGGCATCGACGCCGCCGACGACAACCGTCTTCATGTCTATGTTGGCGGCCTTCATCGCCTGGATGGCGCCGATGGCGCTTTCGTCATTGTTGGCGATGACGCCGTCGAACGGCTTGCCGGTCGACAGCCAGTTGGTCATCAGGTTCTGCGCCTCGTCGCGGTTCCAGTTCGACGTCTGCTTGTCGATGATCTTGATGAAGCTGCAATCCGGCGTCGCGATCACGTCGTCGATGTCCTTGGTGCGCTGCACGGCGGCCTGGTTGGAAAGCTCGCCCATGATCACATAGACATTGGCTTCCTTCTTGCCGGCTTCCTTGAACAGGCGGCAGACTTCCTTGGTCTCGAGCGTGCCGGAATCGGCTTCGTTCGAGGCGACGAAGGCCTGGTTGTCGGGCAGCGTGTCGACATTGACCGGCTCGCGGTTGACGTAGACCAGCGGGATCTTGGCGGCCGCCGCGGCATCCGACATCGCCTGCGTGGCCGAAGTGTCGACCGGATTGACGATGATGGCATCGACGCCCGAAGCGGCGAAGTTCTTGATCTGGTCAAGCTGCTTGGCAACGTCGTTCTGCGCGTCCTCGACCTGCAGCTCCACGCCGGTCATGCCCTTGGCCTGCTCGATCATGCCGTTGCGCAGCACGGTCAGGAAGTTGTCATCGAACTTGGCCATCGACACGCCAACCTTGGCGGCCAAGGCGGATGAGCTCATCAGCGCCGCGAAGGCGACGCCCAAAATCAATTTCTTCATTGTGTTTCTCCTCCACATATTGGTGTCCGGTTTCACCGATTTATCCGGAATCCCCGATCTCCCCGGGGAATCTCTCCCTGATATCTTTTCTATTCCGGATGACGCTTGCCTCCTGGCTGGAACGTCAAACCCTCCGTTTGAAACAGATGTTCCGGAACGAAAGAACCAAAATACACAGATGATGAAATATTTATTCCATTTCACATCGGGGCGTCAAGGGCGATTCCGCGGCCTGCCGGCCGATTTACGCATCGCTCTGATGGATTCTATCATTTGCCTCGGCGGCCTTGCGCGGCGGCGGGCTAGATGTTTTCCGGCAGGTAGATGTCGAAGGGCAGGAAGGTCTGGCCCGGAGCGTTGGCGGCGCCGGTTTCGATGGCATGCGCCATCAGGTCGACAAGCTCACGGCACAAAGCGGCGAGCGGGGTCGAGATCACCATGGTGAGGATGTTGTCGGCGAGTGCCGCGCGCGACTCGGCGTTGATCTCGTTGCAGACGACCACCGGCATGGTCGCGGGCTTCGCTGCCCGCAGCGCCGAGACCGCGCCTTCCATGCCGCCGCCCGCGACGTAGCAGCCGGCAAGATCCGGATAGCGCGCCAGAAGATCGATCATCGCGTCATGGGTCACCTGGTTGGCTTCCAGATTGACCAGCGTCTCAAGCACGCTGAACTCCGGCGCATGCTCGCGGAAGAAGGAGCGAAAGCCGATCTCACGCAGCTCATGGCCGTGGAAGCGGTGGCTGCCGACGAAGAGGGCGACCTTGCCGGGCCGCCTGGCTGCTTTGGAGATCATCCATGCGGCTGTGCGCCCGACCTTGCGGTTGTCGAGGCCGATATAGCCCTCCCGGATGCCGGCGGCAAAGTCGGACAGCACCGAAAAGACCGGCTGCCCTCTCGCCTTCATGGTTTCCACGACCGCTGTCAGGGTCGGATGGTCCGGACCGACAACGGCGATTGCCCTCGATTTCGCCGCCAGCCTGCGCATCTGGGAGGCGATCTCGTCGGGAGCCAGGGAACTGGCGAAATCGATGGTCGCAACGCCGCGGAAGCGTTGCGATTGCGATATGGCCAGTTCGAGTTCCCGCGCGAAGTCACCGTAGAAGGCATCATTGCCCCGCAGCAGCAGGAAGCCCAGCCGGTACTCCGGCAATTCCTGGCGCATGCGCTGCTTGATCAGGCCGGCGGCGTGGTAGCCGATATCGGTAGCGGTCTCGTAGACGCGGCGCGCTGTCTCTTCGCGCACTGGCAGCCGGTTGTTCAGCACGCGGTCGACGGTGGCGACACTGACGCCCGAGATGCGCGCCAGATCTGATATTGTCGGCCGCTTCACCATGCTTGCCTCGTCGGATTTGCCTGAGCCTTCGTACATCATCCTGATGGGAAATGATAGAAACTATCTTTGTGATGTTGAGTCTATCATCGGTCGGCGTTACTTTGATGCTCGAAACCAAGGGATTTCACGGCATCGCTCTGGCGGATGCCTTTGCCGAGGGAGGCAATCATGTCCACTGCGCCGTCCCGGCGTGACTACAGCCTGATCGGCCGCGACGCCAGGCTCGCCGTCGAGACCGGCCTGTCGGCCGCCGAGTGGTATCACACCGACATACCGCGCAAGCAGATGAAGGAGCTGATGCAGCGCTCCGACGGGCCGGCGATCCGCGATACGGCGATCTGGTTCGCCGCGCTGATCGTCAGCGGCGCCGGCGGCGCCTGGTTCTGGGGCAGTTGGTGGTGCGTGCCATTCTTCTTCGTCTATGGCGTCCTCTACGGCTCCTCGACGGATTCGCGCTGGCACGAATGCGGTCATGGCACCGCCTTCCGGACGCAGTGGATGAACGATGCGGTCTATCAGATCGCCTGCTTCATGATCATGCGCAATCCGGTGACCTGGCGCTGGAGCCACACGCGCCACCACACCGACACCGTCATCGTCGGCCGCGACCCGGAAATCTCGGTCATGCGGCCGCCTGATCTGGTTCGCGCCATGCTGGGCTTCGTCGGCGTGCTCGACGCCTGGCATGCGATGTCAGACATGCTGCGCAACGCCGCCGGCGCCGTCAGCGCCGCCGAAAAGACCTTCATTCCCGAACAGGAACAGCCCAAGGCGATCCGCGTCGCCCGCATCTGGACGGCGATCTATACCGCCACCGTAGGGCTGGCGCTCTACACCGGTTCGTTCCTGCCGCTGATGCTGGTCGGCCTGCCCAGGCTCTATGGCGCCTGGCACCATGTCATGGTCGGGCTGCTGCAGCATGGCGGCCTGGCCGATAACGTCACCGACCACAGGCTGAACAGCCGCACCGTCTACATGAACCCGATCAGCCGCTTCATCTACTGGAACATGAACTACCATGTCGAGCATCACATGTTCCCGATGGTGCCGTACCATGCGCTGCCGAGGCTGCACGAACTGATCAAGCACGATCTGCCGGAACCGACACCGTCGATCTTGGCCGGCTATCGCGAGATGATACCGGTCTTCCTGCGCCAGCTGCGCAATGAGGACTATTTCCTCAAGCGCAAGCTGCCGCCGACCGCACGGCCATATCGCGAAGAATTCCACAACGACACTGTCGCCGCCGCGGCGGAATGATCGTGCTTCCATCCGATCTGGAATATTTATTTAACGCAATTCCGGACGGAAAGCCGCTGCGCACTTTTCCTGGATTTGCTTTGGGAGGACTTGAATGAGCGACTGGGTCGAGGCCTGCGCCACCGGCGACATAGACGAGGAGGATGTGATGCGCTTCGATCATGGCGGCCGCTCCTTCGCCATCTATCGCAGCCCCGACGACGAGTTCTTCGCCACCGACGGCCTCTGCACGCATGAAAAGGTGCACCTGGCCGATGGGCTGGTGATGGACGACATCATCGAATGCCCCAAGCACAATGGCCGCTTCAACTACAAGACGGGTGACGCCCGCGGCGCCCCGGTCTGCGTCAATCTCAAGACCTATCCGGTCAAGGTCGACGCCGGCAAAGTCCTGATCCAGATCGGATGACTGACATGGCGGGGGGGATGCTCATCATCGGCGCCGGCGAATGCGGCGGGCGGGCGGCATTGGCGCTGCGCGACCTCGATTATCGGGGGCCGGTGACGCTGGTCGGCGACGAGCCGCATCTGCCCTACGAGCGCCCGCCTCTGTCCAAGGAGGCGATGGCCAGCGATGCGCCCGAGATCAAGGCGATCGCCAGCGACGCAATTCTGGCCGAGAAATCGATCCGGCATATACATTCCGTCCAGGCCGTGGCGATCGATCGCGCGGCGCATGCGGTGCGCCTGTCGGACGGATCGGTCCTGCCCTACGACAAGCTCCTGCTGGCAACCGGTTCGACGCCGCGCAAGCTGCCGATGCCGGGGTTGGGTCCGCGCTGCGTCTATCTCCGCACCTTTGCCGATGCGCTCGCCATTCGTGCGCATCTCACCGCCGGCAACCGCATCGCCATCATCGGCGGCGGTTTCATCGGTCTCGAACTCGCGGCCGCGGCCCGCAAGCTAGGCGCTGCGGCCACCGTTATCGAGGCGCAGCCGCGCATCCTGATGCGCGGCGTGCCGGCGGAGATCGCCGAAATCATCCATGACGCGCATGTCGCCGAGGGCGTTGATATTCTGTGCGGGGATGGCATCGCGTCCATCGCCGACGACGGCAACAAGGTGCGCATAGCGCTTGCCGGCGGCCGGGAAATCGTCGCCGACCTCGCGATCATCGGCATCGGCGCCGTGCCGGTGACCGGGCTTGCGGCCGAAGCTGGGCTGGCGATCGACAACGGCATTGCCGTCGATGCCGAGCTGCGCAGCAGCGATCCCGACATCTTTGCCGCCGGCGATTGCTGCTCGTTTCCGCTCGCCGTCTATGGCGGCCGCCGCGTGCGGCTGGAGGCCTGGCGCAACGCCCAGGAGCAGGGCGCGCTGGCGGCGAGGAATATGCTGGGTGCCGGAGAGGCGCATGCGGCGGTGCCATGGTTCTGGTCGGATCAATATGGTCTGTCTCTGCAGATCGCCGGGCTGTCCGACGAAGGCAGCAGCACCGTGCGCCGCGACCTCGGCGACGGTGCTTTCATCCTCTTCCATCTGGCCCAGGACGGCAGGCTGGTGGCGGCCAGCGGCATCGGCCCCGGCAACGCGGTCGCCCGCGACATCAGGCTGGCCGAAATGCTGATCGGCAAGCGCGCGAAGCCGGCCCCGGAAGCGCTGGGATCGCAGGACGTCAAGCTGAAGTCGCTGCTGGCGGCGTGAGCCGATCCTCTTGTGGGCAGAGCTATCTCATATGGATTTTGCGAAGAAGGACCCCCACCCTAACCCTCCCCACAAGGGGGAGGGAACGCTGCCGCGTACCTTTAATTCTTCTTTGGCGTCAAAAAGACAGGCGATTCGCCCTAGGTCAGCGCCAACGGAAGTCTCCCTCCCCCTTGTGGGAAGGGTTAGGGGGTGGGGGTCCGTGCCGGGCAGACATCTCAGGAATTCCATATGCGATACCCTCCCCACAAGCGGGAGGTAGAGGCCTGACCTCAAACCCGCTAAAACAGCGCCTTCAGCTCCGCCAATTTGTCATTCACCAGCCAGCCATAGTAATTCTCCTCGGGCAGCTTCTCCGGCTCGCCGGCGGCGCGGCGCCTGTCGTTCTCCGCCTTCAGCGCGTCGGCGCGCTGCTCCGGATTGCCGACATTGTAGAGCGTGGCGGTCAGCCCGGGATTGCCCGAAATGTCGAAGCCGGCAATGCTTTTGTAGGCATCGATCGATTTCCTGATCGTCGCGGCGACGTAAGGCAGCGTCAGGTCGGGATCCATGATGGTCTTGTAGACCGAATTGGGATCGCCGACGTCGAGCCTGGGCAGGCCCGAAACCTTGTGCACCAGATCGCTCATCTGCAGGGCGGTCAGCGGATTGAGCTGACCCAGGCCGAAGGTCTGGCCGGCATAATAGGGCTGGAAGAAGGTGGCGCCGAAACGGTCGTCGGGAAAGTTCGTCCCGCCGACCGACTTGCCGCGAAACGAACGGTTCCACACCTGTTCGCGGCATTCCCACAGATCGTAGCTGTCGGACATTGCGGCGCATTTCTTGAATTCCGGCCGCTGCACGAAATCGGTGATGTCCTCGCCGTCATAGGCGAAGGACAGCTTGCTGGAGAGATAGGAGATCGCCTTGACATAGTAGGTCTGCAGCCGGTCATAGGCATCGACATTGTAGGTGTGCTCGCCGACGATGGCGCCGACGATGTGCAAGGGATCGATGCCGTAGGTGGCGGCTGCCTTCTTGATCTTGCCGCGCAGATCGGCGTCGTTCTGCAGCAGGGCGTAGACCTTGCGGTACTTCGCCTGGAAGCTGGTGTTGGTCGCTTGCGTGCGCCGGCTGGAGGCGCCGGGAATGTCGGGCTGCACGGCATTGCGATTTCCCGGCGCCACCAATGTCGCTGCCTCGGCGGCGAACAGCGTCGCCGCCAGCGTCAAGCCGAGAATGACCAGGATAAGTTTTTTCATGCACCGCCGCCCAAGCAATTCCAGGAAAAGTGTGAAACGGTTTTCCGGAATTGCGTCAAACCAAGAGATCGAGAATTGCCGCGCAAACTAGGTAAAGCTCTTGGTCGAGTCGAGAGCGCCCCTTCACCCGGCACTACGAAAGCTGGCCAGATGATACCATCTGGCCACACATGATTTTGCTGGCCGGAAAATGTTGCCTGGACCGGCGCCGGAACGTTCCGGCGCCGTCGTTCAAAGGATGAACCGCGACAGGTCGGTATTCCTGGAGAGATCGCCGACATGCTTTTCCACATAGGCGGCGTCGATGGTGACGCTGGTTCCGTTGCGGTCGGGCGCGTCGTAGGAGATTTCGTCCAGCACCCGCTCCATCACTGTCTGCAGTCTTCTTGCGCCGATGTTCTCGACGCTCGCGTTGAGGTCGACGGCAATGCCGGCCAGCGAATCGATAGCGTCGTCGGTGAAGGTCAGGTCGACGCCCTCGGTCTTCATCAGCGCGATATACTGCTTGATCAGGCTGGCCTCTGTCTCGGTCAGGATACGGACGAAATCGTCCTTTTCCAGCGCCCGCAGCTCGACCCGGATCGGCAGGCGGCCCTGCAATTCCGGCAACAGGTCTGACGGCTTGGACACGTGGAACGCACCCGAGGCGATGAACAGGATGTGGTCGGTCTTCAGCGGTCCGTATTTGGTCGCCACCGTGGTGCCTTCGATCAGCGGCAGCAGGTCGCGCTGCACGCCTTCGCGGGAAACGCCGGCGCCCATGCCGCCTTCACGCGACGCGATCTTGTCGATCTCGTCGAGGAAGACGATGCCGTCATTCTCCGTCGCATCGAGCGCCCGGCGCACCACCTCGTCCTGGTCGAGCAGCTTGTCGGACTCGTCGTTGACCAGCAGATCGTAGGACTCCTTGACCGTCGTCTTGCGCATCTTGGTCTTCTTGCCGCCCATCGCCTTCGACAGCATGTCGTTGATGTTCAGCACGCCGATATTGGCGCCCGGCATACCGGGGATTTCGAAGCCGGGCATGCCGCCAGCGCCGGTGTCGGCGACCTCGACCTCGATCTCCTTGTCATCGAGTTCGCCGTCGCGCAGCTTCTTGCGGAACGAGTCGCGGGTGGCCGGGCTCGCCGTCTTGCCGACCAATGCTTCCAGTACGCGTTCCTCGGCGTTGACGTGGGCGCGCGCCTTGACGTCCTCGCGCATCTTCTCGCGCACCAGGCCGATGGCGATCTCGACCAGATCACGGATGATCTGTTCGACATCGCGGCCGACATAGCCGACCTCGGTGAACTTGGTCGCCTCGACCTTGACGAAAGGCGCACCGGCGAGCCGCGCCAGGCGGCGCGAGATTTCCGTCTTGCCGACGCCGGTCGGCCCGATCATCAGGATGTTCTTCGGCATCACCTCTTCGCGCATCTGGCCTTCCAGCTGCTGGCGGCGCCAGCGGTTGCGCAAGGCGATAGCCACGGCGCGCTTGGCGTCCTTCTGGCCGATGATGAAACGGTCGAGTTCCGAAACGATTTCGCGGGGAGAAAATGTGCTCATATCACTAGATTCCACTTTGCCACTGCTTGATGGCCTCGAACGGATGCAGCAGCATGATCACGTTGAGTGTCAGATTGTCCCGGATGAGATAGCCGGTACCGAGTTCGAAGATGATGGCAAGGCTGACGATCACCCATATAGGTAGCCTTCGCGCCATCACAAATCCCAGCACCATGGCCAGTGTGTCGGACACCGAATTGATGATGCTGTCGCCGTAATAGTCGAGCGAGATGGTGCCGGCGCGGTAGCGCTCGATGATGAACGGGCTGTTTTCGAGCAGCTCCCAGCCGCCTTCGATGAAGACGGCGAACGCCAGCCTCAGTCCGATCGGCGAACGCGGGAACAGGAATTTGGCCAGCGCATAGAACAGGAAGCCGTGGATGATGTGCGAGAACGTATACCAGTCCGAAATGTGCTGGGAATTCTCCGAACTGTTCACCACGCCGTGCCAGAGTTTCACATAGCCGCAGGTGCAGATCGGCGCTCGCCCCATGCCGTAGAGCGCCCCAGCCTGGAAGATGACCAGGGCAAGCACCAGCAGAAGCCCCATCCGCCAGCTGTCTTCATAGGCCGAATAGCTGCTCTCCGTGGCCGGTGTCGTCATCGGTTCATTCCCCCTCGTTTCGCGTCGCCGTGTCGATCATCACAAAGCCTTGTCACGCCTTCAGCGGCGGTAGCCGGCGGATCACGGCAGCCGGCAAGGTGGGTTTGACCACAATCCGCCGGATACGCTGCCAGCCAGCCCCGAACAGAATAATCAGCGCGCCAACAACGACCAGGATCAAGGCAAAAGGCGGGATACCCGTCGAATCGGAGGCGGAATTCACCAGATAGTAGATGCCCAGCGAGCCGAAGTAAGCCAATGTCGGAACCAGAAGCGAACGGCGGTCGATGGCAAGCGCGACATAGAGGAAGCCAAGGATCAGAATCGTCAGCATGATGGTTGCATTGGCATCCGGCGCGATATGTCCGAATACGACGTTCTGGCCGGTTGCCATGATAAACAGCGGATGCACCAGCATGGGCGCCGAGACGACATGCAGCCAGAAAGCGCAATCAGACCAGATCTTGCGTCGATCCCTGTCGTAAATGTCAAAAGCTACACCCGTTGCGAACACGATCAGGCCGCAGATCAGCGGCATGTAAAGTGCCGCGCGGAGCAATTCGGGAACATCCTCAATACGCGGCGGCGCAATCGCACCCGCTGTCACGCTGTCATACAGGATTATCGCCGTTTGCAGGAAGGCAAGCAGTGTAAAGGCGATGGCGATAGCCCCGGCAATGATGGGGACGCGAAAACGCCAGAAATAGATCGCCGCCGCGATTATTCCTCCGCCCAGGAACAGATATCCGGCCTGGGACGCCTTCTGGCGCAACGCCAATAGCTGCCAGATAGTCTCCGGCTTGCGTATGCCGAAGCTGGACTCCACCTGTAGCGCCAGAGCGGCCAGAATGGCGGCCATGAAAATCAGGGCAAGCACGAACGACGATAATTTCATCCGGTGCTGACGCGTGACAATTTCGGCAAGCCCCCAGGCGAAAACCGCGAGGATGCCGGCGATCCAGAATGTCTGGCCTGGAAGCAAGGTGGTGAGGACAAAGAAGAAGCCGGCGCTGAGCAGAACGGTTCCAACGGTGACGAACAGATCGTTGCCGCCGCCGACCAGCCGCAGGTTTTCCTCGTCACCCTCGTCATCGGCGCGCCTGACCTCGGGGGCGAGAGCGACCGCGCGTTCCATGGCCTCCAACTGATCGCGCAGGGTCTGCGAGATCAAACCTTTCGCGACTGCCTTGTCGAGTGTTTCGGCGCTGATCAATTGGGCTCCTGCGTCGCGTCGCGCGCCATCATCAAGGCAGGCCCGTACTCCGATGTTCTGGTGTCAAAGGCAACAAAGCCAGCCTTTTCATAGGCGCGGATGGCCCTGACATTGGCGGGATCAGGATCGATGATGACGCGCGGCACGCCTTCGTCGAAAAGCTGTTCGACGAACTGGCGCACGATTGCCGAGCCATGGCCACGCCCGACCAGCTCCGGCCGGCCGATCGACAGGTCGATGCCGAGCGTGCCGAACGGCTGGTCGGCATAGGGATGGCCGTCCTCCAGATGCGGATCATAGGTCTGCAGATAACCGATCGGCTTGCCGTCGAGTTCGATAATCAGCGGCTCGACGGAAATCGAGTCGATGTGCTCGCGGATCTGCGCGATCTCGATCTCGGGATCGTCCCACCACTCGGCGACATGCGGTTCGGCGAGCCAGCCGGCGATCATCGGCAGGTCTTTCTCGGTCACCGGCCGAAAATCATAGCTATCTTCTTGTTTGACCATGATCTCTGGACGAACGGAACCGTTCGTCCGAGAAAACCGGTTTCCACGTTTCGGGATCATGGTCGGCCCGCTCAGCCGACATCGAGCGTTTCGACGACGAAGCTGTTGTTGGTGTAGACGCAGATGTCGGATGCGATCTGCATCGCCTTGCGGGCGATCTCCTCGGCATCCTTGTCGCTGTCCATCAGCGCGCGTGCCGCCGCCAGCGCGTAATTGCCGCCCGAACCGATGGCCATGACACCAAATTCGGGTTCGAGCACGTCGCCGGTGCCGGTCAGCGCCAGCGACACCGACTTGTCGGCCACCAGCATCATCGCCTCGAGCCGGCGCAGATAGCGGTCGGTGCGCCAGTCCTTGGCGAGTTCGACGCAGGCGCGCGTCAGCTGGTCTGGATATTGTTCGAGCTTGGCCTCGAGCCGTTCCAGCAGCGTGAAGGCGTCGGCGGTGGCACCGGCGAACCCGGCGATCACATTGCCGCCCTTGCCGATGCGGCGCACCTTCTTGGCGTTGCCCTTCATGATGGTCTGGCCAAGGCTGACCTGGCCGTCGCCGGCGATCACCACCTTGTTGCCCTTGCGCACCGTCACGATGGTCGTGGCGTGCATGGTCAGTTCATTGGACATTTCCTGGCTCCGAGCAGCGCCATCCCGATAAGGCGATCGGCGCGGTACGAGTAACTTTGATCGGCCATATGTATGCATGGGGCCGGTGATTGCAAATCGCCTCCGCGGCAAGGCCGATTCCGCTCCCAGAGGTAACTGGCAATCGCTGGACCATGCTGCTAGAAGGCTTTCGTTTTCAAGCCTGCGAGCGCTTGAAGCCTCTGAGCCGGTCACGATGTGAACCTCTGCGACAAGGATAGAGTGATGCCGCCCCGTTCCGCCGAAGCAAGCCGCAAGACCAAGGAAACCGACATCTCCGTGTCGGTCCATGTCGACGGCTCCGGCAAGTCGGATATCGCCACGGGGGTCGGCTTCTTCGACCATATGCTGGACCAGCTCTCGCGCCATTCCCTGATCGACATGACGGTCAGGGCCAAGGGCGACCTGCATATCGACGATCACCACACGGTCGAGGACACCGGCATCGCGCTCGGCCAGGCGCTGGCCAAGGCACTGGGCGAGCGGCGCGGCATCATGCGTTATGCCTCGATCGACCTTGCCATGGACGAGACGCTGACGCGCGCCGCGATCGACGTGTCCGGCCGTCCGTTCCTGGTCTGGAACGTTTCCTTCTCATCGCCGAAGATCGGCACCTTCGACACCGAGCTGGTGCGCGAGTTCTTCCAGGCGCTGGCGCAGAATGCCGGCATCACGCTGCATGTCACCAATCACTACGGCGCCAACAACCACCACATCGCCGAGACCTGCTTCAAGGCGGTGGCGCGCGCGCTGCGCGTTGCTCTCGAACGCGATCCGCGCCAGCCGGATGCGGTTCCCTCCACCAAGGGATCGTTGAAGGGATAAGGCAATGGCCACCTATGTCGTGATGGAACCGCCAGGCCGCAGCGAAAAGGCCGATGCCACGGCCTTTGTCCGCGATGGCTTCACCTGGCTGGGCCTTCTGGTGCCGCCGCTATGGTTCGCCTGGCATCGGCTGTGGATCGAGGCGGCGCTTGCCTTCGTCGTCATGGGCCTGCTTTCGATGCTGGGCCAGAAGCTCGGCCTTGGTCTGGCCGGGTCGTTGCTGTCGTTGCTGGTTTCGCTCTATGTCGGACTGGAAGGGCAAGGCCTGCGCATCGCGGCACTTCGCCGGCGCGGCTGGCACGAATGGGGCGCGGTCGAAGCCGGTTGGCTCGACGATGCCGACACACGCTATGCGCTGGAGGCGGAAGCGCTTGCCGATGAGGTTGTGCCGGCGCCGCGCATGGTCCCCGATGCTGCCCTGGCGCGGCCGTCGCAGCCGGGCATGGCGCTGGGGCTGACCCACATCCCGGGAAGAAGCTGATGCGGGTTGCGATCATCGATTACGGTTCGGGCAATCTGCGCTCGGCCACCAAGGCTTTCGAGCGCGCCGCGCGGGAAGCCGGCATATCGGCTGCTATCGACCTGACATCGGATGCCGAACGGGTGCGCACGGCCGACCGCATCGTCCTGCCCGGCGTCGGCGCCTATGCCGACTGCGCGGCCGGCTTGCATGCCCTCGAAGGCATGTGGGAAGCGGTCGAGGAGGTGGCTATCGACAAGGGCCGGCCGTTCCTCGGCATCTGCGTCGGCATGCAGCTGATGTCCGAGCGCGGCCTGGAAAAGACAATCACCAACGGCTTCGGCTGGGTATCAGGTGACGTCAAGGAGATCACGCCGGCCGATCCGACGCTGAAGATCCCGCAGATCGGCTGGAACACGATCGAGCTCAAGCGCCAGCATCCGCTGTTTGCCGGCATACCGACTGGCGCAAGCGGGCTGCATGCCTATTTCGTGCATTCCTACCATCTCGATGCGGGCAAGGCGGAAGAGGTTCTGGCGGTCGCCGACTATGGCGGCCCGGTGACGGCGGCCGTCGCCCGCGACAATCTCGTCGGCACGCAGTTCCACCCGGAAAAGAGCCAGGCGCTCGGTCTGGCGCTGATCACCAATTTCCTGCGCTGGAGGCCCTAGAGCATGATCCCGAAAAGTGGACCCCGGTTTTCGGAAAAGATCATGCTCAAGCAAAGGGAAAACCGATGAGCAAGAAGGGCTACTGGATGGCGATGGTCGAGGTGACCGATCCGGAAAACTATCCGCTATACATTGCCGCCAACAAAGCGGCTTTCGACAAATATGGCGCAAAATTCCTGACCCGCGGCGGTCGGTCGTCGAGCCCGGAAGGGCCATCGGGCAATCGCCATGTCATCATCGAGTTCGAGAGCTACGCGGTCGCACTCGCCTGCTTCCATTCGCCCGAATACCAGGCGGCGCTGAAGTTCCGACGCCTCTATTCGACGTCGCATTTCGCCATTGTGGAAGGCGCCTGAACGGATGATCCTTTTCCCCGCCATCGACCTCAAGGACGGCCAGTGCGTGCGCCTCAGGCACGGTGACATGGCGACCGCGACCATCTACAACGATGATCCTGCAGCCCAGGCGCGGGCCTTCGAGCAACAGGGCTTCGAATGGCTGCATGTCGTCGACCTCAACGGCGCCTTCCAGGGCCAGAGCGTCAACAGTGCGGCGGTCGGCGCCATCCTCAAGGCGACGAAGAACCCGGTGCAGCTCGGCGGCGGCATCCGCACGCTGGCGCAGATCGAGGATTGGCTCGAGCGCGGGCTGGCCCGCGTCATCCTCGGCACGGTGGCGGTGCGCGATCCCGACCTGGTCAAGCAGGCCTGCAAGGCGTTTCCGGGCAAGGTCGCGGTCGGCATCGACGCCAAGGGCGGCAAGGTCGCCGTCGAGGGCTGGGCCGAGGCGTCGAGCCTCGGCGTCGTCGAACTGGCCAGGAAATTCGAGGGCGCCGGCGTCGCCGCCATCATCTACACCGACATCGACCGCGACGGCGTTTTGACCGGCATCAATTGGGACGCCACCATCGACCTCGCAGAGGCCGTGTCGATCCCGGTCATCGCGTCGGGCGGCCTCGCATCGATCGCCGACATCGTGCGCATGACCATGCCCGATGCGCAAAAGCTCGAAGGCGCGATCTCCGGGCGCGCGCTCTATGACGGTCGCATTGATCCGGCCGAGGCGCTGGCGATCCTGCAGGGCCGGCCAGCGGCGGAGACGCGGACGTGAAAATCTCCATCATCCTGGCGTCCTATGACAGCGGCCATTACCATGGCGGCATGGGCCAGGGTCCGGACGCGCTGGTCTCAGGCGGGCTCGTCGACGCCCTGACGATGGCCGGCCACGATGTGATGGTCGAGGATATCGGCAAGGTTGGAGATGCCCAGGAGCGCGAAATCGCCACCGGCTTTGCCGTCTGCAACGCGGTTGCGAGCGAGGTTCGCCTTGCCCGTGACGCCGGTCGGTTTCCCATCGTCCTTGCGGGAAACTGCCTGACCAGCGCCGGCGCGGTCGCCGGTGAGGACGCCGATGCGATCATCTGGGCCGACCAGCATGGCGACCTGAACACGCCCGAGACATCCACATATGGCTTTCTCGACGGCATGGCGCTGGCGACGGTGCTTGGCCTGTGCTGGCGGCCGATGGCGTCGGCCATTCCCGGCTTCAGGCCGATCGATCCGTCGCGTTGCGTGCTCGTCAACGCGCGCGATCTCGATCCGGCGGAAAGACAGCTTCTCGAGACCTTGCCGATCGTGCGGACGGAATGCTCCGGGGTGGCCCAGGCGGCCGAAAGACTGAAGATCGCCGGCGCCAGACGCGTGCACATGCATCTCGATATGGACGTGCACGATCCCCGGGAGCTGCAGGCCAACCGCTATATCACTTCGGGCGGCCCGAGCCCGGAACAGCTGCGCGACGTCACTTGCGCCATGGCGCTGGCGGTGCCGGTCGTCGGCATCACCGTCTCCGCCTACGACCCGGCCTTCGACGCCCAGGCCGATGTTCCGCCGCTGGTTGGCCAGTTGCTGAACGATCTCATCGCCACGATAGAGGGCCGCTGATGCTGAAAGCCCGTGTCATCCCCTGTCTCGACGTCAAGAACGGCCGTGTCGTCAAGGGCGTCAACTTCGTCGATCTCGTCGACGCCGGCGATCCGGTCGAGGCGGCCAAGGCCTATGACGCGGCCGGCGCCGACGAACTCTGCTTCCTCGACATCACCGCTTCGTCGGACAATCGCGAAACCATCTTCGACGTCATCGCACGCACCGCCGAACAATGTTTCATGCCGCTGACCGTCGGGGGCGGCGTGCGCCAGGTCGCCGATATCAGGAAGCTGCTCTTGGCCGGCGCCGACAAGGTGTCGATCAACACGGCCGCGGTGAAGAACCCGGATTTCGTTGCCGAGGCCGCCGACAAGTTCGGCAACCAGTGCATCGTCGTCGCCATCGACGCCAAGAAGGTGTCGAGCACCAGTGAGACCGACCGCTGGGAGATCTTCACCCATGGCGGCCGCGAAAAGACCGGCATCGATGCGGTCGAGTTCGCCCGGAAAATGGTCGATCGCGGCGCCGGCGAGATCCTGCTGACCTCGATGGATCGGGACGGCACCAAGGCCGGCTACGACATCGCGCTGACCCGCGCGATATCAGACGCCGTGCGCGCGCCGGTGATCGCTTCCGGCGGTGTCGGCACGCTCGACCACATGGTCGAAGGCATTCGCGACGGCCATGCCGGCGCGGTTCTGGCGGCGTCGATCTTCCATTTCGGCACCTACACGATAGCGCAGGCCAAGGCACATATGGCCGCCGCGGGGCTGCCGATGCGGCTGGACTCTGTGAATAATCGGCCCTAAAGCATGATCCCGAAAAGTGGGAACCGGTTTTCGGAAAAGATCACGCTTAAACAAGCAGATAGATGACGCCATGGCTGAGTTTTCGCTTTCCGATCTGGAAAAAATCGTTGGGGAACGCGCCCATTCCGGCGACCCGGACTCGTGGACGGCAAAACTGTTCGCGCGCGGCATCGACAAGGCGGCGCAGAAGCTCGGCGAGGAGGCGGTCGAGACGGTGATTGCCGCCGTCAAGGGCGACAAACCGGCCATCGTTTCGGAAAGTGCCGATCTTATATATCATTGGCTCGTCGTTCTCGGCCTCTCCGGGGTTCCGCTGAGCGACGTGCTTAGGGAACTCGAAGGCCGCACCCGGCGTTCGGGCATCGCCGAGAAGGCGTCACGGCCCAAGGGCTGACCGCGAGGAGGGCAGGTATCTCGATGGATCAGCTCGCGCCGACCGAGAAATATTCCCCCTTTCGTTTCTTCTCCGCCGATCAATGGTCGCAATTCCGTGCCGACACGCCGCTGACGCTGAGCGCGGACGAATTCCGCCGCCTGCGCTCGCTCAACGATCCGGTCGATCTCGAAGAGGTCACGCGCATCTATCTGTCGCTGTCGCGGCTTTTGTCCGCGCATGTCGAAGCGAGCCAGCTGCTGTTTCGGCAACGCCAGGCCTTTTTCAACGCGGTCGACGTGGTCAAGACGCCGTTCATCATCGGCATCGCCGGTTCGGTCGCCGTCGGCAAATCGACCACCGCACGCGTGCTGAAGGAGTTGCTGGCGCGCTGGCCGTCGAGCCCCAAGGTCGATCTCATCACCACCGACGGCTTCCTGCTGCCCAACGAGGTCCTGCGCCGCGAGAACCTGATGGAGCGCAAGGGTTTCCCCGACAGCTACGATGTGGGCGCGCTGCTGCGGTTCCTGTCGGGCATCAAGTCGGCGCTGCCCGATGTCCGCGCGCCTGTCTATTCGCACCTGACCTATGACGTCATTCCCGGCGAGTTCGTCACCATCGACAGGCCGGACATATTGATCTTCGAAGGCATCAATGTCCTGCAGCCCGGCAAGCTGCCGCAGGACGGCAAGATCGTGCCTTTCCTGTCGGACTTCTTCGACTTCGCCATCTACATCGATGCCGACGAGAAGCTGATCCACAACTGGTACATTTCCCGCTTCATGCGGCTGCGTGAGACCGCCTTCCGCAATCCGGACTCCTTCTTTCACCGCTATTCGCAGCTGTCGGAGGGGTCGGCGCGCGCCATCGCCGAAGGCCTGTGGACCAACATCAATTTGAAGAATCTGCGCGAGAACATCCTGCCGACGCGGGCCCGCGCCGACTTGATCCTGCGCAAGGGCGCCGACCACCTGATCGAGGAAGTGGCGCTCAGGAAGCTGTGACGGCCGGCTCCGTCACCCGTCGTAATGTCAGATTGATCCGCCCACCGTTTTTCAGCAGTGCCGAGGTCGAGGGATAGATCCGATCGACGCCGTGAAAGCACAGCCGCCCCTCGCCGCCGAGCACCACGACGTCACCGCTTTGCAGCCTGAACGACTTGGTGGCGCCATCACGCGTAGTCTGGCCGACTCGGAACAGGCAGTCGTCGCCGAGCGAGACGGAGACGACCGGCGCCGAAAAATCGGCCTCGTCGCGGTCCTGATGCAGCCCCATTTTTGCATCCGGCGTGTAGAAATTGATCAGGCATGCTTCCGGCGGGTGCGGATAGCCCGAGACCTCGCGCCACAGCTCGAGCAGCGCATCCGGAATTGGCGGCCAAGGCGCCCCGGTTACCGGATGCGCCGGCTGGTAACGATAGCCGTGCTCCTTGTCGGTGACCCAGCCGAGCGGCCCGCAATTGGTCATGCGCACGCTCATCTCCTTGCCGGTGCGCGGCATGGCCGGCACGAACAGCGGCGCCTGCTGCACGATCCGTCTCACCTCATCGACCAGCGCTTCCTGCACGGTGCGTGACAGATAGGCCGGCATGTGGCGGACACCTTTGGGCAGAACGAGCACGGATTCGGTCACCTCCCGGATGGTTCGGAACCGTAAAATGTCACGATCAAAAGAAAACGGCGACCCGAAAGCCGCCGTTCTAACTCTTTGTTTGGCACAATTCCGGACGGAAAACCGTTTCACACTTTTCCTGGAATTGCTTTTCGCAAATTGGCATCGCCTTGATCAGGCGAGATCTGGGATGCGCAGCACCTGGCCCGGATAGATCTTGTCGGGATGGGTCAGCATCGGCTTGTTGGCCTCGAATATGACCGTGTTCTTGACGCCTTGGCCCTTGCCGTAGCTTTTCTCGGCGATCTTCCAGAGATTGTCGCCCTTCTTCACCGTGTAAAAGGTGGGCTCCTTGGCCGGGGCGGCGGCCGTGCCAGACGCTGGCGCGACCTGCAATTCGTCCGCCTGCACCTTGGAGACGCCGAGCGTGTTGCCGACGGCGATGACCGCCTTCTCGAAGATCGACTGGTCCTTGACCACGCCCTTCAGCACCGCCGTATCGCCCGTGACGACGACCTCGACGCCATCGGTGCCGAGCTTGTGCGAATCGAGCTCCTTCTTGAGTGTGTCGGCCGTGGGTGCGGCTTCTTCGTCGCCGCCGATGCCCAGTTTCTTGCCGACGCTCTTGACGAAATCGAACATGCCCATCCTTGGTCTCCCTTGCTAATGGCAATGGTGAACCTTGCATCTGCGGTCCAAAATGGGAAGTCGTTTTGTGCGCGTGATTGGTGTGGTGCTTAATCGTTCTCCACCCGGCCGCGCAGCTTCTTGATCGTGCCGCGCCCGGCCTTGCTCTTCAGCCGCCGTTCCACGGCACCCTTAGACGGCCGTGTTTTCTTGCGCGGCGGCGGTGGCGGTTCGGCGGCCTTGGCGACCAATGCCGTCAGCCGTGCCCGCGCATCCGCCCGGTTCTGTTCCTGGGTGCGGAAGCGGCCTGCCTCGATGACGATGACGCCGTCCTTGGTGGCACGCTGGCCGGCAAGCTTGATCGTCCGCTCGCGCACGCGCTCCGACAGACCCGTTGCGTTGGCCGCGTCGAAGCGCAGTTGCACCGCCGTCGCCACCTTGTTGACGTTCTGGCCGCCGGGACCGGACGAGCGGATGAAATCCTCGTGCAGGTCCCCCGGATGGATCACCGCATCGCCTGATATGATGATGTTGTCGTCGCTGGCCATGCCGCAGTCATGGCGCGGCGGATCGAAAAAGAAAAGGCCCGATCGAACCGGGCCTTTCAACGAAAGCTGAACCCTGTGGCGCGATTACTCCGCCGCTTCCTGCATGCGCGGCGCGGCGCCCAGCACCACGGCATCGACATGGCTTTCGAATTTCTCGAAATTGACGGCGAACATGCCGACCAGCCTTGCCGCCTGCCGGTCATAGCCGGCCTTGTCGGCCCAGGTCGCCCGGGGGTCCAGAATCATCGGGTCGAGAATGGCGCTGTCGACGCCCGGGACAGCCACCGGCACCGCGAAACCGAAATGAGGGTCGGTGCGGAACTCGGCCGTCTTCAGCGAGCCGTCAAGTGCGGCGGCAAGCAAGGCGCGCGTCGCCTTGATCGGCATGCGCTTGCCGGTGCCGTAGGCGCCGCCGGTCCAGCCGGTATTGACCAGCCAGCAATCGGCGCCGTGGCCTGCAATCAGCTCGCGCAGCAGATTGCCGTATTCAGAGGGATGGCGCGGCATGAACGGCGCACCGAAACAGGTCGAAAACGTCGCTTCGGGCTCGGTTACCCCCTTTTCGGTTCCGGCCACCTTGGCGGTGTAGCCGGAGAGGAAGTGATACATCGCCTGCGCCGGGGTCAGCCGCGCGATCGGCGGCATCACGCCGAAGGCGTCGGCGGTCAGCATGATGATGTTGTTGGGATGGTTGGCGCGGCCGGTCTTGCTGGCATTGGGGATGAAGTCCAGCGGGTACGCGCAGCGTGTGTTTTCGGTCAGCCTTCCGTCGTTGAAATCCGGCACGCCATCGGCGTCGAGCACGACATTTTCCAGCACCGTGCCGAAGCGCTGCGTGGTGGCGAAGATTTCCGGCTCGGCTTCCGCCGACAGCTTGATCGTCTTGGCGTAGCAGCCGCCTTCGAAATTGAAGATGCCGTGCGGCCCCCAGCCATGCTCGTCGTCGCCGATCAACGTGCGCGAGGGATCGGCCGAGAGCGTCGTCTTGCCGGTGCCCGACAGGCCGAAGAAGATGGCGGCGTCGCCGGCCGCACCCTCATTGGCCGAGCAATGCATCGGCATCACGCCTTTCGCCGGCAGGAGATAGTTGAGCATGGTGAACACCGACTTCTTCATCTCGCCGGCATAGGAGGTGCCGCCGATCAGCACGATCTTGCGCGAAAGATCGACGGCGATCACCGTTTCGGTGCGGCTGCCGTGACGGAGGGGATCGGCGCGGAAGGACGGCAGGTCGATGATCGTCATGTCAGGCACGAACTGTTTGAGTTCGGCGGCACCGGGACGAATGAGCAGATTGCGGATGAACAGCGAGTGCCAGGCAAATTCGGTGATCACCCTGGTCGGCAGCCTCGACTCCGCATCGGCGCCGCCGACCAGATCCTGGACGTATAGATCCTTGTCCGCGGCATGCGCCTGGAAATCGGCGAGCAGCGTGTCGAACTGGGCCGGCGAGATCGCCTTGTTGTTGTCCCACCAGACATGTGGTTCGGTGTCACTGTTGCGGACGACGAACTTGTCCTTGGGCGAGCGGCCGGTGTGCTGTCCGGTTTCGGCGACCAGCGCGCCATGTGCGGTCAAGCGGGCCTCGCCGCGCCGGATCGATTCCTCATAAAGGGTAGCCGCACCGAAATTATAGTGCACCACGCCGGTGGTTTTCAGGCCGATATGATCGATCGCGCAGGCGGAATTGCGTTTGCCGACTTCCGACATCGAGTGTCCCTCTTGGATTTGCCGCATCTTTGCCGGCACGTTTCCAGCACGCCCACTACGCGGGCTGAGATGGTCAGAACCAGAAAAGGCAAATGATATCAAATCATTAATCGATTTAAATATTTTGAAAGTTGTTTAAATCGTTTATATGTGCAAAAAGTTTCGCGGTTGCCCAAAGGATTGGCGATGTACGTTCGTCCAACCCATGTCGAGGTAGGATTTTGGCCGCCGGCATGCCGCGCGTGACAGCGGACAAGGCCTATGCCACATTTTGTACCTAATTTGTCCTGCAAAAGCCCCTTCTCTACGACAGAAGGGACAGCTCATGAGGGAGCCGCTTGAAATGGCAACAATCGCGCTTGTCGATGACGACCGCAACATTCTGACATCGGTGTCGATCGCCTTGGAATCCGAGGGGTATCGCGTCGAGACCTACACGGATGGTGCGTCGGCGCTGGAAGGCCTGGCGGCACGCCCGCCGAACCTTGCCATCCTCGACATCAAGATGCCGCGCATGGACGGCATGGAACTGCTGCGCCGGATGCGCCAGAAGTCCGACCTGCCGGTGATCTTCCTGACCTCCAAGGACGATGAGATCGACGAGTTGTTCGGTCTCAAGATGGGCGCCGACGACTTCATCCGCAAACCCTTCTCGCAGCGCCTGCTGGTCGAGCGCGTGCGCGCCGTGCTGCGCCGCGCCAGTGCCCGCGAGGCTGCCGCCAAGACGCCAAGCCAGCAGGCCCGCTCGCTCGAGCGCGGCCAGCTCGTCATGGACCAGGAGCGCCACACTTGCACCTGGAAAGGCGAGCCGGTGACGCTCACCGTCACCGAGTTCCTGATCCTGCATTCGCTGGCGCAGCGTCCAGGCGTCGTAAAAAGCCGTGATGCGCTGATGGATTCGGCCTATGATGAACAGGTCTATGTCGACGACCGCACCATCGACAGCCACATCAAGCGGCTGCGCAAGAAGTTCAAGGCCGTCGACGACGACTTCGAGATGATCGAAACCCTTTACGGAGTCGGATACCGGTTCCGCGAAGCGTAAGTAGCAGGGCCTGCTATTCGATGGCAGTGGAAGCACAGCGAACAAGACCGGCGGGCGCCTCCAGGCGGCCGTCGCGGATCATGCCGTCCTTCGTCTCGAAGATCACGGTGCCGATGCGCCGCTTCCTTGGTCATCATATCTTTTCCAGCCTGACGCGGCGTATCCTGTTCCTCAACCTTGCCGGCCTCGCCGTCCTGGTGACCGGCATCCTCTATCTCAACACCTTCCGCGACGGACTGATCGACGCCCGCGTCGAAAGCCTGATGACCCAGGGCGAGATCATCGCCGGCGCCATTGCCGCGTCGGCGACCGTCGAGACGGATTCGATCAGCATCGACCCGGAAAAGCTGCTTGAGCTGCAGGCCGGCGAAAGCCTGGGACCCGGCTCCGACCAGCTCGACAATCTCGACTTCCCGATCAACCCGGAGCGGGTCGCGCCGGTGCTGAGAAGGCTGATCTCGCCGACCAGGACCCGCGCACGCATCTATGACCGCGACGCCAATCTGCTGCTCGATTCGCGCCACCTCTATTCGCGCGGCCAGATCCTGCGCTACGATCTGCCGCCGGTTGAAGAGGAAGAGCCCGATCTTGTCGAGCGCATCCAGAAATTCGTCTTCGACTTCTTCCGCAACACCGAGCTGCCGGTCTATCACGAGCAGCCGGGCGGCAATGGCGCCGCTTTCCCGGAAGTGGTCAAGGCTCTCACCGGCAGTCCGTCGACCATCGTGCGCGTCAGCGAGCAAGGCGAGCAGATCGTTTCGGTGGCGGTGCCGATCCAGCGCTTTCGTGCCGTCCTGGGCGTGCTGATGCTGTCGACCGAAGGCGGCGACATCGACAAGATCGTCGCCGCCGAGCGCAAGGCGATCCTGCGCGTCTTCGGTATCGCGGCCCTTGTCACCGCCATCCTGTCGATGCTGCTTGCCTCCACCATCGCCAATCCGCTGCGCCGGCTGTCGGCGGCGGCGGTGCGGGTGCGGCGCGGCGTCAAGAGCCGTGAAGAGATCCCCGACTTTTCCGACCGTCAGGACGAGATCGGCAATCTGTCGATCGCCATACGCGACATGACCAACGCGCTCTACGCCCGTATCGAGGCGATCGAAAGCTTTGCGGCCGACGTGTCGCATGAATTGAAGAACCCGCTGACGTCGCTGCGCAGCGCGGTGGAAACCTTGCCGCTGGCCAAGAACGACGATTCGCGCGGCCGGCTGATGGATATCATCCAGCACGATGTCAGGCGGCTGGACCGGCTCATCACCGATATTTCCGACGCATCGCGCCTGGACGCGGAGCTCGCGCGTGAAGATGCCGGGACGGTCGACCTGAAGAAATTCATCACCGATCTCGTCGCCGTTTCGCGCGAAGCGACGCGTAACAAGAAGGCGGTCGAGATCGAGTTCAAGGCCGCCAAACTGCCGCAAGGCGTCAAAGGCTACGTCGTCGTCGGGCATGATCTGCGCATCGGCCAGGTCATCACCAATTTGATCGAGAACGCCCGTTCCTTCGTTCCCGAGGACCATGGCCACATCAGCCTCTCGCTGGCGCGTGCCGGCAAGTTCAACATCGTCACCGTCGACGACAATGGCCCCGGCATCCGGGCCGACAACATCGACCGCATCTTCGAACGCTTCTACACGGATCGGCCGGCCGGCGAGGCATTCGGCCAGAATTCGGGCCTTGGCCTGTCGATATCCAGGCAAATCGTCGAGGCCCATGGCGGCACGCTGACCGCCGAGAACATCCCCGGCACCAAACCCGGCGAGATCAAGGGCGCACGCTTTGTGGTGACATTGCCGGCCGAAGGCTGAGAGCATGAATTCCACCACGCCTGGTCCAGCCGTGCAGCCTGAAAACATTCACGCGACAATGGTTTTGATCGGCGAGCGCGGCATTCTCGTCACCGGAGCATCCGGCTCGGGCAAGACGACGCTGGCACTGGCGCTCATCGACCATTGTCGCCATCGCGGCCTGTTCTCGCGGCTCGTCGGCGACGATCAGCTCTTCGTCGAGGCGCATGCCGGGCGGCTGCTGTGCCGCGCTCCCGCCGCCATAGAAGGCCTCGCCGAGGTGCCGGGGCTCGGCCCCCGACCTCTGCCATTCGAGCCGGCAGGCCTCGTCGACCTCCATGTCCGCCTGGTGCCGGCCGGCGAAGCGGTGCGCTTCCAGGAGGATACCGCAAGCAGCATTGCGGGCTGTCTGGTGCCGCGGGTCGACGTGGTCGAACGCAATGTCCCAGCGGTCTTGCCGGTCGTGATGGCGCGGCTGTCGATCGCGCCTTTTCTATGATCCGTTCCGGGTTTTTTGCTGCAATGCGTCAAAATGGCATGTGCCTGCGCAATTTTGGGCTTGTCAACGGGCCGTGCGTCGACAAGATAGCGCTCCCGCCGCCTGGATTGGCTGGCGAGCATAAAATGCGCCTGTGAAGCGGCGATGACGGGAGCCACCAAAGAATGATCGGACTCGTGCTTGTAACGCACGGTCAACTGGCCACCGAGTTCCGACATGCCGTCGAACATGTCGTCGGGCCACAAGACAATTTCGAAACCGTGGCGATCGGTGCCGACGACGATATGGAGCAGCGTCGCCGCGACATCGTCGACGCTGTTGCCCGTGTCGATACCGGGGCGGGCGTCATCGTGCTGACCGACATGTTCGGCGGCACGCCCTCCAACCTTGCCATCTCGGTGATGGAATCCGGCCGCACCGAGGTGATCGCCGGCATGAACCTGCCGATGCTGATCAAGCTCTCCTCGATCCGCAAGGGCGACAATATGGCCGCCGCGCTCGATGAGGCTCAGGCCGCCGGCCGCAAATACATCAACGTCGCCAGCCAGCTCCTGAGCAGCAAATGACCGCGCTGTCCCCGGAAAAAGACCAAATTGTCCGGGATTTTCCCATCATCAACCAACGTGGCCTTCATGCGCGCGCTTCGGCGAAGTTCGTCCAGCTGGCCAGCGGCTTCGATGCCTCGGTGCATGTCGAGAAGGATGGCGTCAAGGTCGGCGGCACCTCGATCATGGGCCTGATGATGCTGGCGGCAAGCCCCGGCTATTCGATCCGCGTCACCGCCAGCGGGCCGGAGGCCCGGCAGGTCATCGACGCCCTGGAGCAGCTGGTGGCGTCCCGCTTTGGCGAGGAATGCTGAGTGCAGATGCGCGTCTGAGAGACATGCAGGGATAAAGATTTCTTTATATCCCATTGTCGACCCTGCTCCGATCTGCTAGTCAGGCCGGCAATTCGCGCCCTTCGACGCGCCGACCGGCGCGGGCGTGTCCGCAACAAATTCGCAAGCACAACATTCGCATCGGAGTACTGCCATGACGGGTAGCAAGGACTATGTGGTCGCCGACATCTCGCTTGCCGGCTGGGGCCGCAAGGAACTCGAGATCGCCGAAACCGAAATGCCGGGCCTGATGGCCTGCCGTGAGGAATTCGGTCCCAAGCAGCCGCTCAAGGGCGCGCGCATCACCGGTTCGCTGCACATGACGATCCAGACGGCGGTGCTGATCGAGACGCTGAAGGAATTGGGCGCCGATATCCGCTGGGCCTCCTGCAACATCTTCTCGACCCAGGACCATGCGGCCGCGGCCATCGCCGAAGCCGGCATCCCGGTGTTCGCCGTCAAGGGCGAGTCGCTCGAGGAGTATTGGGACTACACCGACAAGATCTTCCAGTGGGCCGATGGCGGCCTCTCCAACATGATCCTCGATGATGGCGGCGATGCCACCATGTACATCCTGATCGGCGCCCGCGCCGAGGCAGGCGAGGATGTGCTGTCCAACCCGCAGAGCGAGGAAGAGGAATACTTCTACGCCCAGGTCAAGAAGCGCCTGAAGGCTTCGCCCGGCTTCTTCACCAAGCAGAAGGCGGCGATCCGCGGCGTCACCGAAGAGACGACCACCGGCGTCAACCGCCTATACCAGCTGCAGAAGAAGGGCCTGCTGCCCTTCCCCGCCATCAACGTCAACGACTCGGTCACCAAGTCGAAGTTCGACAACAAATATGGCTGCAAGGAATCGCTGGTCGACGGCATCCGCCGCGGCACCGACACGATGATGGCCGGCAAGGTCGCTGTCGTGTGCGGCTATGGCGACGTCGGCAAGGGCTCGTCGGCCTCGCTCAAGGGCGCCGGCGCCCGCGTCAAGGTCACCGAGGTCGATCCGATTTGCGCCCTGCAGGCGGCGATGGACGGTTTTGAAGTCGTCACGCTGGAAGATGCGGCCCCCACCGCCGACATCGTCATCACCACCACCGGCAACAAGGATGTCGTCACCCTCGACCATATGCGCTCGATGAAGGACATGGTCATCGTCGGCAACATCGGCCACTTCGACAATGAGATCCAGGTCGCCGCGCTGCGCAATTTGAAATGGACAAACGTCAAGCCGCAGGTCGACATGATCACCTTCGCGGACGGCAAGCGGATGATCCTTTTGTCGGAAGGGCGGCTGCTCAATCTCGGCAACGCCACCGGCCACCCGAGCTTCGTCATGTCGGCATCCTTCACCAACCAGGTGCTGGCCCAGATCGAGCTCTACACCAAGCCCGGCCAGTACGAGAACCAGGTCTATGTCCTGCCCAAGCATCTCGACGAAAAGGTCGCGCGCCTGCATCTCGACAAGCTCGGCGCCCGCTTGACCGAACTGTCCGGTGAACAAGCCGCCTATATCGGCGTCACGCCGCAGGGTCCGTTCAAGCCGGAACACTACCGCTATTAACCAAAGCTAAAATTACTACCAGATATTGAGGCCGGGCGATTGACTTTTCGCCCGGCCATATTTTTGCGCGCCATCAGCCTTCACGGCGATTCGGCGAGGGGTTATTGTCAGGTGATTCGGCGATGCTTCCAGCCCGAGAGGGTCAAGAGAGGCACGCATCAGGGCGGTCTTGCATTCAGGCGGCGGAGAGGACCAAGACATGCCGGGGCAACACCCGCACAGAGCGGGACGGGCCGTTTCCGGCGGCCATGACGATTCGGGGATTGCTGGCTCCGCCCTGGAAGGCGGGAGCCTGTCCTGGCGCGCCCGCGCGTCGACATTTCTTGCCACCTCCGCGCTCACGGTCCCCTTGGCTGGCGCCGTCGCGCATGCCGAAACCGCTGCTGCCAGCGTCGCCGGACTGTCGCTGAGCGCCATCGAGGTCATGCAGCTTGCCGTGTTCGTCGGCGTGACTGGTGCCGCACTGATATCGGCCATCGTTCTCATCCGCGAAAGAGCCCGCACCTCGGCGGAGAATGTCGAACTCAGGAGCCGCTTGGCCGACATCAACGCGGCGCTCCGCCGTTCGGAGGCGCTGCTCAATCTGCGCGACCAGCGCGTCGTCGTCTGGGCCGCGGAAAACAAGAAGCCCGAGCTCATCGGCACATTGCCCGTCGAAAGCGGCGCTCCCGAGGATAGGGCCGCTTTTCTTGCTTTCGGCCGCTGGCTGATGCCGCGTTCGGCGGCGGCACTCGAACATGCCGTCGCGGGATTGCGCGAAAGGGCCAAACCCTTCGACCTCGTCATCGAATCGCAGGCCGGCGCGCCGCTCGAAGTGCATGGCCGCAAGAGTGCCGCGCATGTGCTCGTGCGTTTCGTCTCGCTCTCGGAGACGCAGCGCAGCCAGGCCAGGCTGAAGATCGAGAACCAGCGGCTGGCCGCCGACCACGACACGATGATCGGCCTGCTCGACGCGATGAACATGCCGGCATGGCTCCGCGGCGAGGATGGCGGGCTGAAGTGGGTCAACCGCGCCTATGCCGATGCCGTCGAAGCCGAAAATGCCGAAGCCGCGGTTCGGGAGAAAAAGGAGTTCCTCGGCGGTCAGGCGCGCGATGCTATTGCCGCCCAGCACAAGACGCATCCGGTTTTCGAGCAGTCGCTGTCCACCGTGATCGAAGGTGACCGCCGTGTGTTCGCGGTCACCGATTTCGCCGGCAGCGATGGCTCGGCCGGCCTTGCCTGCGACACCAGTGCCATTGAGGCCGTTCGCGGCGAATACGAACGGACGGTGCGAAGCCACGCCGACACGCTCGACCAGCTCAACACGGCGGTCGCCATTTTCGACATCGACGAGAAGCTGCGGTTCTTCAATCAGGCCTTCCAGAAGCTTTGGGGGCTGGACGCCGGCTTCCTGCACAGCGCACCCGACAATGCCTTGCTGCTCGACCGGCTGCGCAGCGAAGGCAAGATCGCCGAACAGCCTGAATGGCGCCGCTGGAAGGAAGGCCTGCTCGGCGCCTATCGCGCCGTCGAATCCCAGGAACATTGGTGGCATCTGCCGGATGGCAAGACCATTCGCGTCGTCGCCAATCCGCAGCCCAAGGGCGGCGTGACCTGGGTGTTCGAGAACCTGACCGAGAAGATGGACCTCGAAAGCCGCTACCAGACAGCGGTGCGGGTTCAGGGCGAGACGCTCGACAATCTTGCCGAAGGCGTGGCGGTGTTCGGACCCGACGGCAGGCTCCGGCTGTCGAATCCTGCCTTTGCCACTCTCTGGGGATTGAGCGGTGAAGCGGCCAAGCCCAGCGTCCATGTGTCGGCGATACGTGACCTCTGCGACCGGCAGGCCGCGGACAGCCCCTGGCCCAGCTTCGTTGCCGCCATCACCGGCTTTGACGACGAGCGCCGCGACCGCCACGGACAGACCGAGCTCAACAACGGCAATGTGCTGAGTTACGCCATGATCCCGCTGCCCAACGGGCAGGTGATGATGACCTTCGTCGACGTTACCGACAGCGTCCATGTCGAGCGGGCGCTGAAGGACAAGAACGAGGCGCTGCAAAAGTCCGACCAGCTCAAGAACGAATTCGTCCAGCACGTCTCCTATGAACTGCGCTCGCCGCTGACCAACATCATCGGCTTCACCGAACTCCTGTCGCAGCCCACGACCGGTCCGCTGACGCAGAAGCAGCGCGAATATGTCGAGCATGTCAGCTCGTCCTCCTCGGTCCTGCTCACCATCGTCAACGACATCCTCGACCTGGCGACGGTGGACGCCGGCATCATGCAGCTCGACATCTCCGAAGTGCAGGTCGATCGCACCATCGCCGCTGCGGCCGAGCTGGTGGCCGACCGGCTGGAAGAGCATTCGATCAGTCTCCAGGTCGACGCCGTCGCGGCGCCGAAGACATTTCACGGCGATGAGGTCCGCGTCCGCCAGATCCTCTACAATCTGCTCAGCAACGCAGCCAATTACGCCCCGGAAGCCAGCATCATCCGGCTCACTTGCCGCCATCTGGCGGACGGGGTGGAATTCTCGGTTCATGACGACGGCCCCGGCATGCCGCCGGATGTGCTTGATTCGGTGTTCCGCCGTTTCGAGCCGCGCGCCAATGGCGGCCGCCGGCGCGGCGCCGGCCTCGGCTTGTCGATCGTCAAGAGCTTCGTCGAGCTGCATGGCGGCAGCGTTCGCATCGAAACCGGCAAGGACAAGGGCACGACCGTCATCTGCACCTTTCCAGACATGCCGGGCATCCGCGCCGCGGCCGAGTAGCGCGTTCGATGACCGGACTGGTGCTGGAGCGATTACTCGCCGACGAGACCCACACAGCGCGGCTGGGCGAAGATTTGGCGCTGTCGCTGCGCTCGGGCGACGTGCTCGCCCTCAAGGGCGATCTGGGCGCCGGCAAGTCGACGCTGGCGCGGGCCTTGATCAGGACCCTGGCCGACGATGCCGGCCTCGACGTTCCGAGTCCGACCTTCACATTGGTGCAGAGCTACGACACCCGCATTCCGGTCCATCATTTCGATCTCTACCGCCTGTCCTCGGCGGACGAGCTCGATGAACTTGGTTTCGACGAAGCCCTGGCGCAGGGTGCTGCTTTGGTCGAATGGCCGGAACGGGCGGAAGCCCATCTGCCGAAAACCACGATCCTGATCGAGCTCGTCCAGCATGGCGACGGCCGGCTGGCGCGATTGTCGGGGCAGGGAACTGCCTTCGATCGGGCGGCACGGTCGCTGGCCATGCGCGACTTTCTCGTGAACGCAGGCTGGGGGGAAGCGCAACGCCGCCATTTCATTGGCGATGCCTCGGCCCGCTCCTATGAGATCGTTTCGCTGCCGGACCAGAAGCCGCGAGTGCTGATGAATTCGCCACGGCTGGTGCTCGGCCCCCCGGTGCGCGATGGCAGGCCCTATGCCGAGATCGCTCATACCGCCCAGTCGGTCTCCGCCTTCGTCGCCATCGACCGCGCCTTGAGGGCCGGCGGCGTCAGTGTCCCGGAAATCCATGCCGAAGACCAGGAACAGGGATTCCTGCTGCTCGAACATCTTGGTTCCGAAGGGTTCCTCGGCAGCGATGGCCAGCCGGTCGCCGAGCGCTGCGCGGCGGCGGCCGAGCTGCTGGCCATGATGCATGGCAGAAATTGGCCGCGGCGCCTGGAAACGGGACACGGCGGCTTCCACGACGTGCCACCCTTCGACCGCGATGCGATGATGATCGAAGCCGACCTGCTGGTCGACTGGTACGTGCCTGCAATCTCCGGCGCCCCGGCAAGCGATGCCTTGCGCGCCGGTTACCACAAGGAATGGAACGCGCTCCTCGACCGGCTGCAAGGCCGCGAGGTCACGCTGATGCTGCGCGATTTCCATTCACCCAACATCATCTGGCGCGGTGATCGTTCCGGCCATGACCGGCTGGGCATCGTCGATTTCCAGGATGCGCTGATCGGCCCGTCCGCCTATGACGTCGCTTCGCTTGCCATGGACGCTCGTGTTACGATGTCGCCCGAGCTCGAGAGAGCGGCGCTCGATGCCTATGTCGCGGCGCGCCACGCAGCCGGTGCTTTCGACGAAGCAAGCTTCCTGGAATCCTACGCCATCATGGCGGCGCAGCGAAATTCCAAGATCCTCGGCATCTTCGTCCGTCTCGAAAAACGCGACGGCAAGCCCTACTATCTGAAGCACCTGCCGCGCATCCGCGATTATCTGCGCCGGGCCTTGTCTCATCCGGCGCTGGCAAGCCTGCGCGAGTTCTACGACGCCCACGGTTTGCTGGAGGAGCGAGCGCTGTGACAGCAGGACCGGACACCGCCATCGTACTTGCCGCCGGCCTTGGCAAACGCATGCGGCCGATCACCGACACCATTCCCAAGCCGCTGGTCAGGATTGCCGGCAAGACGTTGCTCGACTGGAGCCTGGACAGCCTGGCCGCCGCCGGCGTCGGCAAGGCGGTCGTCAACGTTCACTACTTTCCCGAACAGATCGTCGCCCATGTCACTGCCCGCCGCGCGCCAAACATCGTCATTTCCGACGAGAGCGAACAACTGCTCGATTCCGCCGGCGGCATCGTCAAGGCGTTGCGGGAACTGGGCGATCAGCCCTTCTACATCCTCAACGCCGACACCTTCTGGATCGATGACGGTCCGCTCAATCTCCAGCGCCTCGCCCTTGCATGGGACGCGGCGAAAATGGATATTCTGCTGATGCTGGCGGATCTCCAACAGGCGACCGGACACTGCGGCAGCACCGATTTCCTGGTGGCGCCGGATGGCGGCTTACGGCGTTCGAAAGGCGACCCGGTGGGGCTGATCTATGCCGGGGCGGCGATCGTCCATCCGCGCCTGTTCGAGGGTGCACCGGCCGGGCCGCACTCGCTCAACGCCTATTTCGATTCCGCCATCGCGGCCGGCCGCCTGTTCGGCATGCCGATGCATGGCCACTGGATCACCGTCGGCACGCCCGATGCCGTACCGCTCGCGGAAGCGGCGGTCGCCGGTGCGCTCATCGAGTCGCAATGAGCGGCTCCAGCCGCGTTTTCTCGATCCCGCCCGGAGCGCCGTTTCTGCCGACGCTTGCCGAGGCGCTGCTTGCCGGCCGTCTTGTCCCGGGGTTTCGATTTGACGGCGACCCGCTCGCTTTGGCCGATGTCACCATCTATGTGCCGACACGCCGTGCTGCGCGCGCTCTGCGGGGTGTCTTCGTCGACAGCCTGGCGGCACGCGGCGGCGGCGGCTCGGCGATCCTGCCGGTCATCCGGCCACTGGGCGAGTTCGACGAGGATGAGGCCGCATTCGAGACGGAGGCATCGGCGGCCATCGATCTCGCGCCGCCGATTTCGGCAACCGAACGCCTGTTGCTGCTGACGCCGCTGGTTCGGGCCTGGAAACGCCGGCTGCCGGCGCATGTCGCCGCCCTTTTCGCCGAGGAGATCGTCATCCCGGCTTCCACCGCCGACGCAATCTGGCTGGCGCGCGATCTCGCCCGGCTGATGGACGAGATCGAGACGGAAGGCACCGACTGGGCCAAGCTCACAGATCTGGTGACCGGCAATCTTGCCGGATGGTGGCAGGTGACGCTCGAATTCCTCGGCATCGTCACCGAAGCCTGGCCGAAATTCCTCGCGGAAAGCGACCGCTCCAATCCGGCCGCGCATCGCAGTGCGCTGATCCGCGCCGAGGCGGCGCGGCTGCTGCGCAATCCGCCCGCCGGCCCCGTTATCGCCGCGGGCTCGACCGGCTCGATACCCGCCACGGCCGAACTGCTTGCCGCCATCGCCGGCCTGCCCGGCGGCGCCATCGTGCTGCCCGGCCTCGACCGTACGCTGGACGAAGCGTCGTTCCAGGCAATCGCCGCGCTAGGCGCGCGTCCAGCCGTGCTCGGCCACCCGCAATATGGCCTGGCCAGATTGATCGCCAAGGTCGGCGGGCTGCGCGGTGACGTCGACGAGCTCGGCGTGGCCGAGCCGCGTCTGGCGCTCCGCGCCGCTCTTGTCGGCGAAGCGCTGCGGCCGGCCGAGACCACCGAACTCTGGGCCGAGACACGTGCGGGCTTCCCGGCCTCCGATATGGCCGGCGCCTTCGCCGGGGTGACCTTGCTCGAAGCTGCAAGCGAACGTGATGAAGCCGTCGCCATCGCCGTCGCGCTCAAGCGCGCGGTCGAACAGCCCGGCCAAAGGGCGGCTCTCGTCACCGGCGACCGCGCGCTTGCGCGGCGCGTCTCGATCGAGCTCCAGCGCTTCGGCGTCGTTGCCGACGATTCCGGTGGCACGCCGCTGGCCAACACCCCCGCGGCCAGCCTGCTCAGGCTGGCGCTCGAGGCGCTGTTCAGGCCAGGCGATCCGGTCGGCCTGCTGTCGCTGCTCAAGCATCCGCTGCTTGGCCTCGGCCTCGAACGGGCCGATGTGCGCCACGCGGCGGAACTGGTCGAGCTGGTGGCGCTGCGCGGCGGCACCGGCCGCCCCGACATCGTTTCGGTGCCGGAACTGTTTGAGGCCCGCCTCACCGGCCTGGGCGGCGGCGGCCGGCAGCCCTTCTGGTTTTCCCGGCTGACCGTGCGCTCCATCGAAACCGCCCGGAATTTGCTTGAACGTCTCAAGCAGGCGCTGGCGCCGCTCGCAGCCTTCCGCGGCCGGGACGATGCCGACCTTGCCGCGCTTGTCAGGGCCAGTGTCGCCACCCTCGAAAATCTCGGCCGCACCGCCGACGGAGGCCTTGGTGAACTCTATGCCGGTGACGCCGGCGAGAAGCTTGCCGAACTGCTGCGCGGGCTGGTCGCGGCTTCGGCTTCGCTATCCTTCGCGGCGACCGAGTGGCCCGATATCATGGCGGCGCTGATCGCGCCTGAAACGGTCAAGCCGGCACACGGCACCGACCGGAACATCGCCATCTGGGGCGCGCTGGAAGCGCGCTTGCAGACCGTCGACACGCTGGTCATCGGCGGGCTCAACGAGGGCGTATGGCCGCGCAAGCCCGAGAGCGACCGCTTCATGTCGCGGCTGATGAAGACCGGCATCGACCTCGAACCGCCCGAGCGGCGCATCGGCCTTGCCGCGCATGATTTCCAGATGGCCATGGGCGCCAGGAAGGTTGTGCTGTCCCGCTCGGCGCGTGCCGGCGACGCACCCGCCGTGCCGTCGCGCTGGCTTCAGCGGCTGCTGACCTTCATCGGCAAAGATCAGGCAGTGGAGCTGCGCCGGCGTGGCGACGAACTGCTCGCCTGGGCGCGCGCGCTGGATACAGGCCCAAGGCAGGATTTCGCGCCACGGCCGCAGCCGAAGCCGCCCTTGTCGGTGCGCCCGACGCATTTCTCGGTCACCGAGATCGAGACCCTGCGCCGTGACCCCTACGCCGTCTATGCAAGACGCATCCTCGGCCTGATGCCGCTCGATCCGGTCATTCGCGATCCTGGTGCGGCCGAGCGCGGCACGCTGTTTCACGCCATCCTGCACCTGTTCTCAGGCAGCGTCGCCGATCCGCGCGCCCCCGATGCGCTTGCCGGCCTTATCGCCGCCGGCCGCGTCTGTTTCGTCGAAGCCGACCTTCCGGCGGATGTCGAGGCCGTGTGGTGGCCACGTTTCGAGAAACTCGCCGCAAACATCATCGAGTGGGAGCGCACGCGCGCCGATGCAGTGACAAGGCGCCATGCCGAGGAGCGCGCCGGAAAGACCGTCGTCGGCCAATCCGGCGTGACTCTGTCCGGCTACGCCGACCGCGTTGACCTTTTGGCCGGCGGCATGGCCGACATACTGGATTACAAGACGGGGTCCTCGCCGTCCAAGGCGCAGGCGCACACACTGCTTGCGCCGCAACTGGCGTTGGAGGGCGCGCTGCTCAGGCGCGGCGCCTTCAAGGATTTGGGCGCGCGCGAGCCCTCTCAACTGGCCTTCATCAGGCTGAAGCCGAATGGCGAGGTGTTCGAGGAATCCATCCTCGAACACAATCGCCAGCCGCGGACCGCGACCGACCTTGCCGAAGACGCCTGGGCGCGGCTGGAAAAGCTGTTGATCCACTATGCCGATCCTGCGACGGGTTATCTGTCGCGCGCGCTGCCGTTCCGCGAAGGCGAGACCGATGGCGACTACGACCATCTTGCCCGCGTGCTCGAATGGTCGGCAGGCGGCGATGCCGGTGACGAGGGAGGGGAGGCATGAAAAAGGCCTATCCGATCCCCAGCGACACCGCGACCAGCCAGGCCCGCGCCGCCGATCCCGGCAATTCCGCCTGGGTGTCGGCGAATGCCGGATCCGGCAAGACCCATGTGCTGGCCCAGCGCGTCATCCGGCTGCTGCTGCGCGGCACCGATCCGTCGAAGATCCTGTGCCTGACCTATACGCGTGCCGCCGCCGCCAACATGTCGAACCGGGTGTTCTCGACGCTGTCGGAGTGGACGACGCTTGGTGACGCGGACCTTGCGGCAAAGGTCGAGGCGCTGGAGGGCCGCCGGCCCGATCTCGAGACCATGCGCCGGGCGCGGCGCCTGTTCGCCGAGGCGCTGGAAACACCCGGTGGGCTGAAGATCCAGACCATCCATGCCTTCTGCGAATCGGTGCTGCACCAGTTCCCGCTGGAAGCCAATATCCCGGCCCATTTCGAGATGCTCGACGGCCAGATGGAGGCCTCGCTGTTTGCCGCGGCTCGCCGCGAGATGATTTCGGGCACATCCGCCGGTGACAAGAATCTGGCTGAGGCTTTTGCCGCCATTCTCGATCGGGGCGGCGAAGCCGGGCTAGACGCCTTGCTGGGTGAGATCGTGCGCAAGCGCGACGGCTTGCGCAATTTCATCGACGCCGTCGGGCGTGACGGCACGCGCTTCCAGGCCCTGTTCGACGAATTCCATTTCCATCCAGGCCAGACGGCCGAGGGCATAGCCGCTTCGGTATGGCCGTTGCCGGGTTTCCTGCCCGACTATTTTGCCGGCTTCGCCCACGCAGCCGAGGCCACCGACGCCAGATCGGTGCTGAACAACATCCTGCCCTATGCGCGGCAGGCTTTCGCCGAGGGCGATCCCATTCGGCGCCTGCAACTGCTCGCGCGAGCCTTCCTCAAGACCGATGGCGACGCCTACGACCCGGCAAAGGCCTTCAAGAAGGCCCTGGTCGACCGGCTGCCGGATCTGGCGGAGCGCTATCTCTCGGCCGCCAACGCCATCGTCGAAACCACCGACCGGCTGGCCCTGTTCCGGATGCTGGAGGGTACAAGAGCGGCGCTGACCATCGCCGACTGGCTGATCGCCCGCTACGAAATGCTGAAGCGCAGCCGCGGCTTTCTCGATTTCAACGACCTGATCACCCGCACCGTCAACCTGCTGGCGCGACCAGACGCCGGCCCCTGGGTGCAGTACAAGCTCGACCAGGGCATCGACCATATCCTGCTCGATGAAGCGCAGGACACCAGTCCGGACCAATGGGAAGTGGTGAAACGGCTGGCGGAAGAATTCTTTGCCGGCTTGGGCGCGCGCGACAGGGTCCATCGCACGGTCTTCGCCGTCGGCGACGAGAAGCAGTCGATCTATTCGTTCCAGGGGGCTGCCCCGGACTCCTTCGCCGACAGCCGGCTGTTGTTCGCCGGACGAGTGCGTGACGCCGAGGCGTCCTTTGCCGACCTCAAGCTGACCTGGTCGTTCCGCTCGACCGACGATGTTCTGACCGCGGTCGACCGCGTCTTTGCCGACGCGAGCGTGCGGCGCGGCATCAGCCATGATCCCGATCCGCTGCGCCACCAGGCGATCCGCACCGACGCACCGGGCTATGTCGAGGTGTGGCCGTCAGTCGGCGCCGATGTCGTCGATGAGCCCGACGACTGGACGCAAGCCATCGACCATGCGCACGCGCCGGCGGTGCGCGTGGCCGAGAACGTCGCCGCCACCATAGCCGGCTGGATCGGCACCGGTGAGATCATCGAGGGTCGCGGCAAGCGGCTGCGGCCGGGCGATGTGCTTGTGCTGGTGCGCAAACGCGATCGCTTCGTCCATGCGCTGACCCGCGCACTCAAACGCCGCGACATTCCGGTCGCCGGCGCCGACCGGCTGAGCCTGCCCGGGCACATCGCGGTCAAGGACCTGATTGCGCTCGGTCACCTCCTCATCCAGCCGCAGGACGACCTGTCGCTCGCCGCGGTGCTGCGCAGCCCGATCTTCGATCTGCCGGAAGAGACGCTTTTCACGCTCGCCGCGCAGAGGCCGGCTGGCCTGTCGTTGATCGCATCGCTGCGCCAGCACGCCGGCGAAAGCGAGAGAATGGCGAAGATCGTCGCTCAGGTCGACATCTGGACGAACGAGGCCGCCTTCAAACCGGTGTTCGAGTTTTACGCTTGCCTGCTGGCGCGCGATGGCGTGCGCCGCAAGATGATCGCGCGGCTTGGGCCCGAAGCCGGCGACATTCTCGACGAGTTCCTGAGCTTCTGCCTTGCCGAGGAGCGGACCGGCCTGCCGGGGCTGGAAGCCTTCCTGTCGACGCTGGAAAACGCCGGTCCCGAGATCAAGCGGGAGATGGACCAGACCCGCGACGAGGTCCGGGTCATGACCGTGCACGCTGCCAAGGGGCTGGAAGCGCCGGTCGTGTTCCTGGTCGATGGCGGTTCCGCCCCGTTCAGCGACCAGCATTTGCCGCGCCTGATGCCCTTCGACGGCTCCGGCGCGAACTGGGACGGCAAGGGCTATCTCTGGCGCTCGGCCAGCGACGTCGCCAACGGCTTTTCCAAAGCAGCGGCAGCGCGGGCACGGGAACTCGCCGACGACGAATACCGCCGGCTGCTCTATGTCGGCATGACCCGTGCCGAGGACCGGCTGATCGTCTGCGGCTATCACGGCAAGCGGGCGCCGAACGCCGGCACCTGGCACTCGATCGTCAGCCGCGCGCTGATCGGCGCGCCGGAAAGCGAACAGCGTGCGCATCCCGCCGGCGGCGAGCCGGTGCATCGTTTCCATGTCACCAAGCTGCCGCCGGTCGCACAGGCTTCCAGCGAGCAGGCGCGGCGGACGGATGCTTTCGGACCTTTGCCGGCGACTTTGTTCCGGCCCTTGCCGCCCTTCGAGGATCTGCCGCGTCCGCTGTCGCCATCCGGTGCCTCGGCGCTGATAGACGAAGGCAAGGAAGCTGTGGTCGACAAGACGTCTCCGGTGCTGGACGCCGATGCCGAGCCGGGCTTTGCCGTGCTGCGCGGGCTTGCCCTGCACAAACTGCTGCAGATGTTGCCCGGCATTGCCGAGCCCGAACGCCAGGGCGCGGCGGAACGCTATCTCGCACGAACCGGTGCAGAATGGCCTTCGTCAGAGCGTGAAAAGGCCCTGGCTTCGGTCACATCAATCCTTGCCGACGTCAGCTTCGGTCAGCTGTTTGCACCGACGTCGCGCGCCGAGGTCGCGATCATGGGCAGCCTGGAGGTCAAGGGCAAGAAGCGCTCGATTTCCGGCAAGATCGACCGGTTGGCGGTGACATCGGACAGTGTGTCGATCGTCGACTACAAGACCAATCGGCCGGCGCCCGGCTCTCTGGCCGAGGTTACGCCGGCCTATGTCCTGCAGCTCGCGCTCTATCGCGCCTTGCTGCAACCGCTCTATCCCGGCCGCACGGTCAAGGCGGCCTTGCTGTTCACCGAGGCGCCACGGCTGATCGAACTGCCGGCCAGCGCCATGGACGACGCTCTTGCTCGACTCACGCGAGCGTGACACAACACCTGCTTGAAGAAGGGCGCGATCGCCACCACATTTGGTGGTACAAAAACTTTCAAAAGGATTTTTCCATATGGCAACCGTGAAGGTCGACAAGAGCAACTTCCAGGCTGACGTGCTTGACGCCAACGTACCGGTCGTCGTCGATTTCTGGGCGGAATGGTGCGGCCCCTGCAAGCAGATCGCTCCGGCGCTCGAAGACATCGCCACCGAACTCGGCGCCAAGGTCAAGATCGCCAAGCTGAACATCGACGAGAATCCCGAGCTTGCCGCCCAGTTCGGCGTGCGCTCGATCCCGACGCTGATGATCTTCAAGGGCGGCGAAATGGCCGACATGAAGGTGGGTGCGGCGCCGAAGACCGCGCTGTCGCACTGGATCAATGGCAACCTCGCCTGACCTGTCTGAAATTCCTGATATCAAGCCCGGCCTCGCGCCGGGCTTTTTGTTGGCGTCATTGGTAACAGGCTCTGGCCCTCACATCCGGGCGATCCATGTCTTCTGTTGGCAGCGCAAGCAGGGAGAAATGATATGACCGGATCCGCCAAGGCCACCGTCTTCATCGACAATGAGCGCGTCATCGTCACCGAATACCGCTTCCAGCCGGGCGACAATACCGGCTGGCATCGCCATGGCCATGACTATGTCGTGGTGCCGCTGATGGACGGCAAGGTGAAACTGGTGACCAAGGATGGCGAGAGCTTCGCCGAGATGAAGAAGGGCGCGCCCTATTTCCGCAAGGAAGGCGTCGAGCACGACGTGATCAGCGCCAATGAGGGTGAATACGCCTTCGTCGAGATCGAGCTGAAGTGATGGCGTGCCATCATCTGCCATCTAGATGGCAAGGGCAGGAAAGGCTATATCTTTCTCAAAAGGGAGTTTGAAATGGCCGAACCCCAGCTTTCCGTCCGCAGCGCAAAAGCACGCGATCTTGCGCATCGACTCGCTCGTCGCGAAAACCGCTCAATAGCTGATATCGTCGAACGCGCGCTTGAATCCTATGAGATTCGTGCGGCCGGGCGAGAACCGGCATCCGCCTTCTACTCTCGCCTGACGGCAAGCGTTGGCGTCGACATCGATCTGGAAGAAATCATCCGGGAAAGCCGCAAGGTCCATACAGGGCCGGAGCTTTGATTTTCGTCGACACCAATGTGATCTCTGAGAGCCTGGAAAGGCGCCTGACGCGGCTGTCATGGCTTGGCTGGTTCGCAACGATACCGAACTGGCGCTTCCCACGGTGGCGATTGCCGAAATCGCTTTCGGTATCCAAAAGATACGACCTGACGAGCGTGCCGATCGCCTGGAGCAAGGTCTCTCCCAATGGCGCCATCGCTTTGCCGGTCGCATTTTTGGGCTGACGGAGGAGGCGGCTCTGGCTTATGGCGAGATTATGGGAACGGCGACGCGCCAGGGCCGGGGCATGTCGGCACCCGATGGCATGATTGCAGCGATAGCGCGCGTGAATGGCGGTCGGCTGGCAACGCGTAACCTGAACGACTTCGGCCCGGCCAACCTCGAGCTGATCTCACCTTGGGATTTCTAATGCATGTCGCCCAAAAGTGATCTCGGTTTTGGGAAGACGACATGCATAAAAACAATGGCCTAAAGCGGGTCACCTGAATCCGTTCAGACGCGACACGCGTTAGGGCGTTTCACCGTTTCACGGAAAAGGAGGAATGCTCTACCAATCGGCGATGCGGTCGCCGCCGGCGAACTGTGCGCTTTTGCCGGTGTATTCGAACAGCTCGATCTTCACGCCGTTGGGATCGCGGATCCACGCCTGGAAAGTGTCGTCGCAGGCGTGCTTCTTGGCCGTGACGTCGATGCCCTTCGATTTGATGTGATCGATCGCAGCATCGATGTTTTCCACCTCGAGGCAGAAATGGTTGATCTGGTTCTGCTCGGTGTAGGCCGTGCCGTCCTTCTGGAACACCTCGATATGGCTGCGCCCGCCGCAATTGAGGTAGAACCCGAAAATCTTGCCGTCGCGCAGGAAATTGAACTGCGTATCCAGGCCCAGCACGTCGCGATAGAAGCTTCGCGTTGCCTCCAGGTCATGCGCGAAGATGCAGACGTGAGCGAGCTGCTTGACCTTGATCATGACGGGTTCCTCGCAACTCCGACCTCAGGTCGGCGGAGTGCCGTTCTCGGCCAGCACCGCGCCGGTCAGATACAACGAACCGCTGATCAGGATGCGTGGCGCCGGGCCGTCCCAGGTGTCGCGCAGCAGCATCAGCGCGCTGGCGACGGAACTCACCGGCTCGGCGGTCAGCCCGGCTTCCGTCGCGCGGATCGCCAGTTCGTCATTAGGCACGCCGGCCTCGCTGAGGCTCACCGGCACCGTGTAGACATGCCGGGCGAGGCCCTTGAAGGCACGGAAATAGCCGCTCTGGTCCTTGGTGTTGATCATGCCCGAGATGAGGAACAGCGGACGCGGGTTCTTCTCTTCCTGCTCGGCCAACGCTTCGGCAACCACCACGCCGGCCCCCGGATTGTGGCCACCGTCGAGCCAGATATCGGCGCCCTTGGGTGCCAGTTCGGCCAGCCGGCCCTGCATCAGCTTCTGCATGCGGCCAGGCCAGGCGACATTGATCATCGCCTTTTCGGCGGCGCGATGGCTGATCTCGAAACCGGCCGCCTTGACCGCGGCAATCGCCGCCGCCGCATTGGCGAACTGGTGGCGGCCGGGCAGCCTGGGCGGCGGCAGGTCCATCAACCCGTCTTCGTCCTGGTAGACCATGCGGCCGTTTTCCTCGAAGGCAAGGAAATCCTGGCCGTAGACGAAGGTTGGGCATTCAAGCCGCTCGGCGGTTTCGATCAGCACCTGCAGCGCAGTCTCGCTCTCCTGCGCGCCGATGACCACCGGACAGCCGGGCTTGATGATGCCGGCCTTTTCGGCCGCGATCAGTTCGACCCGGTCGCCGAGATAGGCCTCGTGGTCGAGCGACACCGGCATGATCACCGACACGGCCGGCTCCTTGACGACATTGGTCGCGTCGAAGCGGCCGCCGAGCCCGACCTCGATGATGGCGGCGTCGGCCTGGTGTTCGGAAAACAAGAGGAAGGTGACTGCGGTGAGGATCTCGAAGACGGTAATCTTCTCGCCCTCATTGGCCCTGGCGGCACGAGCAATAGCATCGGCGAAAACCCTGTCTTCGACCAGCCTGCCGCCGCCATCGGCGGCCAGCCGGTAACGCTCATGCCAGTTGACCAGATGCGGCGAGGTGTGGACATGGACGCGGTAGTCTGCGGCCTCGAGCAGGGCGCGCGAAAAGGCGGCGCACGAGCCCTTGCCGTTGGTGCCGGCGATGTGGATGACCGGGGGCAGCCGGTCCTGCGGATTGTCAAGCCGCTCCAGCAGCCGCGAAATGCGGTCGAGCGAAAGGTCGAAGCCTTTCGGATGAAGTGCCATCAGGGCTTCGATTTCGCGGTCGGCGGCAAGCGTCGTCATGGCAGAATCCTAGCGCATGAGCCTGAAAACCAGAATCGTTTCGGATGGCCATGGCAATCAAAAGCTACAGCGCGCCGAAGCCCTCGTGCAATCGCGGTCGCGGCGCCTCGTGTCGCTTCAGGCTTGCGGCCGAGCTTCCGCGGCGACCGCTGCCGGCGGCAGGATTTCCGGCTCCAGCGGCTTTTGCTCCTCCGGCAGCTTGAGCAGCATCTTGAGCAGCCGCGATATGGTTTCGCGCAGCTCCAGCCGCGACACCACCATGTCGACCATGCCGTGCTCCATCAGATATTCGGAGCGCTGGAAGCCGTCGGGCAATTTCTCGCGGATCGTCTGTTCGATGACGCGCGGTCCGGCAAAGCCGATCAGCGCGCCGGGCTCGGCAATGTGCACGTCGCCCAGCATGGCGTAGGAGGCGGTCACGCCGCCCGTGGTCGGGTTGGTCAAAACGACGATATAGGGCAGGCCGGCTTCCTTCAGCCGGTCGACACCGATCGTTGTCCGCGGCAATTGCATCAGGGACAAAATACCTTCCTGCATGCGCGCGCCGCCGGAAGCGGCGAACAGGATCAGCGGCCGCTTGCGCTGCAGGGCCACTTCGAAGCCATGCACGATGGCGTCGCCGGCAGCCATGCCGAGCGAGCCGCCCATGAAGGCGAAGTCCTGCACCGTCACCACCACCGGCAGACCCTCGACGGTGCCCAGCGCATTGATGATCGCGTCCTCAAGGCCGGTCTTGGCCTTGGCGTCCTTCAACCGGTCGACATAGCGCTTCTCGTCGCGGAATTTCAGCGGATCCTGCATCACCTTGGGGTTGTCCAGGGTCTCGTATTTGCCGCCATCGAAGAAGAATCTCAGCCGCTCCTTGGCCGAGATCTTCATGTGATGGCCGGACGAAGGAATGACGAACTGGTTGGATTCCAGGTCCTTGTGGAACACCATCTCGCCGGTCTCCGGATCCTTGATCCAGAGATTCTCGGGCATGTCGGTGCGCCGGCCGAGCATCGAATTGATCTTCGGGCGAACGTAATTGGTGATCCAGTTCATCGCTTCGGCTCCTGTCCTGACGAAGATTTGGCTAAAGACGTAGGGAAACTATTCGGCAGCAGCAAGGCGGGCCGAGCGCACACCTTGCGCAAGGCCGCTGACCAGCGTGGCGACGGCCTCGGCCGGGTCGGCGGTCTTCTCGCCCTTCGGTCCCAGCACATTGGCCACCGCATTGACGATGGCGGTGCCGACGACGACGCCATCGGCATTGGCGCCGATCACCCGGGCCTGCTCGGCGGTCTTGACGCCGAAGCCGACGCAGACCGGCAGGTCGGTATGGCCCTTGATGCGCTTGACTGCCGCCGCCACCTTGCCGGTGTCGGCCAGCGCCGAGCCGGTGATGCCGGTCATCGACACATAGTAGACGAAGCCCGACGTGTTCTGCAGCACCTTGGGCAGGCGCTTGTCGTCGGTCGTCGGTGTCGCCAGCCGGATGAAATTGATGCCGGCCTTGAGCGCCGGAATGCACAGTTCTTCGTCCATCTCGGGCGGCAGGTCGACGACGATCAGCCCGTCGATGCCGCTGGCGATCGCGTCCTTGAGGAAGCGGTCGACGCCATAGATGTAGATCGGATTGTAATAGCCCATCAGCACGATCGGCGTTTCATTGTCGCCGACACGGAAGTCGGCCGCCATCTTCAGCGTCTTGACCAGCGTCTGGCCGCCCTTCAGCGCCCGCAGGCCCGCCGCCTGGATCGCCGGGCCGTCGGCCATCGGGTCGGAAAACGGCATGCCGAGCTCGATGATGTCGGCGCCAGCCTTGGGCAGCGCCTTCATGATCGACAAGGAGGTGTCGTAGTCAGGGTCGCCGCCCATGAAATAGGTGACGAGCGCCGGGCGGCCTTCGGCTTTCAGTTTTGCCATGCGGCGGTCGATGCGGGTCACCATGATCAGATCTCCATGCCCAGCATCGAGGCCACCGTATGCACGTCCTTGTCGCCACGGCCGGACAGGTTGACGATGACGATCTGGTCCTTGTCCATGACGGGCACGATCTTCACCGCATGCGCAATGGCATGCGCGGATTCCAGCGCCGGGATGATGCCTTCGACGCGCGTCGTCAGCTTGAAGGCCTCCAGCGCCTCGTCGTCGAGGATCGGCACGTATTCGACGCGGCCTGAATCACGCAGCCACGAGTGCTCCGGGCCGACACCAGGGTAATCGAGGCCGGCCGAGATCGAATGGCCATCCATGATCTGGCCGTCAGAGTTCTGCAGGAGATAGGTACGGTTGCCGTGCAGCACGCCGGGCGCGCCGGCATTCATCGACGCGCAATGCTCGATGCCGTCGAGACCGCGCCCGCCGGCTTCGATGCCGATGATGCGGACATCCTTGTCGTCGAGGAACGGATGGAACAGGCCGATGGCGTTGGAGCCGCCGCCGACAGCGGCGATGATCGTGTCCGGCAGCCGGCCCTCCTGTTCGAGGATCTGCGCCCGCGCCTCGATGCCGATCACCGACTGGAAATCGCGCACCAGCTCCGGATAGGGATGCGGGCCCGCAGCGGTGCCGATCAAGTAATAGGTGTCCTCGACATTGGTCACCCAGTCGCGCAACGCCTCGTTCATGGCGTCCTTCAGCGTGCCGTGACCGGCGGTCACCGGCCGCACTTCGGCGCCGAGCAGCTTCATGCGGAAGACATTGGGGCTTTGCCGGGCGACGTCGGTGGCGCCCATATAGACGACGCAGGGAAAGCCGAAGCGGGCCGCGACCGTGGCCGACGCCACGCCGTGCTGGCCGGCGCCGGTCTCGGCGATGATGCGCTTCTTGCCCATGCGCTTGGCCAGCAGGATCTGGCCGAGGCAATTGTTGATCTTGTGCGAACCGGTATGGTTCAGATCCTCGCGCTTGAAATAGACCTTTGCGCCGCCGAGATGCTTCGTGAGGCCTTCGGCGAAATAAAGCTTCGACGGCCGTCCGGCATAGTGGGTCGACAGGTCAGTCAGCTCGGCCCTGAAATCCGCATCGTTCTTGACCTCGTTCCAGTGCCGCTCCAGATCGAGGATCAGCGGCATCAACGTTTCGGCAACGAAACGACCGCCGAAAATGCCGAACATGCCCTGTTCGTCGGGTCCGGTGCGGAAGGAATTGGGTGTCGCCGGCTTGTTCATCGCCGATCTCCTGGCTTGTCGTTTACAGCACGCTCAGGCTGCGCGGGTGTTCCGCGCGGCCCTGACGGCCCGGAAAAACTGTTCGATCAGCGCCGGATCCTTGATGCCCGGCGCGCTTTCCACGCCTGAGGAAATGTCTATTCCGGGCGGGTCGGCAAGCCGAAGGGCATCGCCGATATTGGCGGCGTTGAGCCCACCGGAAAGCATGTAATCGACGCTGCCGTCAAGGCCGGCGAGGATGTGCCAGTCGAAGGCCACACCATTGCCGCCCGGCAGTTGCGAGCCTTTCGGCGGCTTGGCGTCGAACAGGAACCGGTCGGCTATGCCGATGAACGGCTTTATCCGTTCGAGATCGGCGGCCTCGCTGAGCGGCAGCGCCTTCATCACCGGCAGGCCATAGCGGGCTTTGACCTCGGCGACGCGATCGGGCGTTTCCGCACCATGCAGCTGCAGCATGTCAGGCTGCATTTTGGCAACGATTTCATCAAGGAAGGCGTCGCTGGTATCTACGGTGACGGCAACCGCCATCGCCTTGCCGCGCGCAGTCTCGCGCAGACGGCCAGCCTCGGCAGGTTCGACATAGCGCGGGCTTTTGGCGAAGAAGATAAACCCGACATGGCTGGCGCCGCCGGCCAGCGCCGCGGCCATTGCCCCGTCGGTCTTCAAGCCGCAGATCTTGATGTCGAGTGCCATGGCGCGGGAATTGGCATGAAAAGCGAAAAGAGTCGAGAAAAAGCATGCTGTTTGCCGACACGGCCAAAGGCGCTACCTATGGATGAACAGGACACGGCGGGAGCACGATCATGACCGACAGGACAATTGCCGAACTCAGGCAGAAGGTCGCGCAGGCGCGCGAGGTCATCGCGCACCTGATCGACAAGGCTGCCTTCAACGGCGCCGAAGCGCACCGGGCGCTCGACTATTTCGGCGGCGATGAATTCGACGGCAATTTCCTGCCGTGGCCGCATCATGGCGATGAGGGGTTGCGGCCTGAGGACTTGAACGCCGCAAACGACGACTGAGCGATCTACTCGAACATGATCGCCTGCAGCGCACCGCCATTGCGCTTCAGCCAGTCCTTGCAGCGATCGGTGTCGGGGCAGAGCTTTTCGCACAATTTCCAGAATTTCGGACCATGGTTCATCTCCTTGAGATGCGCCACTTCATGCGCGACGAGATAATTGATGACCGGCGACGGCGCCATCATGATGCGCCAGGAGAAGGACAGATTGCCTTCGGAGGTGCAGGAGCCCCAGCGGCTCGACGTGTCCTTGAAGCGGACGGCCTTGGCGCGTTTGCCTAACGCCTGGGTGTGCTTGAGCACCAGCTTCTCGATGTCCTTCTTGGCCTCGCGCTTGAGGAAGTCGGCGATGCGGCGCGGTAGGTGTATGCGATCGCCGTGCACGATCAGCAGCGGGCCGCGCTCATCGCTCGACACCGTCACGGTCCCGCGCTTTGATGGCTCATGGACGATGCGGTGCGCCACGCCACGCACCGGGATCCTGATGCCGGGCCGCACCTGCGGCCGCGTCGGCACCTTGGCCAGTCGCTGCTCCAGCCAGTCCTGGTGCCGCTCGAGGAACCTGTCTACCTCGCCGCGGCGCAGGCCTGGCGGCACGGTGATGCGCAGACCCTGGCCGCCTGAATCGATGCGCAGCGTCATTCGGCGCGCCCTGGCGCTCTCGACGATCTTGAGCGGCAGCGTGCGGCCGGCGATGCAATATTCGCGTTCCACGACAGGCGTGGGCTTGGGCTTTGTCAGATTGCGAAAGAAGCCGAGAGTCATGGCGGGACGATACGCGATTCGAGAAAAACGACTAGAACAAAAAAGAAACGGCGCCACTCGCGCGACGCCGTCGTCATACCTTGGCCTGTCCTACAGCGCCGCGCGTCCTCTGGGACGCGCAAAGGACGCTGTAGCACTTTAAGTTGGCGCATGACCCGAAAACCGGTTCCGGTTTTCGGGGTTATGCGTCGGGCCTCAGTCGTCAAGCAGGTTCGAACCCTTGCCACGCTTGGTGGTCGTCGTTCCGGCGCCCGGATCGGTCTTCGTCGGAGCCGTCGACTTGTTGCGGTTGGCCATGAACCGGTCGAACTCGTCCTGATCCTTGGCGCGGCGCAATTCGCGGGCATACTCGTCGAACTGGGTCAGCATCTCGTCGAGCTTGCGACGCTCTTCGTTCAGGCGCTCCAGTTCCTTTTCGCGCCAGTCGTCGAAAGCGACGTTGCCGGTGCGGGCGGAGCCATTGCCCCAGCGCGCGGCCTTGTCGGAACCGCGGCGGCATCCGGCGAAGATGCCGTCGGTCGCGCGGTTGACGTCACGCTTGAAGCCATCGAGGCGGTCGCCCCAGATGATGTAGGCGAGCATGGCGAAGCCGAGTGGCCAGAACACCATGAAACCCACAACCATCAACGCGATGGTTGCGGGCGTCCAGGCCGGACGGATCAATGCGGATGTGTTCATTTTCTCCCATTCCTTCGGTTGGAGACAGCCAAACCCGGCTGCGTGGAATCGAAATGGGAAGAGAAAAACGGCGATTCAAGACAATGTCCGCCAAATCCGGACAAGCATCTGAAATGATTACCGCTTTTTGATCATATCGAGGGAAAGCACGACCAACCCGGCAATCAGGCCCCAGAATGCGGCGCCAACGCCGAACAGCGTCAGGCCCGACGCGGTGACGACAAAGGTGACGGTGGCGGCCATGCGATCCGCCTCTTCCTTCAGCGCGATAGACAGCGCGTTGGCGAGCGACGCCATCAGCGCCAGGCCTGCCACCAGCACGATCAGGCTCTGCGGCAGCACCGCGAAGATCGCCACCAGCGAAGCGCCGAAAATAGCAAAGATGAGATAGGCGAGCGCATAAAACGGCCCGGTCTTCCAGCGCTCGGCCGGATCGGGGTGGACGTCCGGCCCGGTGCAGATCGCCGCCGAGATCGCCGCCAGATTGGTCGTCGAGCCGCCGAACGGCGCCGACAGCAGCGAAAACAGGCCCGTGACACCGATCAGCGGGCCGGGCTCCGGGTGATAGCCGGCGGCGCGCAGCACGGCGAGGCCGGACAGGTTTTGCGACGCCATGGTGACGAGGTAGAGCGGCAGTGCCAGGCCAATCACCGCCTTGGTGGTGAAGTCAGGCGCAATCAGCGTCAGCGTCGACAGTTCCGGTGTCGGCAGGCCACCGACACGGCCGGTGAGGAAAGCGGCGAGGCCACCGCCGATCAGAACCGCCAGCACCGACAGCGCCGGGTTGAACAGCCTGATAACGAAGAAGACGGCGATCAGCGGCAGGATCAGCCACGGGTCGATCGAAATGGTCTTCACCGCATTGAGCGCGAAGGTGACGACGATGCCGGCCAGCATGCCCGAGGCGACGGAGGGCGGTATCCTCGAGATCAGCTTGGTCAGGGGCCGAAACAGCCCTGTGGCGATCAGAAGGACGCCGGTGACGATGAAGGCGGCGACGGCCTCGCTCATCGAAAAGCCGCTCGATGCCGCGATCAGCGCCAGGCCCGGCGTCGACCAGGCGGTGATGACAGGCATTTTCGTGCGCCATGACAGCCACAGGCTCTCGATCGCCATGGCCAGGCAGATCGTCGTCACCCAGCTTGCCGTCTCGATCTGCGTCGCACCGACTGCGGTGGCGGCTGCGATGACGATGGCCAGCGTGCCGCCGAAGCCGACGATCGCCGCGACGAAGGCGGATATCGGGATGGAAAGGCGCATCAGTTTCCCCTCTGCGCCATCGCATCGACGGCCCGCACCAGCATGTCGAGATCTTGGGGTCGCGACAAGCGATGGTCGCCGTCGGGGATCAATGACAGTGTCACGTCGTCGGCGGGCAGCAAGCTGACCAGCTTCAGTGCGTGGCTTGCAGGCACGTCCGCATCGGCCAGGCCCTGCAGGATGTGCACCGGGCAATGGGTGTCGATCGGGCCTGTCATAACCCGGTTGTAGCGCCCGTCCTCGATCAGGGCGCGGGTGTAGATGTAGGGTTCCGTGGAATAGTCCGACGGCTCTTCGAAGAAACCTTTTTTGGCGAGATCGCGCTTCTGCGCCTTGGTCAGCACCGGTTCGACCAGGTCGGCGGTGAAATCCGGGGCTGGCGCCAGCAGCACCATGCCGGCGACGTTGCTATCGCCTGCCTTGCGCAATTCCTGCACCATGCGCAGCGCGATCCAGGCGCCCATCGAGGAGCCGACCAGGATCTGGCTGCCCCGGGTGAAATGCCGGAACACGGCAAGGCTCTGCGCAAGCCATGTCGAAATCGTGCCGTCGGCAAAGGCGCCGCCGGATTCGCCATGGCCAGAATAATCGTGGCGCAGGAAGGCGCGGCCCTCGCTTGCCGCCCAGTCCGACAGCGTCTGAGCTTTCGTGCCCAGCATGTCCGACTTGTAGCCGCCGAGCCAGACGATACCTGGCGCAGAGCCAGCAGTATGGCGCACCGCGATGCGCGATCCATCTATATCCAGAAAGATTGGGAGCGTGGCAGTCATGGCTTTTCCTCAACGCGGGTCTTGTGACACAGCCGGTGGCGTGGCGAAAAGTGCTCACGATGTTGTTTGTTTGGTGCAGAGCAGCGATCAGGGTGATTTTCTGTCAATGCTGTGCTATTGACTCCGCCCGCGCGCTCACCACATTGCGCGTCCACGCATCAAGACTGACGAACCTGAACGAAACGGCCAAGGAGACCACGACCATTCGCAGACCTTTCAAAGCAGCGGCGCCGACCAAGGATGGCCCGCGCTCCAACCGTGACATCCGGGTTCCCAGGGTCCAGCTTATCGACGCCGATGGCCAGAACCGCGGCGATATTTCCATCAACGATGCGTTGCTGCTCGCCGAAGAGGCTGGGCTCGATCTCGTCGAGATATCGCCCAATGCGGTGCCCCCCGTCGTCAAGATCCTCGATCTCGGCAAGTTGAAATACGCCAACCAGAAGAAGGCGGCCGAGGCGCGCAAGAACCAGAAGGTCATCGAGATCAAGGAGATCAAGATGCGCCCGAACATCGACAGCCATGACTACGAGACCAAGATGAAGGCGGTTCGCCGCTTCTTCGAGGAAGGCGACAAGGTCAAGCTGACGCTGCGCTTCCGTGGCCGCGAGATGGCGCATATGGAACTCGGCATGCAGCTTCTGAACAAGGTCCGCGAGGAAGTGGCGACGATTGCCAAGGTCGAAGCGGAACCGAAGCTCGAAGGCCGCCAGATGATGATGGTGCTGTCGCCGCGCTAGAGCGATCCCCGTCAAAAGCAAAGGCCGCTTCGGCGGCTTTTGTTTTGTTTTGCCTCCGCCATGATTTCTCCGCAAGTTGCTTCGACAAGGATTCTGGTTGCCGGTCCTCGCGGCGAAAGGATTCTCCCATGACCGCTGCGGCACGTTCTACAAGTGAAATGGGTCGCTATCAGCGGCGCCGGCGCGTCCTGCTGGCGCTGCTAATCGGCGCTTTTTGCGCTTTGCTGATCTTCGGCGGCTCCCCGCACGATGAACTAACCCACGAACGCATAGAGGCGCACGGGATCGCCCTGATACTGATCGGGATCGGCGGCCGGCTCTGGTCGATCCTCTATATCGGCGGCCGCAAGTCGGCTGAAGTGGTTGCAACCGGCCCATATTCGGTGATGCGCAACCCGCTGTATTTTTTCTCCACCGTAGCGGCCGTCGGCATCGGCACCCAGACCGGCAGCGCGATCGTCGCGGTAGCGTCGGCGGTTTTGTGCGCGGCCGCGTTCCACATCGTCACGCTGCGCGAGGAACGGCATTTGACGACCGTGCTCGGGGCGCCGTACAAGGAGTACGTTGCACGGGTGCCGCGTTTTTTTCCCAATCCCCGGCTTTATCGCGATCAGGCCGAGGTCACCTTCACACCGCGCATCTTCAATCATACGCTGCGCGACGGCTTGATGTTTCTGGTTTCCATACCGTTTTTCGAACTCATCGAGTCCGGACAGGAAAGCGGAGTAATTCCCGTCCTCTTCTGGCTGTATTGAGCTGCGGTAGGCAGTCAAAAGAGGCGACATGCATTAAATCCGCCTGAATTATCCTGCAAGTCATCCCAACGATCGGCGGGGCCTGTTTTCTTGGCCAGAAGCTGCGATCGCCGGCAAGTTTTTCGACGATCGGATTCCGCCATGGTCAATGAAATCAAGTCTGCGCCCGTCGAGGCACACGGGCTGGGCAACTACCAGCATATGCGCCGGATAGTGCTTGCCGTTCTCGTGGTCGTGCTGTTCGCAGCATTGCTATTTGGTCAATCGACGTTTCCGCCTGAAACCTGGGTGCATGAGTCGATCGAAATGTTCGGCGTGCTGCTGATTTTCCTCGGCATCGTCGGGCGCCTTTGGGCGACGCTCTACATAGGCGGGCGCAAATCTTCCGAGGTGGTGACCGGCGGGCCTTACTCGATCACCCGCAACCCACTCTATGTGTTCTCGACCGTGGCCGCGGCCGGCGTCGGCGCCCAGATCGGCTCGTTCTCCGGCATCATCCTCTTTGCGCTGCTGTGCGCGGGTGCCTTCCACATCGTCATCCTGCGCGAAGAGAAGTTCCTCAAGGAAGCGCTCGGCGCGCCGTACCAGGCCTATCTGGAGAAGGTGCCGCGCTTCTTCCCGAAACTGTCGCTCTACCAGGAGGGCGATACGGGCAGCTTCAAGCCCCGCCTGCTGCTGACCACGCTGCTCGACGGCTTGGTGTTTCTCATCGCCCTGCCGGCCTTCGAGCTGATAGACGGAGCCCAGCTGTCAGGCATGTTGCCGGTCTGGTTCACGCTGCCCTGACCAAGGACACAGCGCCGCATCTCCACAGGTGTTGCGCGCGGGCCGTCTTTGACGTATAGCACCGCCGTTCAAGAAAACCGCCCGGCAGGGCATGCCGTGGCGGTTTCATTTGCTTTTCGGGCTTTGGTCGGCCCGAAGCGAACAAGAAGCGCGATAGTGCGCCAACAATACGGAGTAGCAAAATGCCCAAGATGAAGACCAAATCGGCCGCCAAGAAGCGGTTCAAGATCACAGGTACGGGTAAAGTCCTGTCGGCTGCGGCCGGCAAGCGTCACGGCATGATCAAGCGTTCCAACAAGTTCATTCGAAATGCCCGCGGCACGATGGTTCTGGCTGAACCGGATGGCAAGAAGGTCATCAAGAATTTTCTGCCGAACGGTCTCTAGGGAATGATGCCAAAAAGTTGCAGACTTTTTGGAAAACATCATTCGCCAAAATAAGATCATTCGGTCCGGACACGCATTTGTTTTACGCAATTCCGAACGGAAAACCGCAAGGCACTTTTCCTGGAATTGCTTTTAAGGAGATCATGACATGGCACGCGTAAAAAGAGGCGTCACCTCGCACGCCAAGCACAAGAAGGTCCTGAAAGCCGCGAAAGGCTTCTACGGCCGCCGCAAGAACACCATCCGCATCGCCAAGCAGGCGGTGGAAAAGTCGATGCAGTATGCGTATCGCGACCGCAAGAACCGCAAGCGCTCGTTCCGCGCGCTGTGGATCCAGCGCATCAACGCCGCGACGCACGAGCATGGCCTGACCTATGGCCGCTTCATCGACGGCCTCAACAAGTCGGGCATCGAGATCGATCGCAAGATCCTGTCGGACATGGCCATCCATGAGCCGCAGGCTTTCGCAGCCCTGGTCGCCAAGGCCAAGGTGGCGCTCGAATATCTGAAGAACACCACGCCGAACGCTTTTGAAAGCGCTGTCGCCTAAGACCAGCGCTTCCCAAGCATTCGCAATTCTGATTTGGGGAACCCGCGCTGGCACGGCTGGCGCGGGTTTTTCTTTTGCCTGAACTTTCAACTTAAAAGTGACTTTCACTTTGAGCTGATTTCCAACGTAGCGAGTTTGACCGTGAACGACGCAACCACTGGCCTGGATACGCTTGAAAACTCACTTCTGGCCGAAATCGCCTCGGCCGCCGATGAGCCGGCCATCGAGGCCGTGCGCATCGCTGCTTTCGGCAAGAAGGGCGCCGTGTCCGAGATGCTGAAGACCCTTGGCGCCATGACCGCTGAGGAGCGTCAGGTCAAAGGCCCCGCAATCAACGGGCTCAAGAACCGCGTCACAGATGCGCTGACGGTGCGCAAGGCCGAGTTGAAAGATGTGGCGATCACCGCCCGCCTCGCCGCCGAAAGGGTCGATGTGACGCTGCCGGTGCGGCAGTCGCCGGCCGAGCGCGGCCGTATCCACCCGATCAGCCAGGTCATCGATGAGATCGCGGCGATCTTCGGCGACCTCGGGTTTTCCATCGCGGAAGGTCCCGATATCGAGACCGATTACTACAATTTCACTGCGCTGAATTTCCCCGAAGGCCATCCGGCGCGCGAGATGCACGACACCTTCTTCTTCCAGCCGGACGAGAAGGGCGAGCGCAAGCTTTTGCGCACGCACACTTCGCCGGTGCAGATACGCACCATGGAGACGAAGAAGCCGCCGATCCGCATCGTCATTCCGGGCAAGACTTACCGCCAGGATTCGGACGCCACTCACTCGCCGATGTTCCATCAGGTCGAGGGGCTGGTGATCGACAAGACGGCCAACGTCGCCAACATGAAGTGGGTGCTGGAGGAGTTCTGCAAGGCCTTCTTCGAGGTGCCGCAGGTCAAGATGCGCTTCCGGCCGTCCTTCTTCCCGTTCACCGAGCCGAGCCTCGAGGTCGACATCCAGTGCGACCGCTCGCGGCCGGGCGAAGTGCGCTTCGGCGAAGGCTCCGACTGGATGGAGATCCTCGGCTGCGGCATGGTCCATCCCAACGTGCTGCGCCATGGCGGGCTCGATCCGGACGAATATCAGGGCTTTGCCTGGGGCATGGGCATCGACCGCATCGCCATGCTGAAATACGGCATGCCGGACCTGCGCGCCTTCTTCGATGCCGACGTGCGCTGGCTGTCGCATTACGGGTTCAGGCCGCTCGACATGCCGACGCTGTTTGGGGGCCTGAGCGCATGACAGCGCCCTACGCCGGCGGCTGTCGCTGCGGCGCCGTGCGGTTCGAGGCATCGGCCGAACCGCACCACGTCAGCTATTGCCATTGCGGCGATTGCCGGCGGGCCAGCGGCGCGCCTGTATCGGCCTTTGTCGGCTTCCCGGCCGGTCAGGTCGCGTTCACCGGCAAGGCGCTGAAGATGTTCGAGAACGGCCCGGTGACGCGCTCGTTCTGCGGCACTTGCGGCTCACCCATCGCCTATGTCGACGAGCGGCTGGAAGACGACATCTACTTCATGCTCGGCGCCATGGACATGCCAGCCGATTTTGAACCCACGCTGCATGCCTATGTCGGCGAGCAGCTGCCCTACCTGCATATGTCCGACGACCTGCCGAGACATCTGAAATCAAGCGTCAAAAGACCAGACGGAACAGCCCCATGAAATTCACCCTCTCCTGGCTCAAGGACCACCTAGAGACCGACGCTACGCTCGACGAGATCGTCGAGCGGCTGACCTCGATCGGCCTCGAAGTCGAGCATGTCGACGACAAGTCAAGCCTGAAGCCCTTCGTCATCGCCAGGGTGCTGACGGCGGTCCAGCATCCCGATGCCGACCGGCTGCGCGTGCTGACCGTCGATACGGGCGACGGCAAGCCACCCGTGCAGGTCGTCTGCGGCGCGCCAAACGCCCGCGCTGGCCTGATCGGCGCCTTTGCCGCGCCCGGCACCTATGTGCCCGGCATCGACGTGACGCTGGCGGTCGGCAAGATCAGGGGGGTCGAAAGCCACGGCATGATGTGTTCCGAGCGCGAGCTGGAACTGTCAGACGAACACAACGGCATCATCGACCTGCCCGAGGATGCGCCGGTCGGCACCAGCTTCGCCGCCTATGCGCATATCGACGATCCGGTCATCGAGATCAATTTGACGCCGAACCGGCCGGATGCCACCAGCGTCTATGGCATCGCCAGGGATCTGGCGGCGAGCGGGCTTGGCCGCCTCGTTGGCGGCGCCATCATGCCGCATGTCGGCAATGGCATGTGTCCGGTCAAGGTGACGATCGAAGCGCCGGAGCTTTGCCCCGGCTTCGCGCTCAACCTGGTCAAGGGCGTCAAGAATGGGCCGTCGCCAAAATGGCTGCAGCAGCGGCTGATCGCCATTGGGCTGAGACCCATCAGCGCGCTGGTCGACATCACCAACTACGTCACCTTCGACCGCGGACGCCCGCTGCATGTGTTCGACGCCAGCAAGGTTGCCGGCAATCTCGTCGTGCGCCGCGCGCGCGATGGTGAAAAGGTGCAGGCGCTCGACGGCCGCGAATACACGCTGACGCCGGAAATGTGTGTCATCGCTGATGACAATGGCGTCGAGTCCATCGCCGGCATCATGGGCGGCGAGCATTCGGGCTGCGACGAGAACACGACCGACGTGCTGATCGAATCCGCCCTTTGGGATCCGATCACCACGGCGCGCACCGGCCGCACGCTCGGCATCATCACCGACGCGCGCTACCGCTTCGAGCGCGGCGTGGACCCCGAATTCATGGTTCCCGGCGTCGAGTTGGCAACGAAACTGGTGCTCGATTTCTGCGGCGGCACGCCGACCGAAATGGAAGTCGTCGGTTATGCCGGCCACAAGTCGAAGATCGTTTCCTTCCCGCTTTCGGAAGTGAAGAGGCTGACCGGCATCGAGGTTCCCAGGGCGGAAAGCCTCGACATCCTGTCGCGCCTCGGCTTCAAGCCGGAGGGCTCGGGCGATGTCGTCGATGTCGCCGTGCCGTCCTGGCGCCCCGACGTCGATGGCAAGGCAGATCTGGTCGAGGAAGTCATGCGCATCCACGGCGTCGACAACATCGCGCCGCAGCCGCTCGGTGCGCATGACGCGGTCAACGCCAGGATACTCACCACGCTGCAGGTCCGTACCCGCACCGCCAAGCGCGCGCTTGCCGTGCGCGGCATGATGGAAGCCGTCACCTGGTCGTTCATTCCGGCCAAGCATGCCGAGCTGTTCGGCGGTGGCCAGACCGCGCTGAAGCTCGCCAACCCGATCGCCGCCGACATGTCCGACATGCGGCCGTCGCTGCTGCCCGGGCTGATCGCCGCTGCACAGCGCAATGCCGACAAGGGTATTGGCGACGTGGCGCTGTTCGAAGTGTCGGGCACCTATGAGGGCGACGGCGCCGACCAACAGCGGCGCGTCGCCGCCGGTGTGCGTCGCGGCACCGCCAAGCTCGACGGCTCCGGCCGCAACTGGGCCGGCAATTCGGGTGCGGTCGGCGTGTTCGACGCCAAGGCCGACGCAATCGCCGCGCTCGAAGCCTGCGGTGCGCCGGTCGAGCGGCTGCAGATCGAGGCCGGCGGTCCAGCCTGGTACCATCCCGGCCGTTCCGGCACCATCAAGCTCGGCCCGAAAACCGTGCTCGGCACCTTTGGCGAATTCCACCCGAAGACGCTGGAGGGGCTCGATGTTTCCGGGCCGCTGTGCGGCTTCGAGGTGTTCGTCGATGCGGTGCCCGAACCGAAGGCCAAGCCGACGAAAACCAAGCCGAAACTGGAACTGTCCCCCTTCCAGGCGGTCAAGCGCGACTTCGCTTTCGTCGTCGACAAGTCGGTCGAGGCCGGCACGCTGGTGCGCGCAGCGCTCGCCGCCGACAAGAAGCTCATCACCGCCGTCTCGGTCTTCGACATCTTCGAAGGCGCGTCGCTCGGCGAGGGCAAGAAGTCGATCGCCATCGAAGTGTCGATCCAGCCGGTCGAAAAGACGCTGACCGACGAGGATTTCGAGGCGCTGGCCAAGCGCATCATCGAGAATGTCGGCAAGCAGACGGGCGGCGTTCTGCGCGGCTAAGACTTGCGAGCAGATGGCGAATCGCCCTCCAAAGGGCGATGGACCATCTGCGCTATTCCGGACTTCCTTTCGAAGAACAGCGCGCGGCGTTTCTCGCCATCGTGCTTGCCGACCCGCTGTTACGCGACGCGCTGGCGCGGGCTCGCACGCTCGACCTGCCGGACTGGCTGGTGGTGTCCGGCGCGCTCTACAACAGTGTCTGGAACCACCTGACCGGCAAGCCTTCGGGTTACGGCATCAAGGACGTTGATCTCTTCTACTTCGATGACAGCGACCTGTCCTACGAGGCCGAGGACGCGGTGATCCGCCGGGCGGCGCGGCATTTCGAGGGGCTAGCGTTGCCGGTCGAGGTGCGCAACCAGGCGCGGGTGCACCTATGGTATCCGCAGAAGTTCTGCCAACCCTGCCCGCGCTATTCGAGCGCCAGCGAATCCGTCAGCTATTTTGCGTCGAAGACCCATGCGGTGGGTGTGCGATACGATGCGGATGGGCAGCTCGAGATCGTGGCTCCATTTGGTCTTGACGATATTTTTTCGTTCCGCATCACACCGAACCGGGTGATGGACAATCAGCGCACGCATGAGGTGAAGGGCAGACGCGCCCAGGAGTATTGGCCGGAGACCACTGTCGTGCCTTGGTAGGGAGTTGCCGGAATGTTGGCGCGAGGCACCCCCCTCTGGCCTGCCGGCCATCTCCCCCGCAAGGAGGGAGATTGGCAACTTCATCGGCGGCACCCTTCTTGCAACGTTGGTGATTGGCGAAAGCCGGCGTGACATCCGATCTCCCCCCTTGCGGGGGAGATGTCCGGCAGGACAGAGGGGGGTGCCTCGCGCCAACGTCACGCAACCTTCTGCACCATCGCGCATGAAAAGGGGCGCCGAAGCACCCCTTCCGCTTACTCACCAGCTTTCACCCATTCACCAGCGCCAACTCCTTCTGCGCATAGCGCCTACCGACCACCTTGTCGGGCGACAGCGCATCGCCAATCGCCTGCACCTCGACAGCGCTAAGTGCAATGTCCGCCGCCGCCGTGTTCTGCTCGAGATGGCGGATTTTGCGCGCACCGGGGATCGGTACGATGAAATCGCCCTGGTGCAGCACCCAGGCCAGCGCCAGCTGCGCCGAGGTTGCGCCCTTTTCAGCCGCCAGCTTTTCCAGCGTGGCGATGACGGCGGCATTGGCTTCCATCGCCTCGGCCTGGAAGCGCGGCAAGGTCCGGCGCCAGTCGTCGTCGCTCAAGGCCTCGGGCTTGGCGATCGTGCCGGTCAGCAGCCCACGGCCGAGCGGGCTATAGGGAACGAAGCCGATGCCGAGCTCGCGGCAGACGGCGAACACCTCGTCTTCCGGGTCGCGGCTCCACAGCGAATACTCGCTCTGCACGGCCGATATCGGATGAACGGCATGGGCCCGGCGGATGGTCGCGGCACTCGCCTCGGACAGGCCAAGCGCGCGCACCTTGCCCTCGCGCACCAGTTCGGCCATGGCGCCGACCGTATCCTCGATCGGCACGTTGGGGTCGACACGGTGCTGATAGTAGAGGTCGATCACATCGGTGCCCAGCCGTTTCAGCGAGGCCTCGGCGACCGCCTTGACGTGCTCGGGGCGGCTGTCGACGCCCGCCATGCGGTCGAGGCCTGTGCCTTCCTCCAAAATCTTGAAGCCGAATTTTGTCGCGATCGTCACCTTGTCACGCACCGACTTCAGCGCCTTGCCGAGCAGGATCTCGTTCTCGTAAGGGCCATAGACTTCCGCCGTGTCGAAGAAATTGACGCCGATGTCGACGGCGCGGTGCAGCGTGGCGATCGCATCGGCTTCCGCTTGGCCGCCATAGGCGAAGCTCATGCCCATGCAGCCGAGGCCGACGGGGTAGACGTTCAATTCAGTTCCTAGCTTGCGGGTTTGCATAACGCGTCTCCTTGTTGCGATGTGGGAGAAATAGCGCCTTGCCTTGTGTTCGATAATCGGTTTTCATCCGCACGGGCTGTACTAAAAGATAGATCAATGAATCGAGCGCATCTTTCACAACTGGCGGTGCTGGCGACTGTCGCTCAATGCGGCAGCTTTCGCGGCGCTGCCAGGGAATTGGCCATCGCGCCTTCGGCGGTTAGCCACGCGGTATCCAGCCTCGAAGCCCGGCTTGGCGTGCGCCTGTTGGCACGCAGCACGCGCAGCGTTGCCCCGACCGAGGAGGGCGCGCAACTGCTCGAGCGATTGCGGCCGGCGCTTTCCGAGATCGACCTGGCGCTGGAGACGGCAATCGAAGCGCGCGACCGGCCGGCCGGCAATCTGCGGCTGACCGTGCCGCGCACGGCGGCCCATTTGGCGCTGACGCCACGGCTGGGCGCCTTTGCGTCGGCCTATCCCGACATCGTGCTGGAGATCGTCATCGAGGACCGCTTCACCGACGTGGTGGAAGGCGGCTTCGATGCTGGAGTCAGGCTAGGCGAGAGCCTGCAGCGCGACATGATCGCGGTGCGCATCGGGCCGGACCTTCGCGGCGCGGTGGTCGGCGCCCCGGTCTATTTCGAGGTGAGCCCCAAGCCGCTCCACCCGCGCGACCTAGCCGGCCACCGCTGCATCCGCTTCCGCTTCTCCAGCGGCATCCTCTACCGCTGGGAATTCGAGAAAGGCCGCGAGAGGATCGAGATGGCGGTGGAGGGACCGCTGATCCTCGACGAGGACCATCTGATCGCCCAGGCGGCGGTCGACGGCGCCGGGCTTGCCTTCGTCTTTGAGGATTATGTCCGCGCACCGCTCGCCGACGGCAGGCTGATCCGCGTGCTGGAGGACTGGTGCCCGCCCTTCGACGGCTTCTTTGTCTATTATCCGAGCCGCCGTCAGATGCGGCCAGCGCTTAGGGCGTTTGTCGATTTCTTCAAGGTGAGTGGATAGAGCGGGCTCGCCCCTCCCCCTGGTGGAAGAAAACCGGCATCGCGGTCGTTCACCAACGATGCAAACATCGATCACCAATAGCACGACCAGCTACGGCTGGGGCGCGATCATTCTCCACTGGCTGATTGCGCTCATCTTCATCGGCCAGTTCGGACTCGGCTTCGTCATGGTGCGGCTGACCAGCCAGCGCACCGCCTTCGAACTGATCCAGCTGCACAAATCCTTCGGTTTTCTGCTGCTCGGCCTGATCGTCCTGCGCATCGCCTGGCGCCTTGGCAATGTATGGCCGCCGCTGCCGCGCTCGGTCGGGACTCTGGAGCGTCGGGCGGCACCGTTGGCCCATTTTGCGCTCTACGCGTTCCAGCTTGCCTTGCCCTTGTCCGGCTGGGCGCTGGTGTCGGTCTCGATGCTGGAGATTCCCAGCCTGCCGTTCAACCTGTTCATCATGCCGAACCTGCCGCTGGCCGAATCGGATGGTGCCGAAAGCTTCTGGGCGGCGGCGCACTGGTATCTCGGCTATGCCGGCATGGCTCTGGTCGCGCTCCACGTCGCGGCGGCACTGCGGCATCATTTCCAGCTCAGGGATGGCGTGCTCACGCGCATGATCACGCCTTCGTCAGATCCGGAATAGAGCGAGCGGTTCATTCGTTCATGGAGTGAGGGCGCAAGAAATGCGCTGCCTCCAACAAGGAACATCCCATGTACACGCGCATCCTCGGATTTGCGGCGGTCGCCGCTTGCCTTGCCATGCCTGTTTCAGCGGCCGTCGCGCTTGGTGACGCCGCCGGCAGCTATTCGATTAGCCCGGCCAGCTCCAGCATCCGCTTCTCCATCGACAAGGTCGGCGGCGGCAGCCTCAATGGCGCCTTTGCCCGCTTCAAGGGGTCGATCCGCATCGACAACAGCGATGTCGGGCGCTCGCAGGTCAATTTCACCATCTTTCCCGAAAGCGTCGGCACCGGCCAGGGCCGTATCGATGCCTTCCTGCGCTCCGACGCGGTGTTCGATGCCGCCAAGAACCCGGAAATCCAGTTCCGCTCGACCAGCGTGACCCGAACCAGCGACACCACGGCCCTCGTCAGCGGCCGGCTGACGGCGCGCGGCAAGACGTTCCCGGAAAAATTCACGGCCGAGCTTGGCGGTCTCAAGGCTGGCACCATAAAATTCCATGTCACCGGCAAGGTGTTGAGGTCACGCTACGGCATGGATGTCGGCACGCCGATCTATTCCAACATCGTCGACTTCGATATGACGCTGACCGGCAAAAGGGGTTAGCTCTCTGTCAGCACCTTTGCGATTGGCAGACACACCTCGCGCATCGTCATCCTGGGGCGTAGCAAGGAGCGAAGCGACGCGGCGCAGACCCCAAGATCCATGCCGCGACATCAAGGCGTTGCCACGGTCCAGAATCCGTTCCGCTGCATTCCTTGGCGGATGTCGCGGCATGGATCCTCGGGTCAAGCCCGAGGATGACGAAGGCGCGGTTCGTTGGACAGTCTCTAATTGGCTTTTCTCCCGATTTCGGGCAAACCTCGTCGCCTGTAATCGAGAGGAGAAGCCTGATGTTCCGATGGGGTGTGTTGTCGACGGCCAAGATCGGCCGCGAGCATTTGTTGCCGGCCATGGTCGAGGCGGAGAATGGCGTGCTGTCGGCGATCGCCAGCCGCGACCTGTCGAAGGCCAAGGCGCTCGCCGACCGCTTCGGCGCGCGGCATGCCTTCGGCTCCTATGAGGAACTGCTTGCCTCCAATGAGGTCGACGGCGTCTACATCCCGCTGCCGACTTCGCAGCATGTCGAATGGACGGCAAAGGCCATCGAAGCCGGCAAGCACGTGCTGGTCGAAAAGCCGCTGGCGCTCGACGCCAACGACATTCTTCCGCTGATCAAGCTGCGCGACCAGAAAAAGGTGCTGGTCTGCGAGGCCTTCATGGTCATCTACCACCCGCAATGGATCAAGGTACGCGACCTGATCGCCAGCGGCGCCATCGGCCGGCTGCGCCATGTGCAGGGTGCCTTCTCCTACTACAATGTCGACCCCAGCAACATGCGCAACCAGCTCGACCTCGGCGGCGGCGCGCTGCCCGACATCGGCGTCTACCCGACCGTGTCGACGCGCTTTTCGACCGGCAAGGAGCCGCTGCGCGTGCAGGCGACGATCGAGCGCGACCAGAAATTCGGCACCGACATCTACTCCTCGATCCGCGCCGATTTCGGTGACTTCGAACTGTCCTTCTACCTGTCGACGCAGATGGCGGCGCGCCAGGTCATGGTGTTCCACGGTGAGAAGGGTTTCATCGAGTTGTTCTCGCCTTTCAATGCCGGGCTCTACGACCACCACCGCGTCGAACTGCACAACCAGAACCACTCCGAGGCGCAGGTGTTCCGCTTTCCCGGCACGCAGCAGTACCGGCTGGAGGTCGAGACCTTCGCGCGTGCGGCACAGGGCGGCAAGGAGCGCGTCTTCACGCTGGAGGAATCTGTGCTCAATCAGAAAGTCATCGATGCCATCTTCCGCGCCGGCGGCACGGACGGCTGGGAGGCCGTCTGACCCCTTGCGTTGAAATAGCCGGCTAATTCTGGGAGGAAAGATGGCTGACGATGCGGACGTGATCATTGTCGGCGCTGGCCTTGCAGGGCTGGTTGCCGCCGCCGAGCTTGCCGAGGCCGGCAAGAAAATCATCATCGTCGACCAGGAGCCGGAGCAGTCGCTCGGCGGCCAGGCGTTCTGGTCGTTCGGCGGCCTTTTCCTCGTCGATTCGCCCGAGCAGCGGCGCATGCGCATCCGCGATTCGCATGACCTGGCGCTCGAAGACTGGCTGGGCACCGCGGCTTTCGATCGGCCCGAGGATTTCTGGCCGCGCAGATGGGCGGAAGCCTATGTCGGCTTCGCCGCCGGCGAAAAACGCTCCTGGCTGATGCAACGCGGCCTGAAATTCTTTCCGGTGGTCGGCTGGGCCGAGCGCGGCGGCGGCAATGCCATCGGCCACGGCAATTCGGTGCCGCGCTTCCACATCACCTGGGGCACCGGCCCCGGCGTTCTCGAACCGTTCGTGCAGCGCGTGCGCGAGGCGCAAAAACGCGGATTGATAAGCTTCAAGTTCCGTCATCGGGTCAATGAACTGACGCGGACGGGTGCTGTTGTGACCGGTGTGCGCGGCGCCATCCTGCAGCCCAGCGCTGTCGAGCGCGGCCACAAGAGTTCGCGCGAAATATCAGGCGATTTCGAGCTTCACGCCCAAGCGGTGATCGTCGCCTCCGGCGGCATCGGCGCCAACCATCAACTGGTGCGGGAGAATTGGCCCAAGCGGCTTGGCACGGCGCCCAAGCGCATGATCACCGGTGTGCCCGACCATGTCGACGGCCGAATGCTGGCGATCACCGAACGGGCCGGCGGCTCGATCGTCAACCGCGACCGCATGTGGCACTATGTCGAGGGCATCAGGAACTGGTCGCCGATCTGGACCGACCATGCGATCCGCATCCTGCCCGGCCCGTCATCGCTGTGGCTCGATGCGCGCGGCAAGCGCTTGCCGGTGCCGCTCTATCCCGGCTTCGACACGCTGGGCACGCTCAGCCATATCATGAGCACCGGTTTCGATTATTCCTGGTTCATCCTGACCAGGAAAATCATCCAGAAGGAGTTCGCGCTGTCGGGCTCCGAGCAGAACCCGGACCTGACCGGCAAGAGCTGGCGCCAGGTGCTCGGCCGCGCCACGTCAGGCATTCCGGGTCCGGTCAAGGCGTTCATGGAGAAGGGCGAGGATTTCATCGTCGAGGCCGATTTGCCGGCGCTGGTCGCCCGCATGAACGCGCTGGCCGGCGGCGAGCCGCTGCTCGACGTCGCCCAGGTAGAGCGGGAAATCCGCGCCCGCGACAGGCAGCTCGACAACCCGTTCTCCAAGGATATGCAGATCAGCGCCCTGCGCGGGGCGCGCGCCTATCTCGGCGACCGCCTGATCCGCACGGCCAAGCCGCACAAGATGCTCGATCCGGCAAATGGCCCGCTGATCGCGGTGCGTCTCAACATCCTGACCCGCAAGACGCTGGGCGGCCTGCAGACCGACCTCGACAGCCGCGTGCTGGATGCCGATGGCCAGCCGGTCGCGGGACTCTACGCCGTCGGCGAAGCCGCCGGTTTCGGCGGGGGCGGTGTGCATGGCTATGCGGCGCTCGAAGGCACCTTCCTCGGCGGCTGCATCTTTTCCGGCCGCAGCGCCGGTCGGTCGGCGGCCGCTTCGGTAGGGTGAGCCGGCGCCGGTCGGCCCCCGGAGTCTAGCCGCGATCACCAGCGCCAATCGCCCTGTCCAAGCGCGGTCACCGCATCGACGATCCGGGTGAAGCTGGTGCGGGCGCGGCCGACCGTGTGCCGGCCTCGGAGATAACCATGCACCAGCCCCGCTTCCTCGAACCAGGTCGCGCGTCCGCCCGCCGCCACGACTAGGTCTCGATAGTTCTCACCATCCGACGACAACGGGTCGCACTCAGCGGTGATCAGCATTGTCGGCGGCAGGTTGGAGAAGTCGATGTCGGCGAGCGGGGCCAGCGTGATGTCCCCGGTCCTATCCACGCCGCCGGTGCGGATGTGCTTGTAGAATTCGAGATCGCGCACGGTCAGCATCGGCGCTTCGGCGTGCTTGACATAGGAGCCTTTCGAGCGGTCTCCGCCGAGGCCGGGATAGATCAGCACCTGGCCAACCGGCCTTTTCGAATGGCCGCGCGTGGCGTGACTGACGGCGGCGCAGAGATTGCCGCCGGCGCTGTCGCCGCACAGCAGAATTGGGTGGTTGCGGGTGGAGGTGGCCCATTCGAAGGCGCTCATCGCATCGTCGAAGGCGGCCGGATGCAGATGTTCCGGCGCCAGCCGATAATCGACCGAGACCACGTCATAGCCTGTGCGGGCGCACAGCTCCGCGCAAACATCGTCGTGGCTGTTCAGCCCACCGAGGATGAAGCCGCCGCCATGGACATAGAGCACCGTCACCGCAGCTTCGTGTGTGCTTAGGTAGGTGCGGATCGGGATGTCGTGCGTGAGGGTTGAAATTGCGGAGGTTTCGACCGCAACGCCGTCGGGATGGCCGGCAAAGAACTCGCGGCACATGCGGTCGTAGATCTCGCGCTGCTGCGCGATCGTGTAGTCGATTGTATCGGGCGGGTAATAGGAATTCGTCCCCTCGATAAAGGCCCACGTCTCGGCGTCGATGAGGGTTTTGTAGTCGGTCATGAGTGAGGCTGCCGAAGTCGAACCTGGGCACCCCCCTCTGTCCTGCCGGACATCTCCCCCGCAAGGGGGGAGATCGACAGCGTCGATCGCGGCGCTCTTCTTGCAACGTTGACGATTGGCGAAAGCAGAAACGACATCCAATCTCCCCCCTTGCGGGGGAGATGCCCGGCAGGGCAGAGGGGGGTGTGACGGGACGCCATCGTTCCCACTACTTCCCCTTCCACACCGGATCGCGCTTTTCCGCAAACGCGCGAAAACCTTCCATATTGTCCTCGGAACCATAAAGCGCATCGACCGTCGCCAACTGGCGCCGCGTCACCCTGTTCATCGCATCCTGGAAGGTCAGCGCCTCGGCCACGCGCGCCGTCTCCTTGATCGCGGCAAACACCAGCGGCGGGCCGCCGGCCAGCAGCCGGGCGATCTCCCAGACGCGCTCCTCGAGCTTCTCCTTGGGCAGCACTTCGTTGACCAGGCCCCAGCGATGCGCTTCAGCGACATCCATCCAGCGGCCAGTGAGCAGCAGGTCCATGGCGACATGGTAGGGGATGCGCTTCGGCAGCTTGATCGTTGCCGCATCGGCCAGCGTGCCGGCGCGGATTTCGGGCAGCGCGAAGGAGGAATGGCCGGAGGCGTAGATGAGGTCGCAGGAAAGCGCCAGTTCGAAGCCGCCGCCCACCGCCATGCCGTTGACGCAAGCGATGACCGGCTTGTTGAGGTCGCGCAATTCCTGTAGCCCGGCAAAGCCGCCGACGCCATAGTCGCCGTCGACCGCATCGCCGCCTGCAGCGGCCTTCAAATCCCAGCCGGCGCAGAAGAACTTGTCGCCTGCGGTCTTGACGATGGCGACGCGCAATTCCGGATCGTCTCGGAATGCCTTGAAGGTCTCGCCCATCAGCCGCGAGGTCTTCAGGTCGATGGCGTTGGCCTTGGGCCGGTCGAGGGTGACTTCGAGGATGGTGCCCTCGCGGCGGGTCGAAATGACGTCAGACATTCTTGTTCTCTCCCAGCACCAGCAGCGCGTCGGCGATCCAGGCGCCCTTGCCCTCTGCACAGACGATCAGCGGGTTGATGTCGAGTTCCTCGATCTCACCGGCATTCTGCTGCACGAAGGCGGCAATGCCCGAAATGGCATCGATGGCAGCCGCGACATCGGCTTTCGGCCGGCCGCGATAGCCTTCGAGCAGCGGGAACAGTTTCAGGCCGCGCAGCGCCGCCTCGATATCGTCGCGGGTCGCCGGCAGCATGAGCGTAACGCTGTCGCGCAACAGCTCGACCAGCACGCCGCCGGTGCCGAGCGTCATCACCGCGCCGAACATCGGATCGCGGGTGAAGCCGACGATGAGCTCGGCGACACCGTCGCGCACCATGCGCTCGACATAGAGCCCGGTGCCGAGCGGCAAGAGGTCATGCGCCGCGGTGCTGACGGATTCGGCATCCCTGAGATTGAGCCTGACGGCGCCAACTTCGGATTTGTGGCTGACGCCGAGCGCCTTCAGCGCCACCGGGAAGCCGAGCGCCATGGAAGAGATCACCGCCTCGACCGCATTGGCGGCGCGTTCGCCCTTCGGCACCGGCAGGCCGGCCTTGATCAGCCGTGACTTCGCCTCGGCCTCATCGGGCGTGACGTGGTCGCCGCCAGGCGCACCGGATGCGGACGTGTCGATCGGCTGCGCCTGCGGTTCGGCCCAAGCCCAGCCGATGAAGGCCGCCGCCCCGGCTGCATCCATGGCTTCCGAAATGCCGAACAACGGCACCATGCCGCGCGCCATCAACTCGGCCGTGTATTCCTCCGGCAGGTTCTCCGGCAGCGAGGAGACGATCGCGCCATGTGCCTTGTTGGTCTTCAGCGCCGATTCGAAGGCGCGTAGCGTCGCCCACCAGTCGGTGACCGAGCAGCGGTCGGGGCGCGGAAAATCGAGCACCAGCATGTTGAGGTCGAAGCCGCCCGACACCATGGCCGTGAAGGTGGCGGTCATCGCCGGCTCGTTGTTCCAGATGAAGGTGTGGTAGTCGAGCGGGTTGGCGACCGCGACCAGCGGCCCGAGCGTCGATTTGACATGGGCGCGGTGGCTGTCGGTCAGTACAGGGAAATTGACCCAGCGCCCTTCGGCGCTGTCGGCCATGACAGAGGCCTCGCCGCCCGAGCAGCTCATCGACGACAGCCTATAACCGGGCAAAGGTCCGGTGATGTGCAGCAGCTTCAACGCCTCGATGAAGGCGGGGATCGAATCGACACGCGCAATGCCGAGCCGCCGCAGGAACGCACCCGAGGCCGCGTCCGAGCCGGCCAGCGAGGCGGTATGCGAGACAGTCGCCTGCCTGGCCTGTTCGGAACGGCCGACCTTCATGGCGATGATCGGCTTCTTCAGCTCGCGCGCCCGTGCCGCCAGCCGCTCGAAGCCGGCTACCGAATCGAAAGCCTCGATATGCAGGCCGAGCGACGTGACCCGCTCGTCCTCGATCAGGCCGAGCGCCATTTCGGACAGGCCGGTCTGCGCCTGGTTGCCGGCGGTCATCAGGAAGGCGATCGGCAGGCCGCGCCTTTGCATCGTCATGTTGATGGCGATGTTGGAGGACTGGGTGATGATGGCGACGCCCTTGCCGCCCTCGGCCAGTCTTATCCCGCCATGCTGGTCGGGCCACAGAAGCGCGCCGTCGGCATAATTGATCAGGCCGTAGCAATTCGGCCCGATGATCGGCATCGAGCCGGCCGCCCCGACCAGCTCGGCCTGCAGCCGCTCGCCGTCGTCGTCATAGGCCTCGGTTTCGAGGAAGCCGGCGGCAAAGCAGACGGCACCGCCAGCACCGCGTTCGGCCAGCGCCTTGACCACCTCGATGGTCAAATGCCGGTTGACGCCGACAAAGGCAGCGTCCGGTGCGCTCGGCAAATCGGCGACCGAACGATAGGCCCTGCGGCCGGCAACCTCGTCCTTGGTCGGATGCACCGGCCAGATATCGCCGGCAAAGCCCATCTTGATCGACTGCGCGACGACGGCTGCGGCCTGTGCACCGCCGAAGACGGCGATCGATTTCGGCCGCAGAAGACGCTCAAGCTTGTGCATATGTTATGCCCCAAACGGACGCAGCAGCGCCCGTGAAATGATGTGGCGCTGGATTTCCGACGTGCCCTCCCAGATGCGCTCGACGCGCGCGTCGCGCCAGATGCGCTCCAGCGGCAAATCGTCCATCAGCCCCATGCCGCCATGGATCTGGATCGCTTCATCGGCAACGTATGCAAGCATTTCGGTGGCCTTCAGCTTGGCCATGGCCATGTCCTGATCGGTGACGGTGCCCTGATCGTACTTCCAGCCGGCTTCGAACACCATCAGGTCGGCGGCCTTCAGTTCGGTCGCCATGTCGGCGAGTTTGAACGACACGCCCTGGAATTTGCCGATCTGCTGGCCGAACTGCTGGCGTTGTGCTGCGTATTCCACGGCATGACCAAGCGCCCGCTCGGCGCGGCCGAGGCAGGTGGCGCCGACCTGCAGCCGGGTGGCGCCGAGCCAGGAATTGGCGACGTCGAAACCCTTGTGGACTTCGCCCAACACTTGGGCGGCGGGCAGCCGGCAATCGTCGAATTCGAGGATGGCGTTGGTGTAGCCGCGATGCGAGACGTTGCGGTAGCCATCGCGGACGGTGAAGCCCTTCGTCCCTTTGTCGACGAAGAAGGCGGTGATCTTCTTGCGTTTGCCGCGCGGCGAATCCTCTTCGCCTGAGGCCATGAAGACGATGGCAAAGTCGGCGAGGTCGGCGTGGGAGATAAAATGCTTGGTGCCGTTCAGCACCCAGTCGTCGCCATCCTGCACGGCGGTCGCCTTCATGCCGCGCAAATCGGAGCCTGCGCCCGGCTCGGTCATCGCCAGGCAGTCCCATTTCTCGCCACGGATGCAGGGGAACAGATACTTTTCGCGCTGCTCGGGTGTGCCGGCCAGGAGGATGTTGGAGGGACGCGCCACGCAGGTCCAGTGCAGTGCATAGTTGGCGCGGCCGAGCTCCTTTTCGTAAAGCAGCCAGGTCACGGTATCGAGGCCTGCACCGCCGACATCGGCCGGCATGTTGGCGGCATAGAGCCCGGCCTCGATTGCCTTGACCTTGATCTCCTCGATCAGGTCGCGGCGCAGCACGCCGGTGCGCTCGACCTCGCGCTCATGCGGGTAAAGCTCGTTCTCGACGAACGCACGCGTCGTCTCGACGATGAGCCTCTGTTCCTCCGACAGCCCGAAATCCATGGTCTCAGCCTTTCTTCTTGCCGGTCTTTTTCTTCGGCTTTTCGGCTTTCTTCACCGGCTTCAACGCCTTGGCCTTCTCGGCCGCCTTGGAGGCCGTGGGATTCTTCGCCGCCAGTTTGGCCAACTGCCTAGTATAGTCCTTGTGCAGGGCGCCGGCGCCCCAGCCCTTGCCTTTGTTCTGCTTCGACAGCGCGTCCATGATGGCGACCAGATTATCGTCGCGGATCTTTTCCAGTTCGCGGATCGACAGGCCATGCGCCTGGTCGTCCGACTGCGTGGCGATCAGGTCGACCAGTTCGTCGTTGAACTCCGGCACATCCATCAGCTTGGTCCATGGCCATTTCAGGCAGGGCCCGAACTGCGCCATGAAGTGGCGCATGCCGGCCTCGCCGCCGGCGACGCGATAGACCTGGAACATGCCCATCTGCGCCCAGCGCAGGCCGAAGCCGTAGCGCATGATGTCGTCGAGTTCCTCGACCGTGCAGATGCCGTCCTTGATCAGCCATAGCGCCTCGCGCCATGCCGCTTCGAGCAGGCGGTCGCCGACGAAGGCCTCGATCTCCTTGCGGATGACGACCGGCTTCATGCCGATCGAGGCATACATCTCCTTGGCGACCTCGATCGCCTCTGGGAAGGTCTGCTCGCCACCGACGATCTCGACCAGCGGCAGGAGATAGACCGGGTTGAACGGATGGCCGACGACCAGCCGCTCCGGATGCTTCTTCATCGCCACCTGCATGTCGGTCGGCTTGATGCCGGAGGTCGATGAGCCGACAATCGCATTGGCCGGCGCGTGGGTATCGATCTCGGCGAGCACCCGGTGCTTGAGGTCGAGCCGTTCCGGCACGCTTTCCTGAATGAAATCGGCATCGGCCACTGCCTCGGCGATGGTCTTGGCGAAGGTCAGCTTGCCCTCCTTGGGCAGGCCGCCGGGCACCATCTGCTTGTAGGCGCGGCGCGCGCCCTTCATCACTTCGCCGACCTTGCGCGACGCCTCGGGATCGGGATCGAAGATCGACACGTCGATGCCGTTGAGCAGCAGCCGCGCCACCCAGCCGGCGCCGATGACGCCGCCACCGATGGCGGCTGCCTTGTTGATGATGCTCATGCGGAAGCTCCGGTTCTGGTCATGGCGGTTGTGGGATCTATGAGCGGCACGCGTTCGCCGGCGCGGATCACGGACGGGTCGTAGGCCTTGCGGGCAAAGGCTTCGAGCACGAAGGGCCGGAAGAATTCGATCGGCAGGGTGTCATAGTCGGGGTCGAAGCTCGACTGGTCCCAGCGTTCGCAAAACTGGTCGCAATCGTCGAAATAGGCGTGGCCGGCAAAGCGGTCGCGCGCATGGCGGTTACCGCCCAGATGATGGGCATAGTAGAGCCGCTGGAAGTCGCCATGCTTTTCCACCACCCAGGTGCATTGTTCGCGCACGAAGGGTTTCAGGATCGAAGCGGCATATTCGTCGTGATTGTATGGCGCGTAAATGTCGCCGATGTCGTGCAGCAGCGCGCAGGCGATCCAGTCGGTGTCGGCGCCGTCGCGCCAGGCACGCGTCGCCGCCTGCAGCGAATGGCCGAGCCGGGTGATCTTGTAGCCCGACAGGCCCGCGTCGAGCTGGACCAGCGCATCGAGCAGCCGCTCGCCGGTCCTTGCCGCATAGTCGATCTCATGCGCGGTCAGGAACTCGTAGTCGTCCCGGTCGCCATCCTTCATCGCGGTGAATTTTACGGTAGTCATGCCGCCCCTCCCGATGAATAAGTTATGCCGCGATCGGCGCCCGCTTGGTGAGGTTGAGCTTTTGCCGCACCTCTTCCGGCCCAAGAATCCTGGCGCCCAGATTGGTGACGATGCTGGCGGCACGCTCGACCAGCTGAGCATTGGTCGCCAGCACGCCCTTGTCGAGCCACAGATTGTCTTCGAGACCTACCCGGACATTGCCACCGGCCAGCACCGCCGCCGCGGCATAGGCCATCTGGTTGCGGCCGATGGCAAAGGCCGACCAGTTCCAGGTCGACGGCACGTTGTTGACCATGGCCATGAAGGTGTTGAGATCGTCAGGCGCGCCCCACGGCACGCCCATGCACAACTGCACCAGCGCATCCGGATTGAGCACATTTTCCTCGACCAGCTGCTTGGCGAACCACAGATGGCCGGTGTCGAAGGCCTCGATCTCCGGCTTGACGCCGAGCGCCGTCATCATGCCGCCCATGGCGCGCAGCATGCCGGGCGTGTTGGTCATGACATAGTCGGCTTCGGCGAAATTCATGGTGCCGCAGTCGAGCGTGCAGATTTCCGGCAGGCACTGGCGCACATGTTCCATGCGGTTGGTGGCGCCGCCCATGTCGGTGCCTTTTTCGTTGAGCGGCAGCGGCGCTTCCGGCGATCCGAACACCATGTCGCCGCCCATGCCGGCGGTTAGGTTCAGGATGACGTCGACTTCCGCCGCGCGGATGCGCTCGGTCACTTCGCGGTAAAGATGCACATCGCGCCTCGGCTTGCCGGTTTCGGGATCGCGCACATGGCAGTGCACGATCGCCGCACCCGCCTTGGCTGCGTCGATGGCGGAATCGGCGATCTGCTTGGGCGAGCGTGGCACATGCGGGCTGCGGTCCTGCGAGCCGCCGGACCCGGTCACGGCACAGGTAATGAAAACCTCACGGTTCATCGCTAGCGGCATGGAACTCTCCTCCCTTAGATACACGCCACAACAATGCCCGACTTGCCGGAAACTGTTTTGCGTTTTACGAAGCTTCCGTGACGAAAAACGAAAAACCGACGATCTTTCGCGCCGAGCGTCTGCCGCTCAAGGTGACGCTGTTGGTGTTTTCCGGCTCGTCGATCATGTGCGTGGCCTCAGCCGTCGATCCGCTGCGCGCCGCCAACCGTATCGCCGGCGAGACCTTGTTCGATTTCAAGCTGGTCTCGGTGACCGGCGAGGCTCCGGTCACCACATGCGGCCTGCCGGTGGCGGTCAGTGGCCGTTTCGACGCGGGCGAGCCGACCGACGTCCTTGTCGTCGTCGCCGGCTTCGGCACCCAGAATTATGCAACCTCGGCTCTGTTGTCCGGACTGCGCCGGGCTGCGCGTACGGCCCGCGCGTGCGGCGGTGTCGAGGCCGGCACCTGGCTGGTGGCGCGCGCCGGCCTGCTGGAAGGGCGCAGCGCCACCACCCACTGGGAGGACATGGAGGATTTCTCGTCGGCTTTCCCCGGGGTCGACGTGCGTCCGGACCGCTACGTCATAGACGGGCCGGTGTTCACGTCGGGCGGCGCGTCGCCGACCTTCGACCTGATGCTGCATCTCATTCGCACGCGGCTGGGCATGGCCGTCGCGCTCGATGTCGCCAGCGTCTTCATCTATGACCAGGCGCGTGCCGCGACCGACGCCCAGCCACTGGTCTCGCTTGGCCGGCTCGACGGCTACGATCCGCGGCTGGCGCAAGCCATCCGGCTTATGGAATCGCATGTCGACCAGCCGCTCACCATAGAAGCGGTGGCAAAACGTGCCGGGGTGACGGCACGGACGCTGGAAAGCATCTTTCGCAAGTCGATCGGCGAGACGCCAGGCGCCTATTATCTCAGGCTGCGCCTGGGTGCTGCCCGCCGGCTGGTGGTCGACACCAGAGTGGCGATGGCCGACATTGCCGGGCGGACCGGATTTTCGTCCGCCGCGGCATTTTCTAGGGCGTTTTCAAGGGCTTTCGGTGAAGCGCCGGTCAGGCTGCGCCGGGGCTGAGTGCAGGTCGACCGAAAGGACGACGATATGCACAAAATCGGAAAGATCAGGCCGCGTCCTGACGGCCGCTGCCGCCATCGATCTGCGAGCGCATCTGTTTAGCAAGGTGGGTCTCAAAACGGCTGGCGACGGCGCGGTCCCACTCGTTCGAGCGGCGCGTGCCATCCTTCGGATGCGGCATTGCCATCAGTCTATCGATGATCGATCCGGCCTCGCCAGGTGAGAGCAGGGCGTCGATTTCACGTTCGTTCTGCATATCGGTTCGCCTCCTTCTTCCTCTCCCGCCACGAGCCAGTCTTATACGAGATTCGTGACGGCAGTTTGAAGGCAAGAGCGAGGTCATTGAAGGGCGTCGAAGGGCAAAACCATGTCGCGGGACCGGGCCATGCGCAAAGCTGTTCCTGCGCCTTGGCAGGTCAGGTCAAGGAGAAATCTACAGCCGCTTTTCGAACAGCACCGTGGTGAAGCCACTGTCCCATTCGTCGTCTGGATAGCGGTTTTTTTCGATATAGCCGACCGCCTTGTAGAGTGCTTGTGCGGGCAGGTTGAACGTGTCGGTTTCCAGCCGCGCCTGCGCCAATCCGGCGGCGCCGATCGCCTGTTCGGCATGGGAAAGCAGCTTGCGGCCGACACCTTGGCCTTGACGGGACGCCATGACGTGCAGGGCCTCGATGAAATCCGCGCGCCAATGGATCAGGCCGGCGACCTCGCCATCGATCTCGGCAACGGCGAATTCAGGCCAGCTCTGGTCGACATAGCGCCCGCCAATATCCGTCTCGACATAGCGCCGCGCCGCTGCTTCGGTGATGTTCGGCAGCCATGTGCCTTCGAAGGTTTCATGCAGCACCTGCTTCAACGCCGGAATATCGCTCGCCTGCGCCGGGCGCACGATGATTCGATCCTCTGCCATTTTCCGTCTCCCGCCAATGCATGTCGCCCAAAAGCGCACAGCGATTTTGGGATGGCGACATGCATAAAATAAAGGCTGCCGCACGGGCCCTCTTTCGGCGACACGCGTGGCATCTTGATCACACGCTGGCTGCCGAAGATCTGTGCGATCCCCGGCAGCCTCGTGCGAAGTGGGCTGACTAGCAGATGGCGATAGCGGCGGCTTTCAGCCAGTGGTGTCGGATGTCGGTCCAGAGATGGAGCGGCGCGCGCCTTACACGTAGCGGTTGACGATATTTTCCAGCAGTTCCTGGCGACCGGACCTCGGCTGCGGCTCGATCTTCTTCTTGACGACGCGCTCGGCGATATCCTCCAGCGTGCGCTTGCCGGCGAGCATCGCCTTGCCCTCGGCCGTGTTCCAGCCGGCATAACGTTCGGCCAGCGGCGCCGATAGCGCCTTGTCCTCGACCATGCGGGCCGCGGCTTTCAGGCCGCGTGCGCAAGAATCCATGCCGCCGATATGGCCGATCAGCAGGTCCTGCGGATCGAGCGACTGGCGGCGCAGCTTGGCGTCGAAATTGGTGCCGCCGGTCTTGAAGCCGCCGGCCTGCAGGACCTGATAGTAGGCCAGCGCCATTTCCGGCACGTTGTTGGGGAACTGGTCGGTGTCCCAGCCCGACTGGTAGTCGTTGCGGTTCATATCGATCGAACCGAAAATGCCGAGCGCATTGGCCAGAGCCAGTTCGTGCTCGAAGGAATGGCCGGCCAGGATGGCGTGGCCCTGCTCGATATTGACCTTGACCTCCTTCTCCAGCCCGAAGCGCTTGAGGAAGCCGTAGACGGTGGCGACATCGTAATCGTACTGATGCTTGGTCGGCTCCTGCGGCTTCGGCTCGATCAGGATCGCGCCCTTGAAACCGATCTTGTGCTTGTAGTCGACGACCATGCTGAGGAACCGGCCGGCCTGTTCCTGCTCGCGCGCGAGGTCGGTGTTGAGCAGCGTCTCATAGCCTTCGCGCCCGCCCCACAGCACGTAGTTTTCGCCCTTCAGCCGCTTGGTGACGTCGATGCAGCTTTTTACCGTCGCCGCCGCGTAGGCAAAGACGTCCGGATCGGGATTGGTGGCCGCACCCGACATGAAGCGGCGATTGGAGAACAGGTTGGCCGTGCCCCACAACAGCTTGACGCCGGTCTGCTTCATCTTGCCTGCGAAGTAATCGGCGATCTCATCGAGGCGCGCGGCACTTTCGGAAAAGTCCTTGCCCTCCGGCCGCACATCGGCGTCGTGGAAGCAGAAATAGGGTGCGCCGAGCAGCGAGAACATCTCGAAGGCGACATCGGCCTTGAGCTTGGCCAACTCCATCGTGTCGGTGCCGCCTGCCTTGGGGAACCACGGCCGGTCGAAGGTCTGGCCGCCGAACGGATCGCCGCCCGGCCAGGCAAAGGAGTGCCAGTAGGCGACGGCGAAGCGCAGATGGTCTTCCAGCCGTTTGCCGGCGACGACCTCGTCGGGATTGTAGAATCTATAGGCCAGCGGATTGGTCGAATCCGGCCCTTCATATTTGATTTTCTTGATGTCGCCGAAAAATCCGCTGCTCATGATTTCTGTCCTCTCACAAAGTTCTGCCGCCATTACCTCAGGCGTAATTGGTTTCAGGCCAGCGCTGGTCGAAAAGGGTCATGTCAAAACCGTCAAATGAAGGAGACAGACCATGACCGACCTCACCAAGATCGCCCAGAACTACATCACCGCCTGGAACGAAAGCGATGCCGGCCGCCGGGCCGAATTGCTCAAGGCGGCCTTCACGGAAGACGTCAGCTATCGTGATCCGCTCATGCAGGGCGACGGCCATGAAGGCGTCGCGGCTCTGATCGACGGCGTGCAGCAGCGCTTTGCCGGCTTCCGGTTCTCGCTGAAGGGCACGCCGGACGGTTTTGCCGACATGATCCGCTTCTCGTGGAATCTCGGACCTGAGGGGACGCCTTCGGTGATCGAAGGTACCGACATCGGAATCATCGAGAACGGCCGCCTCAAGAGCGTCACCGGCTTTCTCGACAAGGTGCCTGCGCAGTGAACTCTTCTGGGTAAAGCAGGTACGAGGCACCCCCCTCTGGCCTGCCGGCCATCTCCCCCGCAAGGGGGGAGATTGGCGGGCATCCGCGCCTTCGCCAATTAGCCACGTTGCAAGACTGGCGCCGCCGTCAAAGCTGCTGATCTCCCCCCTTGCGGGGGAGATGCCCGGCAGGGCAGAGGGGGGCGCCTCGCGCCGACTCACGCGGTTACAGCCCTGATTGCCGGATAAAGCGCCCGGTAGCGCTGATAGGCGTCGGCATAGACCCCGCCAAGGGCCGCGTCCGGTTCGATCGTCGCATCCGTTCTCGGTGCCGTACAGACTTCAAGCGGATCGGCACCCGTCGCAGCAATCAGACCGAGCCGTGCGGCACCAAAGGCGGCGCCGAAATCGCCGTCGGCGGGAATGTCGACAGGCAGTTGAAGCGCGGTGGCAATCGCCTTCAACCAGTAGTGCGAGCGCGAGCCGCCGCCGATCGCCGTCACCCGCGTCAAGTTCGTGCCGGCCTTGGCCAGCGCTTCGAGGCTGTCGCGGAAGGCAAAGGCCACACCCTCCAGCACGGCCTGGGTCAGCACGGCACGGCTCGATTCATGCGCCAGCCCGGTGAACGCGCCGCGAATGGCGGCATCATTGTAGGGTGTGCGCTCACCCGAAAGATAAGGCAGGAAGGACACGCCGCTGGGCGCCTTCAATGTGTCGCCGAGCTCAACGGTCAATTCACCGGCGCTCTTCCCGGTGATTTCGGACAGCCAGTTGAGCGAATCCGTCGCCGACAGGATGACCCCCATCTGATGCCAGGTGTTCGGCAGCGCGTGGCAGAAGGTATGCACGGCACTTGCCGGGTTGGGCAGGTAGGAAGCGTTGGCGGCAAACAGCACGCCCGATGTGCCGAGCGAGACGAAAGCGTGGCCGGCGCCGACCGTGCCCATGCCGCAGGCCGAGGCCGCATTGTCGCCGGCGCCGCCGGCGATCGGAATGCCGGCCTGGACGCCCCATTTCGATGCCAATTCGCTGCGCAGTGCGCCTGCCTTGTGCGTACCCTCAACCAGCGACGGCATCTGCCTCTCGTCGAGCGACGTCGCTGCGAGCAGGTCCGTACTCCAGCGCCGCTTGCCGACATCGAGCCAGGAGGTACCGGCAGAATCCGACATTTCCGAAATGTGTTCGCCCGAAAGCCAGAGCCGCAGGAAGTCCTTGGGCAGCAGCACTTTTGCGACCTTGGCGAAGAGAGCGGGTTCGTTGTTTTTCACCCAGGCAAGTTTCGGCGCGGTGAAACCGGGAAAGACGATGTTGCCGGTCAGGGCGCGGAAGCGCGGATCGGCGTCGAGCACGGCCGCCTCGGCATGGCTGCGCGTGTCGTTCCACAGGATGCAGGGACGCAGCACCTTGTCGGCGGCGTCGAGCAGCGTGGCGCCATGCATCTGCCCGGACAGGCCAATGCCCTTGACTGCCGCGAGTTCATCCGGATGGGAGGATCTGAGTTCGGCGATTGCGTCTTCGCAGGCCCGGATCCAGTGCTCGGGATTCTGTTCCGACCAGCCGGGATGCGGCCGTGAAACATCAAGCGAACCGTGGCCGGAACCGATGACGGTTTGCCCGGCATCGATCAGCAGCGCCTTGACGCCCGACGTCCCGAGATCGAGGCCCAGATACATGTCTTCCTCCCACGCCAGTTAATTTTTTCGGGTCTCGAAAAAATCTGACTTGGCCAGTTTTTAAAACAAGATCCGCTTCGGGTCAATTCTCCGACAAATCGGCGGCGCGTCGCACAAACAGCGCTGACAGCGGACTGTCGGGCCGCGCCATCGAACGCTCGGCCGTGAGCGCCCTGGCCAGCGCACCCTCACCGGCGCGCAACGCTGCCTCGATCAGCGTCAGGTCGATAACATCGCGTTGGGCGTGGCTGCCGCCGAAACGATGAGCGATCGAGCGGATCGGCCGGATCAGGCGCACGGCCTCGGTGTAGCTGCCCTCACCGAATGCCTTGATGGCGAGCGTCAGCGGATGGCCGACATCCCGCGTGAAAGCCGCATTGTCGTCGCTGCCACGCATGGCCTCGCGCTGCGCCTCGAGCAAAGCGAGGGCCGGCGCATCGAACCCTGCACCGACAAAGGCCATCATCGCGTGGGCATCGTTGAAGGCATAATTGCCGGCGCCGGCCTTGTGCCAATTGGCGGCGAGCGCCGCCCAGCGGTCGCCGACATTGACGCCGCCGAGGGCGAGCCGCCACAAGACTGCCGAGGCATCGACCATGTTGAGCGCCATCGTCGATTGTACGCTGTAGATAGGGCCGTCATAGAGGGCCAGCACCGCGTCGGTTTCGCCGAGATCGTAATGGAACAGCGCCAGGTGCCACCAATTGTGCACCTGCAGGAAGCTCTCCCTTGTCCACGCTTCCGGGTTGGCCTGCATCCAGGCGATGCCATCCCTTTGCCGGCTCTGCATTTCCATGACATGGGCGACGGCGTGCTGGGCCCAGCCATCGCGCGGCTCCATGTCGACCGCCGCGCGGCCAAGCTGCTCGGCCCTGACATAATCACCCATTTCCTCCAGCCCGAAGGCCTGCATGCCGAGCATGGCGTGGTAGCCGGGCATGCCGCTTTGCCATGACGGCAGGGCGCGTGCGATGCGGTCGCGCAGCATGCGTGCATTGCCGGTGAAGAAATCGATCTGGTGGCCGACCTGCAGCGCCAGCCCGTCGCGGGGCGTCTCGATGGTGATGTCCTCGAGAATGCGGCTGGCTTGATGCCATCGTCCGCTGGCGAGATGCCCGAGGGCCGAGACATGCGCCCGCTCGCGCGTGGTCGCGGCAAGCGGCAGTGCGGCCTCATGGCAGGCCTTGGCCACGGCCGTCGCCTCCCGCTCGGTGGCGAGGCCGAACAGATATCCCTTGAAGACATGCGCCATGACGAAGCCGGGATCTTCCGCGATGGCGCGGTCGACGGAGGCTACGGGATCGCCGATGAAGCACTGCAGTTCACGCACTGCCTGGCTGTAGGGGGTGAATCCCGCCTCCGTGGCGCCCGAAAATGCCAGGCCGAATGCGTCCCTGGTTGCCATGCGATGTCCTTCTGTCGACCCGTGACAGGCCCTCGATCCTTCGGCCCAAACCGATCCTAAAGCATGGGCCACGGCAACGCCAACCGCGCGCTACGCCAGGTCATTTGAGTAGTCTTTGCAGTTTAGCAACCATGCGGGGCAGATTAGGCTTTGTAAAATCGAATGAATTGTGTCTTCATTACGGCGACTGGCGGGGGCTGGAAATCGCGAATCGAGAGGGGACGCGATGCGGCATATGAAGAACTCACTTCCGAACAGTCATTCGGAGGATGTGCAGGTGGCAGTTGCTTCGCTACGGCGAAAGCCGCATCCGCTACACCCGTGGCTTATTAGCATCCTCTCAACTACGGCTTTTGCGTTGCTGCCCAACTCCGCCGCGTTTGCCGCATGCGTGCTGGGTCCATCCGCCGGAAACACCGTTTACACCTGCGACAGCGGCGATTCAGGCGGCAGCCTCGCCGATCCCGATGGCGACAACACGCTCAATTTTCCCGCCGGGGGCACCGGGCAGATATCAGGCAATGTCACCTTTGGCGTCGGCACGGACCGCATCGATATGCAGTCAGGCACCATCACCGGCACCGTCGATCAGGGTGGCGGCACCGATTTTTTCACCATCGGCGCGGGTACCGTCGCCGGCAATGTCCAGCAGGGCGCCGGCATCGACGACTTCAACATGAGCGGCGGCCAGATCGGTTCGCTCAACCAGGGCGATGGCCTGGACACGTTCACCATGACCGGCGGGCGCATCGTCGATTTCTTCGACGATGGCGACCGTGCCGTGATGACCGGTGGCCGCATCGGCCGCGTCAACATGAAGCTCGATCAGAATTACTTCAACATGTCCGGCGGCACCATCGACCGCAACCTCGTCACCGGCTTCGACAAGGACACGATCATCCTGTCGGGCGGCACCATCGGCGGCAACATCAGCGTCAGCGGCGGCAACGACAGCGTCACGGTCACCGGCGGTACGGTCGGTGGCGATATACTGATGAGCTTTGGCGCCGACAGTTTCGTCTGGAACGGTGGCGGCATCATCTATGGTTCCGTCGATCTCGGCGGCGACAACGACACCGCCGAACTCAGCAACCTCACCAACGCCAATCTCGGTGCCACGAATACCATATCGGGTGGTCTCGGCACCGACGCGCTCACCCTGGACAACGTCAAACTAGATGGGATCAGCCGGCTCCAGAACTGGGAAAGCATCGACGCCACCAATGACACCGAGCTGACGCTCGATGGCAATCTGGTGCTCGGCGACAGCGGCACCGGCACAGGTTCGCTCAGTGTCGATGCCGCAAGCACGCTCTATGGCGGCGGTTTCAACGCGGCGATCCAGGCGTTTACGGCGGGTCAGTTGGCGCAGGTCACCAATGCCGGACGCATCGACCTGACCAATGGCAGCACCGGTGCCACCGACAGCCTGACGATTTCGGGCAATTATGTCGGCCTGGGTGGCCTGCTGCTTATCCAGACCGAGCTCGGTGACGATTCCTCCGCATCCGACAAGTTGGTCCTGTCGAGCGGAACGGCTTCCGGTTCGACCGGCATCTCCGTGGTCAATCTCGGCGGCGCGGGGGCTGCGACCACGCAGGACGGCATCATGGTCGTCCAGGCAATCAACGGCGCCACCTCGGGCGCCACGACATTTGCGCTCGACGCCCCGGTCGCCGCCGGTGCCTTCGAATATTACCTGTTCAAGGGCGGCGTCAGCGCCGGCAGCGAGGAGAACTGGTACCTGCGCTCGACGCTGAACACGCCGGCCCCGCCGGCCGCAGCCCCGCCGGTGCTGGAACCTGCTCCGCCGCCGGAACCTGAGCCGCCGGCGGCCGAACCGCCGCCGCCGCCGCCCATCGACCCTGCGCCGCCGCCGCCGCCGGAATCCACCCCCGGCGACCCCGATCCGGTTGATCCGGCGCCGCCGGTCGTGCCGACCGATCCGCCGCCCGCGACACCACCGGCACCACCGCCGGCACCAGTGGCAGATCCGCCCCCGCCGCCGCCGGTGGTGCCAACGGAGGTGCCCGACCTACCGACACCAGCGGCGGGCGAGGAGATCCTGCTCTATCGCATCGAGGTTCCGGTCTATTCGGCCTTGCCGCCGGTCGCCGAACATCTGGCGATGACGACGCTCGGCACCTTCCACGAACGGCGCGGCGAGCAGAGCCTGTTGTCGAACACCGAGCTGTCGCCGGTCTGGGGCCGCATCTTCGGTCAGGACAGCAAGATGGCGTATTCAGGAACGGTATCGCCGTCCTTCGACGGCACCCTGTTCGGCCTTCAGGCGGGCTTCGATCTGTTCGGCCGCGAAACCGCGTCGGGCCAGACCGATCGCGCCGGCCTGTTCGTCGCCTATGCCAGCATGAATGGCGACGTGCGCGGCCAGGCGCTGGGCTGGGACAATCTGTCCGTCGGCAGCATGGATATCAACGGCACCAGCGTCGGCGGCTACTGGACCCGGATCGGTCAGGGTGGCTGGTACCTGGACGGCGTCCTCATGGCCACCTTCTTCGGCGGAAACGCAACATCGTCGCGCGACATCGGCATCGATGTCGGCGGGACCGGCATCACCGCTTCGCTGGAAGGCGGCTATCCCATCGCGCTGGGGCAAGGCTGGACGCTTGAACCGCAGGCGCAACTGGTCTGGCAGCAACTGTCGCTCGACGATGCGTCAGACCGCTTTGCTTCGGTTTCCTTTGATACGGACGGCAGCGTGACCGGCCGGCTCGGCGCACGGCTGCAAGGCGAAACAACGATCAATGGCATGGCGCTGCAGCCGTACCTCAAGGCCAACATCTGGCACGATTTCGGCGGCACGAGCCATGTCAATTTCGACACCACCGATATCTCCACCGAGGGCAGATCGACCTCGTTCGAATTCGGTGGCGGTGTGATCGCCAAGGTGACGGACAAGGTCAGCATCTTCGCCACCGGCGACTACACCACCAATCTCGGCGGCGACGAGCGTCGGATCCTCGAAGGCAATCTGGGGTTCAGCGTCAAATGGTAAGGCCGGTCATGACCCCGAAAAACAGTTTCGGGGTCACGGTCAGACAGAGAGCCTAATTGCTGGAACGCATCGCCACCGTGGCGATGCCGGCGCCAACCAGCAGCGTGCCGCCGGTGCGGTTGAAGATGCGGATCGCCTTGGGATTGCGCACCACGTTGCGTGCGCGTGAGGCGATCAGCGCATAGCCGAAAGCATTGGCAAAGGCGAGCGCCAGGAAGGTCGTCTCGAAGATCAGCATCTGCGTCCAGAAATCGGCGTACCGGTCGAGGAACTGCGGCAGGAAGGCGACGAAGAAGGTGATGCTTTTCGGATTGAGCGCGGTGACCAGCCAGGCGTGCGCCATCATCTTGGCCGAGGAGACCGCGTCGGTGCGCGGTTCGGCCTTCAGCGCGCCGCCTGCGCGAAACAGTTTCACGCCGAGATAGATCAGATAGCCGGCGCCGATCAGCTTCAGGATGGTGAAGACGGTCGCCGAAGCCGCCAGCAGCGCGCCGATACCCAGCATCGACAAGGTCATCGCCGTGAAGTCGCCCAGCGCCACGCCGATCGCCATCGGCAAGGCGGTGCGCCAGCCCTGGCCCAGCGCGTAGGACACGACGAGAAGGATGGTCGGACCCGGAATGATGAGAAGGATCGTCGATGCGGCAGCGAAGGCGGCCCAGTTTTCGAAGGACATGCTCATCTCCTTTGAGCTTAAAGAAGAGGATAAATCCTTAGGCCCGGGAGAATGTAAAGAGGCGATTGACCTGACTGCGCCAGCGGCGGATCGGTGTCAGTTCGCGCCGCTCGGCGTGCTCACGATATCGGCCAGGCTGACATTGGCACCGAGAACGGTTGCCGCCGCGACAATGGCAGCGGCAAAAAGCTTGATGTCGGTTTTTAAGGTCTTGCACATGGAGGGCCCTCGCTGATGGTTCGAGGAGTAGGAAACGCCGGCGCCGGGAATATGACCCGGCCGAGGTCTTTTTGTGCAGCAGCCTTCGTTCAAGCTCAGGCAAGAAGGTCGAACATCGTCAAGGCCATGCGCAAATGCAGGCTGTGCAAGGTCTTCACGCTTTATCAACCATGAATGATGAAAATGCCCGCTATCCGGCCGGACCGTGCTTCCCGCCGACAGCGTAGGGTCTGGGTATATGCGTGAGTTGCCGGAAGGTCTGACGCCGCCGCGAAATGGCGACGCAATCGAAACCGATCATCATCTTTCCCGCCGTGCCATCCTGTCCGGGGCAGGGGCGCTCGCGCTGCTGAGCGCCGCCGGTTGCTCGACCTCGGGCTTGGGTCTGCCGGCGCTCGAGCTCGACGACGTCACCACGGGTTCCGTGCGGCCGATCCGGCCAAGCATCAGCGTCGACAAGAACATCACCAGCCCCGGCGTGATGTATGCCGCGATGACGGATGGTGGCTTCAACGTGCCGGAAGTGCCGTATCTGAAGGTCAAGCCGGAATTCCGCCGCCAGATTGTCGTCGACACGACAGGCGAGGCACCCGGCACCATCGTCGTCCATCTCAAGGAGCGCATGCTCTATCTCGTCCAGCCGGGTGGCGACGCCATTCGCTACGGCGTCGGCATCGGCAAGGATGGTTTCCGCTGGTCGGGTCGCGCCAACATCCAGTACGGCAGGGAATGGCCGACCTGGACGCCGCCGCCGGAGATGATTGCCCGCAAGCCTGAACTGGTGAAATGGCAAGCCGGACAGCCCGGCGGCCTCACCAATCCGCTCGGCGCGCGTGCCCTCTACATCTACCAGGACGGCAAGGACACCGGCTATCGCATCCACGGCTCGCCCGAATGGTGGAGCATCGGCCAGGCGATGTCGTCGGGCTGCGTGCGCCTGATCAACCAGGACATCATCGACCTCTACAGCCGCGTCTCCAAGAAAAATCCGGTCGTCGTCGTCTGACGCTTATGCGGCGTGTTGGCGCCGCTCGAAACTCCCGTTGCGCGATGCGGCAAGACAGGCCAAGGTGCCTTGAAAACCATCGCGCCGGGAGAAATCAAGCATGGCTGGAACGTTTGTCATCGCGCAGGGCGGCGGCCCAACCGCCGTCATCAACCAGACGGTTGTCGGAGCGACGCTAGAGATCCGCAAGCGGCATCCCGGTGCCAAGGTGCTGGGCTCCATCCATGGTGTGCGCGGCATCCGTGACGGCAATTATGTCGACCTTTCCGCCATCCCCGAGGACCGGCTGCGGCTGATTGCCGGCACGCCGAGCGCCGCCCTCGGCTCGACCCGCGACAAGCCCGATGCCGCCTATTGCGACGTCATCCTCGACGGCCTGAAGAAGACCGGCGCAGACGCCTTCATCTATATCGGCGGCAACGACACGTCGGGTACGCAGCAGATCCTGACCGATGCCGCCGGCGGCAAGATCGCCTTCGTCCATGCGCCAAAAACCATCGACAATGATCTCGAGGAAAACGACCACACGCCGGGCTTCATTTCGGCGGCCGAGTTCGTCGCTGGCGCCTTCCTCTCCGTCGATCTCGATTTCCGTGCGCTGCCCGGCATCTATGTCGGCATCGTCATGGGCCGGCATGCCGGCTTCCTGACCGCGGCCGCCGCTGCCTGGCAACTCGACGCCGACAGCGGCCCGCACCTCGTCTACGTGCCCGAGCGCCCATTCTCAGCCGCCGGCTTCATCGACGACGTCCGTGCCACGCTCGATCGCCACAAGCGCTGCATCGTCGCCGTTTCGGAAGGGGTCAGCACCGCCGACGGCAAGGCCCTGGTCGAAAGCCTGGTGCCGCCGGACAAGCTTGAGCGCGACGCGCACGGCAACGTCAAGCTGTCGGGCAGCGACCTGCCGGCCGCACTCGAGCGCGCGTTGGCCGAAGGCCTGCCGGGCAAGCGGGCCCGCGTCGATGCGCTAGGCTACATGCCGCGCGGCTATATCGGCGCCATCAGCGCGGTCGACGCGCAGGAGGCCTTCGATGCCGGCGCTTTTGCCGTCACTGTCGCCGAACAGGGCGGCGGTTCGGTGGCGCTGCAATATGACGGCACCAGAACGGTGCTGAAGAAGGTGCCGCTGAAGAACGTCGCCGGCAAGACACGCCACATGCCGGGCGATTTCATGAAGCCCGAGGTCAATCAGCTGTCGGATGCCGGCATGGCCTATCTCAAGCGGCTGGTGCCGGAAAAGTACAAGGTCGGGAAGCCCTTCGTCTGATGCCGGGCTCACACTTGATGCCCGGCTCGCTTCTCATGCCGGACTCACACTTGATGCCAGGCTGGTTCAGCAGGAGCGTCGTCGACGACAAGACGACGATGCTGACCGAGCCCTTCGTGCATGCCTATGTTCGGGCCAATATCTGGCATCTGCGCGGTCGCGATGCCGACCTGCTGGTCGACACCGGCATGGGCATCTGTCCGCTGGCGCCGCAGATCGAGACGGCGGACGGCAAGCCGCTGCTGGTCGTCGCCACCCACATCCATCTTGACCATGTCGGCTCGCTGCATGAATTCCCGTTGCGGGCCGGGCCAAGGATGAGCGCGGAACAATTCGAGAGCATGGATGAGGCGGCGACCTACGCCTACATGTTTCATGACCTCGAGGGTGCCGTCTCGAAACTGCCGGCGCCCGGATGGAAGTCGGCCGACTACAGGATCCCGCCCGCGCCCTTGACGCGAACCCTGGACGAGGGCGATGTCGTCGATCTTGGCGACTGGCAATTTCGCGTGCTGCATTTGCCGGGCCATTCACCGGATTCGATCGCGCTGTTCGACGAGGTCGACGGCCTGTTCTTCAGCGGCGATGCCATCTACGACGCCATGCTGATCGACGACCTGCCGGATTCCGACCGAGCCGCCTATGTCAGCACGATGCAGCGCCTGCTCGACTTGCCGATCCGCATCGGTCACGGAGGACACGGACCGAGCTTCGACGGCAAGCGCATGCGCGAGATTGCCACGGCCTATCTCGAGCGAACCGCCGGTGGCTGAGGCTCCAGCGAGGCAGCAAGGCGGGGCCCGACGACTTTGCGACGCTGCCGCCGTGCGGATATTAAATCTTCGTAAGGTCGCCCTAAAACCCTAAATCGGGCGAATCCGCGCCCTAGATGCAAGGCCGTCGATCCGGTTGGCTGCCATGTAGGCGAGACGGGCAATTGCGACCTCGACACGCCGATGACCGATTTTCCCCGCACGGGAGAGGCCACGGCGCTGGATCAACTCTCGCCCGGACAAACGACCATGTCAGATATCCTTCGTAGGCATCGCGTCGCGGCCTTGCTGGGCGCTGCGCTGATCATATCCCCCTTCGTCATGTCTTTCGCCCAAGGCGAGGGCAACACCGTTCCGACGACCCAGACGCCTGTTGCCGGCATCACTGCACCCAACGGCTCGTTCGCGCCCATCGTGGCCGCCGACAAGCCGGCGGTGGTGACGGTTACCACCGTCATGAAGGCACAGCCTGAAACGATGAGCGATGCCTCTCCTTTCGACGGCGGCTCGCCTTTCGATGACTATTTCCGCCAGTTCTTCGGTGACCAGGGCATGCCGACGCCCAAGACGCCGCCACAACAGCAACCGCAGCGCGCCGAGGCGCTGGGTTCCGGCTTCATCGTCGGCGCGGATGGTACCATCGTCACCAACAATCACGTCATCGATGGCGCCTCTTCGATCAAGGTTACGCTCGACGACGGCACCGAACTTCCGGCCAAGCTTGTCGGCCGCGATGCCAAGAACGATCTCGCCGTACTCAAGATCAAGTCGGACAAACCCCTGCCGACAGTCAAATGGGGCGATTCCGACAAGCTCATGCCAGGCGACCAGGTGCTGGCCTTCGGCAACCCGTTCGGCATCGGCACCACCGTCACGGCAGGCATCGTCTCGGCGCGCGGCCGTGACCTGCATAGTGGGCCTTTCGACGATTTCATCCAGATCGACGCGCCGATCAACCACGGCAATTCCGGCGGCCCGCTGGTGGATGTCGCCGGCAATGTCGTCGGCATCAACACGGCGATCTATTCACCCAATGGCGGCAGCGTCGGCGTCGGTTTTGCCATTCCGTCGGGCCAGGCCCAGAAGGTGGTCGCCAAGCTGATGAAGGGCGGCTCCATCCAGTACGGCTATATCGGCGTTCAGATCCAGGAGGTGACGCCGGATGTCGCGAGCGCCATCGGGCTCGACCATTCCGGCGGTGCGCTGGTTTCAGAGGTCAACGACGGTTCGCCGGCGGCCAAGGCCGGCATCGAGACGGGTGACGTCATCACCAGCTTTGCCGGGCAGGACGTGAAGGATCCCAAGGACCTGTCGCGGGCGGTCGCAGATGTCGCGCCGGGCGCCCGGGAAACGGTCGATGTCTGGCGCAAAGGCAAGCCGATTCGGATTTCCGTCGATGTCGGCCAAAACAGCGCCGATGCGAGGACCGCGTCGCTGGACGACGGGTCCGACGCGCCGAGCGCCGGGCGCGCTCCGGCGATAGGGCTCGGCTTGATGGATATAACACCCGACATTCGCCAGCAGATGAACCTTGCCGGCAAGCAGCACGGCGCGGTGGTTGCCAGCGTCAACCCCGACAAAGCGGCCGCCGCTTCCGGAATACAGGCCGGCGACATCATCGTTGCCGTCAATCAGGTGCCGGTCAAGAATGCCAGGCAGGTAACCCAGGCGATCGCCTTGGCCGGCAAGTCCGGCAGGAAATCGGTGCTGTTGCTGGTCGAGCGTGGCGACGCTCAAATGTACATCGCGGTGCCTTTCGCCAATGGCTGAGAAATGGCGTTGACGTGCACGCGGAGCGGCAGGTCCATCGGTGACGGTCCCGCCGGTCTCCGCCCGTCAAGATTTAGGTTGCCCGTCACGACATCTTCGAGAACATTGCGTCAGGCCGATAGTGGCCTGATCGCATGGGGATTGCCGCTATGGTCACCCGAGGTTTCTCTTCAGGACGGCGCCCGCCAACCGATGGCGATGCCCGCATCCCGCCAGGCCAGTATCTAGAACAGGGTTCCCGGTGCTGTCGGCCGGTCCGACGCCACGCGTGCGTACCGAGGATTGGTCTTTCACGCTGAAACACGGGCCACGCCCGATCAAGAAATGGAACTGGACCGAGTTCAACGCGCTGCCGATGACCAAAATGACACGCGATATCCATTGCGTGACAGCATGGACCAAATTCGACACGCCGTGGCAGGGTGTGCTGGTCGACGATATCCTTGCCGATGCGGGGGTCGAGCCGCCGACCGGCTTCACGTTGGCGCACGCGTTCGACGGCTACACCACCAACGTGCCGGTCACGGATCTCACCGCCGGCAAGGCCATGGTGGCGCTGCTCTACGAAGGCAAGCCGATCACACCGGACCATGGCGGCCCGGCAAGGCTGCTGGTGCCGCATCTTTATTTCTGGAAATCGGCCAAATGGTTGAACGGCCTGCAATTCACCACGCGCGACGAGCCCGGTTTCTGGGAATTGCGCGGCTACCACATCTATGGCGACCCATGGCGCGAGCAGCGCTACACGGATGATCCATGAGCGATGCGGCAGCAGTGCAGTCGCCCTGGCAAACAGCCAGCATCGTCCGCATCGAAAAGCGCACGCCGCGTGTCACCAGCTTCTTTTTCCAGCCGTCTCGGCCCTTCGCCTATCGCGCAGGGCAGCATGTCGACGTCAGGCTAACGGCGCCGGACGGCTATCAGGCGCGCCGCTCCTATTCCATCGCCTCCGCGCCCGAAACGCATGGCGTAATTGAACTGGCGATCGAAAAACTCGACGATGGCGAGGTCTCGCCCTTCTTCCACGAGGTCGCGGCAGTGGGCGATGAAATAGAACTGCGCGGGCCGCTTGGCGGGCATTTCGTCTGGCCCGAGGATGAGAGTGGGCCGCTTGTTCTGGTCGGCGGCGGTTCGGGCGTCGTGCCCTTGATGTCGATGCTCCGCCACCGCGCCGCACGTAATTCAGCGGTGCCCGTCGTCCTGGTCTTTTCGGTCCGGGTCTGGGACGAAGTGATCTTTCGTGACGAGCTGATCGTTCTCGATGAGCGCCAGGACGGCTTCGACCTGGTGCTGACACTGACCCGCGAAGCTGCACGCCGTCCAGCCGACTATGCGCGGCGGGTGGACGTCGCGATGATGGTGCAAGCCATGACGCGGCTGCCGGAGCCGCCTGGCATCGCCTTCGTCTGCGGCTCCAACGCCTTCGTTTCCGCGGCCGCCCAGGCACTGATCGATGCCGGCGTTGCAGCCGAAATCATTCGCACCGAACGCTACGGAGTGTGAACCGACGCCGCCTTTCGAGAAAGGTTCGTCGGATTCGCCGTTAGCCAACCGGCGAGAAATCCGCCGACAGCAGCTCGAAGGGTAAGGCGCCATAGGCGGCCACTGTGGCTTCGTCGTTCCATTCACGAAACTGCCGCGACGGTCGTGCTTCGAGCGTCAAGGCATCTCGCGCGCCGTCGAGCGTCACCTTACCGCGAAAATGCAGCACGCGTTCTCTGCCGGATCGGCTGATGGCCATGGCGCGCAGGCGGGCGACATGGTCGTCGCCGGCATTGATCTCCATTTCGATGCGGCGTCGGACCGGCGGAACGCCGATCCGGACGGTGATATCGAGCATCATGTCGCCGGTCGTTTGCGGACAGGCGATGGCCTGCGAAAACATCAGAGGCGCCGATGCTGCTTGCGGCTTGCGCGCGGCCGGTCTGCCGCGCCAAGGTTTGGCGGGTGGCTCCTGTTGCAACCGACCCTTCTTCCGCTTCAGGCGCAACTGCTTGGCAAGCCCGCGCGACAGCCAGACCAGGCCGCCGAAATCCGTGCGCGGCTTGGCTTGCAGAACCGACGACCAACGCGACAGGCCGGCCCGGTCGGCCATCTCCAAGATTCCGACCATTGTCGGTTCCGGCACCGGAATGCCGATCTCGAACGCCAGATAGGATAGCGCCACCGCCGCTGGAACAGCCAGGCCGCGTCTGCCGACGATGTCGAGGAACATGTCCCAATCGACGTCTTCGCCATGGATGGCGACCGCGCAGTCGACAAGCCAGTCGCTGTGGGTGTGGGCGTCGAGGCCGCCATGGGCGATGGCCAGGGCCATGCGATCGGCCGGCGACGGCACGAAGACCGCGACGCCGCTGAATTCGGCTGGGACCGCCCGTTGCCAGATCGCCAGGTCGTCTTCCGCGCTCGTCTGCGACCCGTCATAGCCGAGCTGGTGCAGGTCGATGTCGCCGAAACGGCCCTTGAAGAAGTTCATCGACCGCAGCGACGCCAACCGGGTTCGCAGATATTGCGCGCTGACGCCCGAGGCGATCTGCCAGTCGCGGTCGCGCAAGATGTCGAAGACGGCAGCCATGTCGCGCGGGCGCACCAGTATGTCGATGTCATGCGCCACCCGGCCCCGCTGCGCCGACGCGTTCAAGGCGATGCGGCTGGCGCCCTTGATCAGCATGATGTCGGCGCCGCCGTCGGCCATCGCCTTCAGCGCCGGCTCGGCTTCGCGCATCGCCATGCGCGACTTCGTCCACAGCATCTTCTGCAGGCCGACGAGGCGCGGATGGGCGGTATGCCCGGCCAGCTTCCTGCCGAACCTGTCGGAGATGGCGGCGAGCAGACGATGTTCTCGAAACGAGGCGAGATCGATGTCGTTCTCGTCCAGCCAGCGCGCGGCGCAGCCAGCGGCCGCGTCCTCATCGGAGAACAGCGCCGCCTTCAGCAACAGGTCCAGTTGGCCGGTGGGCCACGACCAGCCATAGTCCGGGAAGCGGCGGCCGATGCGGCGAACGGGCCTGGCGTTCAATTGGAGCCCGCCTTGTTCCGGGCTCGCCGCTGCATGGCGAGCCTTGCGACCTCGAGATAGCCCCGGTCGCGCGCCGGATCGCGGCCGTAGGAAAGGCTGCCCGGACGGATGCGGCGCAATGCAAGCACGTCGTCGAGCATGGCAAGGGCAAGGCCTGCCTCACGAACCCGGGCGATCCAGTCGATCATCTCGCCGCGGCCGCCTGGTGGGTCGATGATGGGACCGACGCTCTGCACCACCTGCTGGCGGATCATCATCGTCGTGCGCGACCAGCCAGCTCCACTGGTCGCATCGGCCAAATCGGGGTTGTCGCCGCGAAACGTCCGCCAATGCGTAAAGACGCCCGCTGTCCCGGGATGGCGGACGAGATAGGCCAGCTGCTTTTCGATCTTGTTCGGCAGCCACAAATCGTCGGCATCGAGCGTCGCGATGAGCGGCGTCGAGAGTGCCGCAATGCCACGGGTCGTTGCGCTGCCAGGTCCGGCATTGTCCTGTCGCAGCACAGTCACCGGCAGGTTCATCGCATCGATCACCGCAACCGTGTCGTCGGTCGAACCGTCATCGACCACGACGATGGCGTCCGCCTTTACCGTCTGGGCCAGGACGGAGTTCAGGGCCGCGCCGATGGTGGTGGCCGCATTGAAAGCCGGAATGACGACGCCGTAGGCTGCCATCAAAGGAATCGCCACTGCGCGAGATCCTTGAAGTCGAAGATCCCCTCCACCCGGTGCAAGTTGGGGTCGGCCTTACGACGCTTCATCGACTTGTGAATGGCGCGCATGAACTCGCGAAAGGGCACATCGGCTTCCTTGGTCATGTTGCCGGGATGACGCCTGTAATAGAGAGCCACCGTATCGGGCATAACGTATTTTGCCTGGCTCTCAAAGATACGCAACAGATAGTCGGTGTCCTCGGCCTGTTTGAAATCCTCGTCGAAACCACCGGTGCGCTCGATGAGGTCTCGCGCAAAGATCCCGGCGGACAGGTGGATCCCTCGCACGGTGATGGAGTGGCTGTCGGCGGCCGGTTCCAGCGTCTCGCCATCTATCTTGTCGACCAGCGTCATGCGCGAATAGGTCAGGTCCAGGCCCGGATCCTCTTCGAAGCAGGCGAGATCCGCCTTGAAGCGCCCTGTCGGGGAGATGTCGTCCGAATCGAGAAACGACACCAGGCGAGTCTGCGGCAGCAACTGTTTCAGCCCGGCATTGCGCGCTTTGGTGACTCCGCCATTGGTCTGCTGGAAAAGACGAATGCACGGGGCCTCGTCGATCAATGACCTCACGACGGCTGCCGAGCCATCGGTCGACCCATCGTCGATGACGATGATGTCGAGATCGATGTCTTCGCGCTGCCTGAGCAACGAGCGCAGCGCGAGGCCAACGAATTGTTCGCGATTGTAGACCGGCATGATGACGCTCAGCCTCATCGGCGTCTCCAGCAGCGTTGCGGGCTTGGCTGATCCGACCCGATTGTGTCGAGCATCATAGCATCCGCCAATCGGCGGGGCTCTTCAATTCGAAGATGCCCTGAACCTCTCGCCGTGACGGATCGGCCTTGCGCCGCCGCATCGACTTGTGGATCGCGCGCAAGTGGTTGCGGACCCTGCCGCTATGCTCCCTGGTCACATTTCCGGCATGGCGTCGGTAGTAGATCGCGACGGCGTCCAACAATTCGTAGTTCGGTCCCGCCTCGAAAACGCGCAGCAGATAGTCGGTATCCTCAGCCTGCTCGAAATCCTCATCGAACTCGCCCGTCCTGTCGACAAGCCCTCTGCTGAACACGGCGGCGCTCAGCGAAATTCCCCGAAGCGTCATCGTGTGGCTATCGACAGCCGGCTCCAGCCGCTCATCGTCAATCCTGTCAGCCAGCGTCATCAGCGAATAAGTCAGCTCGAGGCCGGGGTCTGCTCTGAAGCGCGCAAGGTCCTTCTTGAAGCGCCCGGCCGGCGAGATATCGTCCGAATCCAGGAATGACACGAACTCCGCATCCGGCGGCAGTTGCCGCAGCCCGGCGTTGCGCGCCCTGGCCACGCCCATGTTGGATTGCTGGAACAGTCGGATGCAGGGGTTTTCGCGCATCATCGAGCGCACGGCCTCAGCAGAGCCGTCGGTCGAGCCGTCGTCGATGACGATGATGTCGAGATCGGCGGCGTCCCGCTGCCGCACCAGCGAGCGCAATGCCGAAACGACATAGCGCTCACGGTTGTAGACGGGCATTATCACGCTCAGTTTCACGAAGCGCCCCGCGTGAGAAAGTCCGCAATCGTGCCGGCTATCTCCTGTGGCTGCGTCCCCAGCGACAGACGATAGCACGGCAGCAGGCGGGTCAGGTCGCTGAAGAAGCGAAAGCCGCTCTCCCGCTCGCCCGGCATCTGCGCTATGCCCGACGGCGCCAAGGCGATCATGGCATCCCTGCGCGACACCGGCAGGATCGAACTTGCCCCACCACCGCCGATATGTGGCGCCAACAGCGCGACGATGTCGAGAGTTTCAGGCACCGGCCGGGGAGCGATGTCATCAATGTGAAACGCATATTTGCCTTGCCAGTTAAGCGGGCCATGCGCCGGCAGCCGGTGCTTCAGCCCAAGCCGAGCGAATCCCTGGGGATCCTGCTTGAGTGTTGAAAACAACGGGCGGGCAGTCACGCCCTTGGAGAGGTCGATCAGCACATAGTCGTCGCCGACGCTGTCCAGTCCGTTGAGGAGGCCGGCGGCGACGGTTCCAGATTTCCCGGCCCCGCCCGCACCGGCCAGCAGCACGCCCTTGCCATTGGCGCCGAGCGTGCCGGCATGGGCAAGGCGCATGCCGCGCGCCCCATATTCCCAATGGAGGAAGGGGCGCAGCGGCGCTCCCGGCTCCCACGGTGGAAAGGCATCGGCCGAAGCCATCAATTGCACGCCAACGCGACGTTGCGGATCATAAAACTGCCAGAAATCCAGGTCGTGAAAATGGTTGCCGCGCAATCCGGCCTCCGCCAGCCGGGTGGCGAACCCATGCTGCGTGAAGGGCCCCTGGCCCCAACTGACCGGTGCCGCGATGCCGTCTATGCCGGGATGTGCGACGAAGACGCGGCAGATGTCGGCAGGCGTTCGGTTGCCCGGAGCAGTGACAAAGCCATGAGCGACGGCATCCGCCAATGCGCCGGCGCTGACATGCGCGCTCAAATCCAGATGCGGCAAGCCCGCCTTGCGGGTCAGTGGATAATGCGCGGCGCTGCTCTCTGCTTGCGCCAGGACATGGCGTGCGTAGTCAACCAAGTTTTCGAGAGTGACGTTCGGCATGGGTTTGCCTATTCCGGAGCTGTCCGGCAACGAGAACCTGATGGGCGCTTCAGTTGGCCTGCTTCACCGCGGGCCAGCCGAGGGGCTCCTCGACCTCGTGGATGGGATCGACGACAATGAGATCGGCGAGATCGTCATGGATGTCGACCTTGAGGGGCTCTCTGGCAGCGGCGAGCTGAGCCAGCAATTCGCTTGGAGCCGGTCTTGCCACGCCATCGGTTACGGCCGCCAGCAAACCGAATTCGAGCAATTGTGAAACAAAGCCGTCAATTGCGGCGGCATCGAGGGCGCCAATTCCGGTCGCGGCGCCGACCAGTTCGGAGGCAGGCACGCCGGACGACAGTGCATCCCAAAGTCTGCTGCCTGAATCAGAGAAGCCGAAATATTTGCCCGTGGTCAGGTCAAGAACGACGGCTTCGCCGTCGAAGGATTCAAAGACGATATCCTTGCTGGCAATGGCATAGATGCCGGATTGTCGCATGTTTGCTCCCCCGCCGAGCAGGCCGCGGAGATGATCTTCGGGCCTTACGGTCAACCCCACCGTTGCAGGCGTCTAACCATTTGCAGGGTTTTTGGCAAGATGGCGCAGACTCGGGCGAGCGCAGCCGGTCACGCTTCGATTTCAAGCGCAGAAAGCGGCTTCGAGCAACAGGCGAGGATAAAGCCGTCCTCGATTTCGTGATCGAGGATGCCGCCATTGTGACTCATCTCGACGTCGCCCGCGACCTTCCTCACCTTGCAGGTGCCGCACAGGCCGAACTCGCAGGCGGCGGGAATCCGCACCCCAGAGGCGCGTGCCGTCTGCAGCACGGTCTGGCCGGCGACGCATTCGGCATCGACATCGGAAAGCGAAAACCGGATCGGCGTCACGGCCTCGACGGCAACGGCGGCGCCGTCTTCCGGCAGTGGCGAGAACGGCGCCTGGATCTCCTCCACGGCAGGCGCCGCAAAGCTTTCCTGATGGTATTTCGCCATGTCGAAGCCGGCGGCGTTCAGCATGCCGCGCACGGCGCGCATGAAGGGATCGGGGCCGCAGCAGAAGATCTCGCGCTCACGGAAATCGGGCGCCAGCAATGGCAGCCGGATTGCGTCGATGCGGCCCATATGGCCGAACCAGCCCTCGCGGCTCGACCGCTCCTCGATCATGAAGCCGAGCGACAGGCCGGGCATGCGGCTGCCGAGCAGCTCGAGTTCCTTGCGGAAAATGATCTCTTCCGGGCGGCGCGCACAGTTGACGAAGCCGACATCTGTCCATGGCGCACAGTCGTTCAGCCAGCGCAGCATCGACATCATCGGCGTCACGCCGGAGCCCGCCGAAATGAACAGATATTTGGCCGCCGGGTGGCTATGCAGCGAGAAGTCGCCGGTCGGCCCATAGGCCTTGACGTGCGAACCGGGCGTCAGATGGTCGAACATCCAGCGCGTGCCGGTGCTGCCCGCCTGCGCCTTCACCGTCACCGCGATCGAGAACGGCCGCGATGGCGAGGAGGACAGCGTGTAGGTGCGCATCAGCGGCCCGTCCGATGTCGGCAGTTCCAGAGTCACGAATTGGCCCGGCTTGTAGCGGAACCAGGTCTGGTTGTCGGAGCGGAAGGTGAAGGTCTTCACGTCAGGCGCTTCGTCACTGACGCCGATCACTTCCAGCACCTGCAGCCTGTCGTTCCAGGGCGTCATCTGGTCGAGATGGCGATAGAGGCCAAGGTCCGTCATCGCATTCATCCTCTTGTCCCCTGGGCTAGGCGACGCTGCGCAGGGCCGGCCGGTCGCCTTCGGCAAGGCGCGGTCCGATGAACGACGCGTACCACTCGACGAACTGGATCACGCCGCCCTCATGCAGCTCCGAATAGGGGCCTGGTTCGTAGGCCGGCGACAAGATGCCGAAGGCGTTTTCCTCGACGATGCGGCGGTCCTGGTCGTTGGTCTCGGTCCAGACATGGGTAAGCTCAGCGAGATCGTAGTCGACGCCTTCGACCGCATCCTTGTGGACGAGCCATTTTGTCGTCACCGCGGTTTCCGTGGCACTGATCGGCAGCACGCGGAAGGTGACGGCATGGTCGCCGAGGATATGGTTCCAGGTTGTCGGATAATGATAAAGCAGCAAGGAGCCGATGCGGTCGGTTGAAACGCTGTCGGACAGGTTCTTCTGGACCGCCCGTTTTCCCGTCATGGTGTAGCTGACGGCATCGCGCAGCAGCGGCGCGCGGGTGGCGCGGTACTGCCCTGCCGGATCGATGCGGAATTTGCTCGGCAGGCCTGATGCCTCGCATTTGGCCCAGTGCGCGACCATTTCAGGGTCGCTGTCGGCGCCGTTGACGCCGGTCACGGTCGGAGCCTCGGGGAAGGTCTTGCACAGCTCAGGATGATTGGCGGCGCAGTGATAGCACTCGCGGTTGTTTTCCCAGACCAGCTTCCAGTTGCCCTTCTCGACGATCGTGCTCTCGAAGGCGATCTTTGCTTCACGCAACCGGTGCGGCAAAAGATAGGGTTCGATCATCGCCCGCATCGGCGCGAAATCCGCCGGCTCCTTGGCCAGACAGATGAAGATGTAGCCGCCGACGCTCTCGCAGGCGACCGGCTTCAGGCCGAAATCACTCTTGTCGAAACCGTCGGCCATCTGGCGGGCAAACAGCAGGCGGCCGTCCAGCTCATAGGTCCATTGATGATACGGACAGACGAGCTTTGCCGCCGTACCCTTTTCCGCGTTGCACACGCGGCTGCCGCGATGGCGGCAGGAATTGTGGAAGGCGTTGATCTTGCCGTGCTGGTCGCGGACAAGGACGACCGGGTAGTCGCCGATCTGCACGGTGATGTAGCTGCCCGGCTTCGGCAGTTCGCAATCATGGCCGATGAACAGCCAGTCGCGATACCAGATCAGCTCCATGTCGAGCTTGAAGTAGTCTGGATCGGTGTAGAAGGGCTGCTCCAGCGAAAAGCCTTGCCGGTGCCCCTTCAGGAGCCTCAGCATGTCGTTGCGGGTATCCATGTCCTGTCCTCGTTTCTAAGGACTGAACTGGTGGTGATGGAGGAAGGATTGAAACGCAGGCCGGCTAGGTGCCAGACATGCGCTATCCACCTCTTGACCGCCCACCGCGATCAGTCGAGTCTAACAATCTCGGGCTGGTTTCCGGGCTCTGGAGTTGTCCTTGCGGACCATCGCGACACCTTCCCAGGCAGTTGCCCAGTGGTCTCCCGTTGCGACTTGAACTCCACCACCGTTGCGGGGGCAGCGCCGGATTCTGACCGGCTTCCCAATTCTCCGCCTCGTCGTCACGAAGCGGCACCTGAGATGGTATGATCTAACCACGATCGGGGGCGCGCCGTCGGCATGAAAACGACATCGTATCCATGCGGCGCGACACGGCCTGCGAACGTTCCCGCAGACCGTCGCGGGCTGAAATCCACCTCCCGGATGGCCATTTTGCCGGCTGCGATATCCCCGAATCGGAGCCCTTGGCGGGGTCAAAAAAGGTTAACGGTTTCGAAAAGTGACTATTAGCTCGATCTAAAATCGAACCGAACGGTTCGTTTCTGTTGACGGTGCGTGCAGGACGGTGTGAACGCTGGGCCTCTGAAACAGTCAGTGATCCATCCAGCGGTTACACTTAACATGCTGATATAAAGAAGAAAAATATACCCGTAGATTCCCTTGGTACAATTTCAAGGTGTGGATTCATGGTCCACACGGAACAACTTCGTGATTGGAAAAGGCGGGGTTGCCCTCCCACATCGGGGCTGTCCGAACGACGCGATTTCATTTCCAAGACACGCCGCTAGACGGACGGAAAAAGACGATACTGGAGTACAAAAATGAAAAAGATCATTCTCACTGCCGCAGCCCTTCTGGCCATTTCCGGCAGCGCCTTCGCTGGTAGCGACCACTACGGTTCGAACGCCGCGGCAGCCACTGCTGTCGACAGCTCGTACACCGCTTCGACCAAGAAGTCGGAACCGGCTGCTCAGGCGCCTGCCCAGGGTGCTGACCGCAACCTCTTCGGCAACAACTAACAGCCGATTCCCAGTTGACGGCGGGCTCGCTCGCCGCCCTGGCGAACTTCAGACATTCGAAATTCAGACATTCAGGAGTATTTAAGATGAGCAAGATCCTCATTGCTGCCGCCACCGTTCTGGCCATCACCGGCAGCGTTTTCGCGGGCAGCGACAACTACGGTTCGAACGGCTCCAATCAGCCTGCCGCTGCTGTGGACCAGTCGTACACGGCTTCCACCAAGATCTCGGAACCGGCTGCCCAGACGCCCGCTCAGGGCAGCGACCGTAACCTCTTCGGTCGCTAACAGCCAATTTCGCAACCGACGGCAGCTGTGTCTGCCGTCCTGGCGAAATCCAGAATTCAGGAGACTAAAATGAACAAGATCCTTATTGCTGCCGCCGCCGTTCTGGCCATCACCGGCAGCGCGTTCGCCGGCAGCGACAACTTTGGCTCCAATGGCGCCAATCAGCCTGCGGTTACTTCGGTTGACAGCGCGCATACGAGCTCGGTCCGCAACAGCGGTGGCCTCGTCGAGAAGCTGCTCAATTCGTCGGGCGACGTGGAGAAGTCCGCCCCTCAGGGCAGCGACCGGAATCTCTTCGGCCGTTAACAGCCGAAGCTGATCTTCAACAAAAGAGCGGCGGGCCTAGCCCGCCGCTCTTTTTGCGTCCAAGACGCGGTCCTGCCTCAGGCCGCCTTCGCTTCAGCCTCATGAAGGGCAAACGACCGTCCGTCAGCGTCGAAGATATGCAGGTCCTCGCCATTGGCGCTCAGCCGCAACGTCGAACCACGCTTGACTTCGACATTGCCGGGCAGCTTGGTCACCAGCGGCAGGTCGGCGCGACCGATGTCGACATAGACCAGCTGAACCTCGCCGAGCTGCTCGACATAGTCGACCGTCCCCTCGAACAGATAGTCCGCGCCGCTGGCGATGATCAGGTCCTCCGGCCGCACGCCAAAGCTCACCGCAGCACCCTTCGCCGAAGCAGGCGTTGCGATCGGCACGGTTGCCTTGCGTCCGCCGACATGGCTGACGACGGTCGGATTGCCGGTCTTTTCGATGGTCGCGGGCAGGATGTTCATGGCCGGCGAGCCAATGAACTGGGCAACGAACAGATTGCCGGGCTTCTTGTAGAGATCCATCGGCGTGCCGACCTGCTCGATATGGCCGTCCTTGAGCACCACGATGCGGTCGGCCAGCGTCATCGCCTCGACCTGATCGTGGGTGACGTAGATCATGGTCGTGTTGGGCATCGATTCCTTGAGCTTGGCGATTTCGATGCGGGTGGCGACGCGCAGCGCGGCGTCGAGGTTCGAAAGCGGCTCGTCGAACAGGAACACCTTCGGATTGCGCACGATGGCGCGGCCGATGGCGACGCGCTGGCGCTGGCCGCCTGACATCGCCTTGGGCAGGCGGTCGAGATATTTGGTCAATTGCAGGATCTCGGCGGCCTGACGCACACGGCGGTCGATCTCGGCCTTGTTCTCTTTGCCGATCTTCATCGAGAACGCCATGTTGTCGTAGACGGTCATGTGCGGGTAGAGCGCGTAGGACTGGAACACCATGGCGATGCCGCGCTTCGACGGCGGCACGTCGTTCACCACTTCGCCGGCTATTCTAAGCTCGCCGGAGGTGATTTCCTCGAGCCCGGCGATCGATCTCAGCAATGTCGACTTGCCGCAGCCCGACGGGCCGACGAAGACGATGAACTCGCCCGACTTAATATCGAGGTCGATGCCGTGGAGAATGTTCAGATTGCCGTAGGACTTCTTCACTTGTCTTAGCGTGACATCGGCCATTTGGTTCCTCCAGTGATTGGAAATTCAGTCGAGACGCCCGAACCAGGCGCCGTAGCCGCCAAGCTCGATGGAACCGCTGTTCGCCTGCCCCGAAAATCCGTGCCCGGGCAGAGGTTGCAGCGATCGGCCGCCAAGGTCAACCTTGGCCGGCCGGGCTCCCAGATTGAAGATGCAGACGATCTGCTCATTGCCCGCGCGGCGTATGAAGGCGACGGTGTCGCCCTCACTTTCGATGAAATTGATGTCGCCCTTGGCGAGCGCCGGATGGGCACGCCGGAAGGTGAGAAAGCGCCGGTAGTGCTCAAGCAGCGAAGCCTCGTCGCCCTGTTGGACATTGACCGCTTGCGCTAGATGCTTGGCCGGCACCGGCAGCCAGGGCTTTGCTGGGGAGAAGCCGCCATTCTTGGCGCCGCCATCCCACACCATCGGTGTGCGGCAGCCGTCGCGGCCCTTGAATTCCGGCCAGAAGCGGATGCCGTAGGGATCCTGCAAATCCTCGAACCGCAGCTCTGCTTCACCGAGCCCAAGCTCCTCGCCCTGATAGATGCAGACCGAACCGCGCAGGGACATCAGCAGCGCCGAGATGACCTTGAGGTAGGCGGTCGGGTCGGCCTCATTGGCCGCCCAGCGCGAGGCCGGGCGCATCACGTCATGGTTGGAAAAGGCCCAGCACGACCAGCCGTCGCTGGCGACCTTGCCGAAGGATTCCAGCACCGAGCGAACCTTGCCCGCGCTGATCTTTTCCGGCGCCAGGAAATCGAAGGAGTAGCACATGTGCACGCGCTTGCCGCCGGCGGTGTAGGCGGCAACCACTTCAAGCCCGCGCTGCGAATCGCCGACCTCGCCGACCGCTGCGGTTGCCGGATATTCATCAAGCAGGGCACGGAACCGTTCGAGGAAGCCGAGGTTCTCGGGCCGGCTCTTGTCGTAGAGATGGTCCTGGTAGTTGTAGGGGTTGACCGCCGGCGCGGTCTGGTCGTTGCGCTCTTCCGGCGGCAGCGGCGGATTGTTTTCCAGGCCCTGGCTGTGGAAGTAGAAATTGATGGTGTCGAGCCGGAAACCATCGACGCCGCGCTCCAGCCAGAAGCGGGTGACGTCGAGCAATGCGTCCTGGACTTCGTGGTTGTGGAAGTTGAGGTCGGGCTGTTCGGCCAGGAAATTGTGCATGTAATATTGCTGGCGGCTGGTGTCCCATTGCCAGGCCGAGCCGCCGAAGATCGACAGCCAGTTGTTGGGCGGCGTGCCGTCCGGCCTGGCGTCTGCCCAGACGTACCAGTCGGCTTTCGGGTTGCTGCGGCTCGACCGGCTTTCCTTGAACCATGGGTGGTTGTCGGCGGTGTGCGACAGCACCTCGTCGATCATCACCTTCAAGCCCAGCCTGTGCGCCTCGCCGGTCAGCGCGTCGAAATCGGCCAGCGTGCCGAACATCGGATCGACATCGCAGTAATCCGATACGTCATAGCCGAAATCTTTCATCGGCGACTTGAAGAACGGCGAAATCCAGATGGCATCCGCGCCGAGTGCGGCGATGTAGGGGAGGCGGCCTATGATGCCCTTGAGATCACCGATGCCGTCGCCATTCGAGTCCTGATAGCTGCGCGGATAGATCTGGTAGATCACCGCGCCCCGCCACCAGTCGCGATCGATGGCGAGGTCAGGCTTCGAGCTGGCCTTCAAAGCGGATTGCATCGTCTCAGCCTCCTTTCACCGAGCCGGCAAGCAGCCCGCGGACAAAATAGCGCTGCAGCGAGAAGAACACGATCAGCGGCACGATTATGGTCACGAAAGCCGATGTCGTCAGAATCTCCCAGTCGCCGCCGCGCGAGCCCAACAGCGCGTTGAGCTTAGCGGTCAGCACGATCTGGTCTGCCTCTGTACCGAGGAAAACCATCGCCACCAGCAGATCGTTCCATACCCACAGGAACTGGAAGATGGCAAACGAAGCCAGCACCGGGAACGACAGCGGCAAGACGATCTTGACGAAGATCTCGAAATCGCTGGCGCCGTCGATGCGCGCCGATTCCATGATTTCGCGCGGCAGGCCGGCAATGTAGCTGCGCAGCAGGTAGATGGCGAAGGGCAGGCCGAAGCCGGTATGCGCCAGCCAGATGCCGAGATAGGTCTTCGACGGCATGCCGAAGAACGAGCCGACGCCGTTGTAAAGTTTCAAAAGCGGGATTAGCGACATCTGCAATGGCACCACCAGCAGGCCGATGATGACCGCGATCAGCAGCGCCCGGCCGGGAAACCGCATCCAGGCCAGCGCATAAGCGGCAAAGGCGGCGATCAGGATCGGGATGATTGTCGCTGGGATAGTGACGGTCAGAGAATTCATGAATGACCGTCCGATGCCTTCGGAGAACAGCACGGTTCTGTAGTTGTCGGTGGTGAATTTCGGCGGCGCCGACGAAGCATAATAGACACGCTGGCCGCGATCGCCTTCGAACGCTTTCGGGGACTGCATGACGAAGCTGCCGTCGGCATTGAGTTGAAAGGTCACCCCGTCACCGAGATCGGCTGTGGTGCCGGCGGGATATTGCGTCGGTGCCGCCGATTTGACGCCGAAGGCGCTGATGTCGCGCTTGGCGCCGTCGCCGAAGATATTGCCCTCGAGGAGGAACTTGCCGTCTTTCTCGACCTGCGCCGAGGCGGGCGGCAGCCGGCCGGCTTCCGTCTGGGTGGAACTGGCGAACGAGTTCCACCATCCCGAGGCGATGATCTGGTTCTTGTCGCGCAGCGACGAGACCAGGATGCCGAGCGTCGGTATGGTCCAGATCGCGACGAAGACGAGCACGGCGATGTGGACGCCAAAGCGGCTGGCGAAGGAATTTCCGGTCGCGACGGCCATCTCAATGTCCTCCCGTCTCTTTGTTCGCCTGGCGGATGTTCCAGACCATGATCGGAATGACCGCGATCATGATGATGATGGCAATGGTGGCGCCGCGGCCGAAATCGCCGCCGCCGCGGAACATCCAGTCGAACATCAGATTGGCCAGCACCTGGCTGTTCCACTGGCCGTTGGTCATGGTCAGCACGATGTCGAACACTTTGAGCACCAGAATGGTGATCGTGGTCCAGACCACGGCGATGGTACCCCAGATCTGCGGCACCATGATCTTCCAGAAGATCTGGAACGGATTGGCGCCGTCGATGACGGCGGCTTCCAGCGTTTCCTCGGGGATGCCGCGCAGGGCGGAAGACAGGATGACCATGGCAAAGCCGGTCTGGATCCAGATCAGGATGATCATCAGGAAGAAATTGTTCCAGAACGGCAGCGATATCCAGACCTGCGGCTGGCCGCCGAAATGCTGAATGATGGCGTTGAGGATGCCGATCTGCGTCTGGCCTTCGCCGCGATATTCGTAGATGAATTTCCAGATCACGCTGGCGCCGACGAAGGAGATCGCCAGCGGCAGGAAGATCAGGCTCTTGGCGATCGTGCCCCACCAGATCTTGTCCGTAAGCACGGCGATGATCAGCCCAAGGAAGGTGCAGGCGGCCGGCACCACCGCCAGCCAGACGATGTTGTTGAGGATCGAGTTGCGGAACTCGCGATCGCCGAACGCCCATTCATAGTTCGCCAGGCCGACGAAATTTATGCCGCTGCGATCGAGGAACGACAGCCGCAGCGTCTCGACCACCGGATAGATCAGGTAAATGGTGAGGATGATCATCGCCGGACCGACGAACAGCCATGGCCGGACCAGCCCTTGCCGGCGCAGATTGTCGATGGCCGCGGCACCGGCGACGCCGCGTGATGGGAATATCAGGTCGACCAGCCTGTTGGCGCCCCAGAAATAGGCGACGCAACCGCCGACCCCGATGATGATGACAGTTATGGCCGAGAAAATCTGAGCCGCCATGGGTCCCTCTCCCCCTGCGCATGACCCGACAAGGAATGACCTTGGTGACGGGGACCAGGCGCCGATTCAGTTGTTTGGAGCACGTCATCGGCGGTTTGCGCACATTGCCGATCGCGCTTCATGTCAATGCGCTCATGACGAAAGGCTGCGGCACGGCCGCCGTCGGATCCGGGCCAGTACGGCCCGGACCCAGTGCGAGAATGGTTGGTCGCTTACGTGCCGGCCGCTACTTGATCGCGTCCCAGCTCTTCTGGATGTCGGTGGCGACGTCCTGCGCCGACTTGCCGCCGACCAGGTCGATCATGCCGGTCCAGAAGGCGCCGGCGCCGATCTTGCCCGGCATCAGGTCGGAACCGTCGAAGCGGAAAGTCGAGGCATTGGCGAGGATTTCGCCCTGCTTCTTCAGCGCGTCGCTGGCATAGGCATCCTTGTTGACCGACTTGAGCGGCGTCACGAAGCCGCCTTCGGCCATCCAGATCTCGTGGGCGAGCGGCATCTTCAGGAATTCGATGAACGCGCGCGCACTCTTGCTGTCCTTGGTGATCATCGCCAGCGTACCGGCGCCGAGCACCGGCGTGCCCAGTTCAGGCTTGGAGGCATAGGGCGGGAAGTAGAAGAAGTCCGCGTCCTGGCCGACCTTGGTGCCTTCCGGGAAGAAGGTCGGGATGAACGATGCCTGGTGGTGCAGGTAGCATTTCGGCGGCACCGAAAAGAGACCCTTCGGACTGTCGCGGAAATCGGTCGCCGCAACCGCCTTGGCGCCGCCGTCGACCATCTTGTCGTCGGTGGCGATCTTGCCGAAAATGTCGATGGCGTTGACCACTGCGGGGTCGTTGAACGGGATCTCGTTCTTCACCCATTTGTCGTAGACCTCCGGAGGCTGGGTGCGCAGCATCAGGTCTTCGACCCAGTCGGTCGCCGGCCAGCCGGTGGCGCCGCCGGAGCCGAGGCCGATGCACCACGGCTTGCTGCCATCGGCGATGATCTTCTTTTCGAGATCGGCGAGTTCTTCCTGCGTCTTCGGCACCTTGTAGCCGGCTTCCTCGAAATTATCCGGCGAATACCAGACCAGCGACTTCACATCGGCCTTGTAAGGGAAGGCGAAGAAGCCCGGCTTGCCGTCCTTGTCCTTGAAGGTGCCGAGATCGACCCATGACTGGCCGGCACCGTAATTGTCCTTGACCCATTTGGCGGTGTCGTCACCGAGCGGCGTCAAAAGGCCCTTCGACGCCAAGTCCTGGATGAGGCCCGGCTGCGGCAGCACGGCGATGTTCGGCGGGCTGCCGGCCTGTGTGTCGATGACAATCTGCTGCTCGTAATTCTCCGAGGAGGAGTATTTGATCTCGACGCCGGTGGCTTCCGAGAAATAGTCGAGAACGCCACGCACCAGGCCTTCGTCCTCGCCGCGCCACGGTCCGAAGATCGACAGCGTCTCACCCTTGAGGTCGACTTTCTTGAGCTCTTCGTAGTTCGCCCAGTTGAAGCGCTTGTCTTCGCCGGGCTTGAACTTCAGTTCGGCCTGCGCGGGCGCGTTCAGGGCGAACGTGGCAAAGGCAGCACCCAGCAAAAGCATTTTCTTCATCGGTATTCCTCCCAGTGGGTCTCACACACCGGACGGAACCTCCATTCCGCCCGCCGACGCCGCAGGACTGTGACTCAGTCGGAAAGGAACCGCAACCTTTCGAAGAGTCTTCCAAAGCGCTTTGGCTTTTTCGATCACGCCATTGAATTGCTAGGAAGTCAAGAGGCCGGCGGATTAATCGATTAGGTTCGCGCATTTGCACCCCTAGAAGTGCGCTGCAATATACTATTATGGCGATGCAGCAGCAGTTTTTGTTTCAAACACGCCCGAACCGCGTCTATGGTTCGGCTTGGTATGGCTCGGCCCCGCTGGGACTTGGGTCGATTCAATTTAAAAGCGCTTTGAGGGAATGGAGACCTTTCGTGAACCTCAAGCAGCTCGCCCATATGCTGGCACTTTCGCAAACCACGGTAAGCCGTGCGCTGAACGGCTATCCCGAGGTCAACGAGGAGACGCGCAGGCGTGTCATGGATGCCGCCAAGCGCCATGGCTATCGTCCCAATCCGAGCGCGCGCCGGCTGGCGACCGGCAAGACGGGCATGATCGGCTATGTCCTGCCGACCGGTGCGTCCGTCGACATCGATCCGCATTTCGTCGAGTTCCTGTCCGGTCTTGGCGACTATGCCCGCTCGCACGAGCTTGACCTTGTGCTGTCGCCGGCCGACGCCGACGACCAGGAGACGACCTACCGGCGCATCGTCGCCAACCGGCAGGTCGACGCTGTTTATATCTCCTCTCCAAGGCCCGCTGACCGGCGCGTGGCGCTGGTCAACACGCTCGGCATTCCCTTCATCGTCCATGGCCGCAGTGAGGGCTTCGACTTCGAGTATGCTTTTACCGACATCGACAATGAGGGCGCCTTCCACGAAGCAGCCAGGCTGCTGATCCAGCTCGGTCATCGGCGGCTGGCCCTGATCAACGGTGACGACCGCGAGACCTTCGCTATCCATCGAGAACGCGGCGTGCGCCGGGCGCTCGCCGCGAGCGGACTGTCATTGAGCGAACGCCATGTCTGCTCGGTCGAAATGACCGAGGAGAACGGCTATCGCGCCACCAGGCGCTTGCTGGAAGAAGGCGACGCGCCGACGGCAATCGCCTGCTCCAGCCTGATCATGGCGCTCGGCGTCGTGCGCGCCGTGCGCGACCTCGGCCTGAGCATTCCGGGCGACGTGTCGCTGATCGCCCATGACGATGTCTTCCCCTGGCTGAGGCCGGAGAATTTTTCGGTGCCGCTGTCAACGACGCGTTCATCGATCCGTCTGGCCGGCGCCCGTGTCGCCGAGCGGCTGGCGGCACGGATTTCCGGCCTGGAGGAGGGCGCTCGCGGCGAGGTCTGGCCGGTCGACCTGGTGGTTAGGGGATCGGTGGCGGGGGCGCCTGTTTAGAACTGTCTCCCGAAGCGCTGCAAGCGCCGACCTTACTCCTTCGCAGCCCCTGCCGCCTTGATGTCCAGCAGCCCGTAGCCGAAATCATTGTCGCGTCCCTTTGGGCCGAGATCCCTGGCCGTCGCCGCGAGCGCTTTCTCGATGTCGTCGGCCGAACGATCGGGCGCGGCATGGATGAGATTGGCGATGGCGCCGCTCACGATCGCCGCCGCGAATGAGGTGCCTGTGACCACGTCCGAACCGCCGCCGCTCGGCGCCACCATCTCGACGCCGGGCGCCGAGATGAAGACATAGGCGCCGCGATTGGCCTGCGGCATCAGCCCATCCTTGGCGTCGGTGGCGGTGACTGCGATGACACCATCGAAGGCCGCCGGATAGCCATAGGGCGCCTTCGGCCCGTTGTTGCCGGCTGCGGCGACCAGCACCATGCCGAGTGCGCGGGCATTGCGGCAGGCGACGCCGAGCAAATCGTTCTTCGGCCCGACGAAGCTCATATTGATGATGCGCACGTCCTGTTCCGCCGCCCAGTCGAGCGCCGACAGGATGACGTCCATGGTCGACTTGCCGCCCTCGAAGGCGCGGGCGTGATAGATTTTTGCGCCCGGTGCCATGCCTTCCAGCACGCCGACGCCGGCGATCAGCCCGTCGATCGACGTGCCGTGATCGCGCTTTTCGATCGGCACGTCGGGCATGGCGTCGAACTGCCCGGCAATGACGCCCGACAGCGCCGGGTTGGTGTCGTCGATGCCGGTGTCGATCACCGCGATGCGAACGTTTTCGCCGCTGGCCTGTTTGGAATCGAGCGCGATATGATCGAACGCATAGTTGACGATGCCGGCGGCCTGCTGCAGCGAATACACATGATTGGGCTCGCGCCGCTGTGTGCGGCCGTCGGCGGCCAGTTGCGCCAGCACGACGCCGACGGGCCGGCCGTCGGGAATGCCGAAGCGCACCAGCGTGGTGCCAAGCAGCCGCGACTGGCGCTGCGAGCGCACCTGCAGGCCGAAGGAGGCGGCGATCTGCTGCACGGCACCGGCATCGCCGTCGACGGTCACCAGCACCTCGTCGGGCACGAAATCGCCGACCACGGCGCGCCGCGGCTGAACGGCGATGAGATCGGTCGGCGAGACGATCGGGCCGCCATGCGGGGGGCCGGCTTGAGTATCGGCAGGCAGCGTCGCGGGTGCCGGCCGTGGCGTCGGCACAGGGGTCGGAGGCGCCACCGGGTTGGGAAACAGGTCGACGATCAGCGCCGGCAGGAAGACGGCGCCGGATTGGCCTGCGTCCGATCCGCCCTTTGTGTCATTGCCGTTCTTGGCGCAGTCGGCTCCCGCCGCATTGGTCCCGTCGCGGCAGTCGATTTTGGTCTGGTCTGGATTGGGGTCGTTGGTCTGCGCCGACGCGGGCACGGCGACGATTGTCATCGCCGCCGCAAGGATTGCCGCAAATCGAATGACTGCCTCAGCCGCCATCAACCGGTTTCCTTCCCTCGATCACAGTTTCCGCGAAGGGCTGGGCGGCAATAAGGCCGATTTGCCTGGTGTAGTCGGCTGCGTTGGCAGCCGGGATGCCAAGCCGGAACACGCCGTCGGCGGTCGGTCCGCCTACGATCTTCAGCCCGTTGCTGCCGAGGAAGGCGGATATGTCCGACATGTTGGCATCCGGCTTGAACTTGACCAGGGCGAACGGCATTTTCGCCGGATCGTTTTCCGCGCCGGCAATCTCGAAATCATTGCCTTTGCCGCCGGGTTCGACAAACGACTGCACCATGACCAGGGCTAGCAGAACCGCGGCTGCCGCCCAGGCGACACCGACCGGCACCGCCATGAAGCGGCCCCAGGCCTGCGCCAGCCAGGACGATCCTGCCGGCTTGCGCGCCGGCCCGGCCTCGGCGTCGAGTGCCTTTGCAAAGCGGCTGAGCGCATCGGCCGGCGGCCGGATTGCTTCGCTGGCGGCCGTGGCGCCGGAGAATTCGGCTTCAGCCTCACCAAGGGCGGCAAGTGCGGCCGGGTCGCTGGCCAGCCATTCCTCGACCGCTTCCAGGTCGGAACCTTCCAGCGAGCCGTTCAGGTAGAACGGCAGAAGCGTTTCCATTTCGTCGCGGCGCGACATTTTTTCAGCGGCACTCATGGCCACCCCCTGTCGTAACCGGCGGCCTTGAGGGCCTCTCCGAGTTTCTTGCGGGCGTAGAACATCCGGGTCTTGACGGTGGCGACCGGAATGTCGAGCACCTCGCCGATCTCGCTCACCGATTGTCCGTGATAATAGGCAAGATCGATGACGACGCGATGCTCTTCGGGCAAGGTGTCGACGAAGCGCCGCAGGGCGGCGGCCTTGTCTTCCTTCATGGTGACGACTTCCGGCGTGTCGGCGCCGTCGGGCACCGCGGCGGCGGCCTCGTCGTCGATCCAGTCTTCCTTCTTCTTGCGCAGAAAGGACAGTGCCTTGAAACGGGCGATGCCGAGCAGCCATGTCGAGACTTCGGAACGCCCTTCGAAGCCGGGCGCCTGGCGCCACAGCTCGAGGAAGACTTCGTTGGCGATATCGTCGGCCATCATTTCCGATCCCGTCTGGCGCGCCACGAAGCGGTAGACCCGCGCGTGGTGACGCATGAACAGGAGCCGCACGGCGGCACGGTCGCCCTTCGCGACCCGGTCGACGAGAGCGCGATCGGTCTCCGTCGCTGCCGTCATGGCCGGTCGAGCCGCCTGGCTCCTGTCTGCTCTGTCGCTGATCGGTCCAAAAAGGTTCATCCTCCGCCAAGGAATTTTTAGGAGGCTAACCGAAGAGCGGGGCGGTTGCCAGAGCATCCCTTCTCCCCGTCACTATACGGGGAGAAGGTGCCGGCAGGCGGATGAGGGGCGGCGCCGGCGTTCGCTGTTGATATGCGATGTTGGCGCTGCCCTCATCCTTACCCTCTTCCCGTAAAGGACGGGGAGAGGGGGACGCCAACGGAGCGCTTGTCACCCCAAAAACGGCTTCGCCTTCATCGTCTCCGGTATTGCCACACCCAGCCGGCTCAGCACTGTCGGCGCCAGCTGCAGCTGGTCGAGCAGCGTGTCGGCCTGCGGACCCTTATCTTGTCCAAAATAGTACAGCGCGAAATCCTGCATCTCGTCGTCATGGCCGCCATGATGGCCACGATCGGTCTGGCCGTGATCGGCGGTGACGATCACCTCATAGCCGGCTTCGATCCAGCGCGGCAGGAAGGCCGCCAGCATGCCGTCCATCGCATAGACGGCATGGTCCATCTCGTGGCAGTCGTGGCCGAAGCGGTGTCCCATCGAGTCCAGCGTGCAGGTGTGCAGGATGCCATAGTCGATGCCATGGCGTTTCGTCAGCATCGTCAGCGTGGCGAACAGGTCGACATCGCTCGGCGTCATCTGGTTGCGAAGATTGTAACCGGTCATGGTGTGGAAGCGGCCATGCGTGATCGGCCCGCTTGGCTCGTCGAATTCCATGTCCTCGACCAGGTCGAACGGATAGGCGCGGAAGAATTCCGACCAGTAGGAGTGGGTCACCGCCCCCGTCTTGCCGCCCGCCTTGCTGACCTCGGAGAAGATATCGGGCTGCTCGACGCGGAACCGGTTCTCGTTGGAGAGAATCCCGTGCACCTGCGGTGAAACCCCGGTGTGGATCGACGCATAGCAGCAGGCCGAGGTCGACGGCAGCACCGAGCGCATCTTCCAGACGCGCGCCTCCCCCGATTGCACCCAACCTTCGAGATTGCCCATCAGCCGGCGCCAGTTCCGGTAAGGCACGCCATCGAGGATGATCAGCAGAAGCTTGGATTTGAGCGCCATGGGCTGCTCCATGCGGTTGGCGGTTGGAACGGGAACGCCGTGTGCCGTCCCGGGCACACGGCGTTCTTGATAGATGAAATCGGACGATCAGAGTCCGCTCAAGCGTTGAGCCAGCACTCGGCAAGCGCGTAGCCGTCCATCATTTCGCCGATAGGGCTCTTGGCATAGCCGCCGATCTTGTTGATGGCGGCCGCGTCGATGAACTGGTTGAAGAAGGGCACGATCAGCCCGCCTTCGTCACGCATCATCACTGCCATATCGTGGTAGATCGCCTGGCGCTTGGCCTGGTCGAGCTCGCCGCGCGCGGTAAACAGCATCTTGTCGAATTCCGGCCGCTTGAAGCGCGTGTCGTTCCAGTCGGCGGTCGAGACATAGCCGGTGGAATACATCTGGTCCTGCGTGGCGCGTCCGCCCCAGTAGGAGAGCGAGAAAGGCTGCTTGTTCCAGACCTCAGACCAGTAGCCGTCGCCGGGTTCGCGCTTGATCTCGATCTTGATGCCGGCTTTGGCGCAGGACTGCTGATAGAGCTGTGCGGCATCGACGGCGCCCGGAAAAGCGACGTCCGAGGTGCGCAGCACGATCGAGCCGCTGTGGCCGGATTTCTTGTAGGCTGCCGCTGCCTTTTCCGGGTCGAACTTGCGCTGTTCGATGTCGGCGGAAAACAGCGGATAGGCCTCGTTGATCGGGAAGTCGTTACCCACCGAGCCATAGCCGCGCAGGATCTTTTCCAGCATCTCGTCGCGGTCCATGGCTAGCTTCAGCGCCATGCGCAGGTCGTTGCTGTCGAAAGGTGCGGTGTCGCAGAACATGTTGAACGGATAGTAGCCTTTGCCCGAGACGTTCTCGATGGAAACGCCGGCGATGCGCTTGACCAGATCGACGACCTTGGGTTCGACGCGGTTGATCATGTGCACCTGGCCGCCCTGCAAGGCTGCAAGCCGTGCGGTCGCATCATTGATGACGATGATCTCGACCTGGTCGGCATGGCCGGCCTTGTCGCGCAGCCAGTAATTGGCGAAACGCTCGCCGCCATGGCGCACGCCGGGCTGGTTGACGCTAACTTTATAGGGACCGGCGCTGATGCCGGCGTTCGGATCGTCCTTGCCGCCATTCGGCTGGATGGTGAGATGATAGTCGGCCATCAGATAGGGGAAGTCGGCATCGGCGTCGCCGAGCGTGACGATGACCTCCTTGCCGCTCGCCTTGATCCCCTTGATGTTCTTGAGGATGCCGAGTGCTCCGGACTTGGACTTCTCATCCGCATGTCGCTCGATGGTGGCGGCAACATCCTCCGCGCCGACCGTCTTGCCATTGTGGAACTCGATGCCGTCGCGGATCTTGATTGTCCATGTCTTGGCGTCGGCCGAGGCGCCAATCTCCTCGGCAATCAGGTTGACCAGCTTGTTGTCCGGTGTGAGGCGCACGAGATACTCGCCCCAAAGCTTGCCGAAGCTGAAGGTAACCTGGCTGAGGTTCAACGCCGGATCGAGACTGTTGGTGGATTCACCGCCCTGCAGGCCGGCCTTGATGATACCGCCCTTCACCGCCGTCTGGGCAAATGCCTTGCCGGCCAGCGCCGGCATCAGGGCCGCCGATACGCCGAGCGCGGCGGCGCGCCCGAGAAAGGCGCGACGCGATATCCGGCCTTGACCGGCGAGTTCAGCGAGATAATCGAATTCAGTCTTCATGTCCTACCCCTGTTTAAAAGTCGTGCGAGCGGCGCTTGTCCCGAAGGACGTGTGGCGTTCTAGTGTTGCATCCGGATGACGGTCGCCGGCGCCCCGATGTGGCGGCTTGATCTGACGCGATTTCCAGGGAAGCGCCCTGCATTTCTTCCGGGAGTACTGGTCTCCAGTTTTCCCGGAATTGCTTTAGTTCCCCGCGCTGGCCATGCGCCGTCCCTTGATTGCCTTTTCCAGCCAGCCGATTTCCATCTCTGGAACCGAGGAGAGCAGCAGGTCGGTGTAGGCGTCGAAGGGCGGGCTCAGCACCTTGCTCTTGGGGCCGTAGCGCACCACCTCGCCGCGATACATCACCGCGATCGAATCGGCGATCGACTTCACAGTGGCGAGGTCATGCGTGATGAACAGATAGGCGACGTTCTCTTCCTTCTGCAGCTCGAGCAGCAGCTCGAGAATGCCGTGTGCCACCAGCGGATCGAGTGCCGAGGTGACCTCGTCGCAGATAATCAACTTGGGCTTGGCGGCAAGCGACCGGGCAATGCAGACGCGCTGCTTCTGGCCGCCGGAAAGCTCGGCCGGGTAGCGGTCGGAAAAGCCCTTGCCCATCTCGATCTTGTCGAGCAGTTCGGTAACGCGCCTGTCACGCTCGCGGCCGCGCATGCCGAAATAGAACTCCAGCGGCCGGCCGATGATGGTGGCGACGGTCTGGCGGGGATTCATCGCCACGTCGGCCATCTGATAGATCATCTGCAGCTGGCGCAAATCCTCCTTCGGCCGGTCGGCCAGCCGGTTCGCCAGCGGGCGCCCGTCGAAGGTGACGGTGCCCTGTTCGGGCGGCAGCAGACCGGTGATGGCGCGCGCCAGCGTCGACTTGCCAGAGCCGGACTCGCCGACCACGGCAAGCGTCTGTCCCGGATAGATGTCGACGGAGACGTTTTTCAGCACCTTGATATGGCTGCCGCCATAGGCGGCGGTGATGTTCTTCACCGACAGGAACGGTGCCGTGCCGGGCTTCTGCTCCTGGTGTTCGATCTCATGCACCGAGACAAGCGCGTTGGTGTATTCCTGACGCGGCTCCTTGATGATCTGCCGCGTGCCGCCCCATTCGACCAGCCTTCCATGGCGCAGCACCATGATCTCGTCGGAGACCTGGGCGACGACGGCAAGGTCGTGCGTGATGTAGAGCGCAGCGACATGGGTGTCGCGGATGGCGTCCTTTATCGCCGCCAGCACGTCGATCTGCGTCGTCACATCGAGCGCCGTTGTGGGCTCGTCGAAGACGATCAGGTCCGGCTCGGAGCAGAGCGCCATCGCCGTCATCACACGCTGCAACTGGCCGCCCGAAACCTGGTGCGGAAAACGCTCGCCGATGGTTTCGGGGTTGGGCAGGCTGAGCTTCTTGAACAGCGCAACCGCGCGCTTCTCGGCCTCGGCTCGTGTCGCGGTGCCGTGCAGCAGCGTGGCTTCCACCACCTGGTCCATCAGTCTGTGCGCCGGATTGAAGGCCGCTGCCGCCGACTGCGCGACATAGCAGACTTCGCGGCCGCGTAATTTGCGGAAGCCATCCTTGCCGCCCTTGAGGATGTCGCGGCCGTTCAGGATGACCTCGCCGCCGGTGATGCGTACGCCGCCGCGGCCATAGCCCATCGACGACAGACCGATGGTCGACTTGCCGGCCCCGGATTCGCCGATCAGGCCGAGCACCTTGCCCTTCTCGAGCGTCAGCGAGACATCGTGCACCAGCACGATGTTCTTCGGCGGCTCTCCGGGCGGGAAGACGGTGGCCTCGATGCGCAGATTGCGGATGTCGAGCAACAAGCCAGGTTTCGCTTTGGTGTCGGCCATCACCCGCGTCCTCCCTTGAGGCTTGTCGTCCGGTTGAGCACCCAGTCGGCAACCAGGTTGACGGAAATCGCCAGCAAGGCGATCGCCGCCGCCGGGATGAGTGCGGCCGCGATGCCGAAGACGATGCCGTCCTTGTTTTCCTTGACCATGCCGCCCCAGTCGGCGTCCGGTGGCTGCACGCCAAGGCCGAGGAACGACAGCGTCGACAGGAACAGCACCGCGTAGATGAAGCGCAGACCGAGTTCGGAAACCAGCGGCGACAATGCGTTGGGCAGGATCTCGCGGAAGATGATCCAGCCGCTGCCCTCACCACGCAGTTTCGCCGCCTCGACATAGTCCATGACGTTGATGTCGACGGCGACCGCGCGCGACAGGCGATAGACGCGGGTCGAGTCCAGAATGCCCATCACCAGGATCAGCGTCACCAGATTGGTAGGCAGCACGGACAGCACGACGAGACCCATGATCAGCGTCGGGATAGACATCAAGAGATCGACGAGGCGCGACAGCAGCGTATCGAACCAGCCGCCGAACACCGCCGCCGAGAAGCCGAGGATGGCGCCGAGCGAGAATGACAGCGCGGTGGCCAGCACCGCGATGAACAAAGTGATGCGGGCACCGTAGATCATGCGCGAAAGCAGGTCGCGGCCGAGATTGTCGGTGCCCAGCAAATGGGCAGCCGACATCGGTTCCCAGACATCGCCGACGATTTCGCCATTGCCGTGCGGTGCGATCCACGGTGCGAAGACCGCCGCCAGCACGAACAGCGTCGTCAGGATAATGCCGATCAGCGCGGGGATGGGGATGCGTTTGATATCGAGCATATCCGCCCCCTATTTCGGGTGTCTGAGACGCGGATTGGCGACGATAGCCCCGATGTCCGCAATGATGTTCAGGCTGATGTAGACGGCGGCGAAGATCAGGCCGACCGCCTGCACCACCGGCACGTCGCGTTTGGTGACGTGGTCGACGAGATACTGCCCCATGCCCGGATAGACGAAGATCACCTCGACCACGACGACGCCGACGATCAGATAGGCGAGGTTGAGCATGACGACGTTGATGATCGGCGCGATGGCATTGGGGAAGGCGTGCTTGCGGATGACGTTGAAGGCCGACAGGCCTTTCAGTTCCGCCGTCTCGACATAGGCCGACTGCATGACATTGAGGATCGCCGCGCGTGTCATGCGCATCATGTGGGCGAGCACGACCAGCGTCAGCGCTGCCGCCGGCAGGGCGATCGCCTGCATGCGCTCGCCAAAAGGCATGCGGTCATAGACGGTCGAGATGCCGGGGAAGATTTGCCATTTCACGGCGAAGAAATAGACCAGCACGTAGCCGATGAAGAACTCGGGAAAGGAGGTCGAGGCCAGCGCCAGCCCGGAGATCAGCTTGTCGACCCAGGCATTGCGATAGCGTACCGCGATCAGGCCGAGGATGATCGCCAGCGGCACGGCGACGATCGCTGCCCAGAAGGCGAGGAACAGCGTGTTCCACAGCCGTCCCTTGATCGACGTGGCGATATCCTGCCCGCTCGACATGGCCGTGCCGAGATCGCCGGTCAGCACGCCGCCCAGCCAATGAAAATACCTGAGATAGGCTGGCTGGTTGAGCCCGAGTTGCTCGCGCAGATTGGCGAGCGACTCCGGTGTCGCCGATTGTCCGAGAATGGCTTGCGCGACGTCGCCGGGCAAGATCTGGGTGCCGGCGAAGATCAGGACCGAAACGGCCAACAAGAGGAGAATGCCCAGCGCAACGCGCTGGGCCACCAGTTTCAAGATGGGTGAGGACATATCCGCAAGGCCAAGCTCAGGCTTCGAGCCAGCACTTCGCCAGCGCGTAACCGTTCATCAGCTCCTGATGTGGATCGTCGACCCAGCCGTCGACCTTGGCGCCGGTAGCGTCGATGAACTGGTTGAACATCGGCAAGATCAGGCCACCTTCGTCGCGGACCAGGACAGCCATGTCATGGTACATCTGCTTGCGCTTGGTCTCGTCTAGCTCGGCGCGCGCGGCCAGCACCATTTTGTCGAAGTCCGGGCGCTTGAAACGCGTGTCGTTCCAGTCGGCGGTCGACAGATAAGCGGTGGAGTACATCTGGTCCTGGGTCGAGCGGCCACCCCAGTAGGAAGCGCAGAAGGGCTGCTTGTTCCAGACCTCGTTCCAATAGCCGTCACCGGGCTCACGCTTGAGCTCGATCTTGATGCCGGCCTTGGCAGCGCTCTGCTGGAAGAGCTGGGAAGCGTCGACGGCGCCCGGGAAAGCGACGTCCGAAGTCCGCAGCAGCACGGCGCCGTCATGGCCCGACTTCTTGAAGTGGAACTTGGCCTTGTCGGGATCGTACTTGCGCTGCTCGATATCAGTGAACAGCGGGTAGGAAGCGTTGATCGGGAAATCGTTGCCGATCGAACCGTAGCCACGCAGGATCTTGTCGAGCATTTCTTCGCGGTCGATGGCCAGCTTCAGGGCCATGCGCAGATCGTTGTTGTCGAAGGGGGCGGTGTTGCAATGCGCGATGAAAACATAGTGGCCAGGACCCGCATGGTTGCGGATGGTCACGCCAGGCAGGCGCTTGATCAGGTCGACGATCTTCGGCTCGACGCGGTTGATCATGTTGACCTGGCCGCCTTGCAGGGCGGCGGTGCGCGCCGTCGCATCGTTGATGACGATGATCTCGATCTGGTCGGCATGGCCCATCTTGTCGCCCTGCCAATAATTGGCGAAACGCTCGCCGCCATGGCGCACGCCGGGCTCATTGGTCGTGACCTTGTAAGGACCGGCCGAGATGCCTGCGTCGGCCTTATCCTTGCCGCCATTCGGTTGGACGATCAGGTGATAGTCGCTGAGCAAATAGGGCAGATCGGCATTGGCTTCCTTCAGGGTCAGCACGACTTCCTTGCCGCTGGCCTTGATGGTCTCGATGCCCTTCATGTAGCCGAGCGCGCCGGATTTCGACTTCTCGTCGGAATGGCGCTCAAGTGTGGCGGCCACGTCCTCGGCGGTCACCGTCTTGCCGTTGTGGAATTCGACGCCGTCGCGGATCTTCAGCGTCCATACCTTGGCGTCGTCCGACGAGCCGATCTCCTCGGCGATGCGGTTCTCGAGCTTGCCTTCCGGCGAAAGCTCGACGATCAATTCGCCCCACATCTTGCCGAAGGCGAACGGCACCTGAGTCATGAACAGTGCCGGATCAAGGCTGTTGGTGGACTCGCCGCCGACAAGTCCGGCCTTCAGTGTGCCGCCCTTGACCGGACCTGCCGCGCGTGCAGCGCTTGAAAGCAGCGAATTAGCGAAGGGTGCGGAGATACCGAGCGCCGCCGCCCGGCCGAGAAAATCACGACGGCTCAGTTTGCCCGACGCGACACGCCGGCTAAGAAATTCCAGTTCGTTCGACATTTTGAGTTCCTCACTCTGTTGGTTCGACTCTGCGGTCGTTTTTCTTGTTTCTTGTGAGGAGAATAATGACCGCAAGGGAAAGCGGTAAGCAAGACCGAATGCGACATGCCGTGGCGTAAATCGTACGTCGCAATTGGACCAATGAGCTCAGTGCTCAAAGAAGCGCGCGCGGCACCTTCTCCTCGAAATTGCGCTCGAAGACGAGCGTTTCGTCCTCATAGGCCTCGATTCTGGCGCTGACGATGAAGTTTTGCGCGTCCGATCGCATTTCGGCTGTCGTTTCGGTGCGTACCGACCATCCGTTTCGCGACAGGGTCTGCGTCCAGTGCGTCTTCCCTGAGGCCGACAGCGGATCGTCGGGATGGATCGTCCAGGTCTCGCGGGCAATGCTGCCATTGGCAAGACCGTGATCGAGATCGCGGACCTCACCGAAATCATCAACGATGAAAAGCGTCACGATTCCCGTCTTTTCGTCACGATCGATATGGCGCTCGGAATTGCTGGCGCGGATCGTCTCCGTTGCCCATGAGGTGGCACCTTCCGGCTCGGCGAACGCCGCTTCGTCGTCTGTCCCCAGCGGCCGCAGCGGCAAGCGGAGCGTCGCCGCCGACAAGGTCAGCCGGACCGGCTCCGGCGACGGCCAGATGGCAGGCCAATAGGCGTTCGAAACGGCAACACGCAGGTGGTGGCCGGGCGGAACGCGATAGCCGCATTGATCGAGCACGACGCGCACTGAGACGGTTTCACTCGGCACCAGCGCCTCGGGAAATTCGTGCGAATTGCGGTGCGTCAGATTGAGCACGCCATAGGAAATCAGTTCCGAGGCGCCGTCGGGATGCACGTCACAGAGTCGGATCGCAATGTTGGCCTGCGGACGGTCGGAGGACAGCCGCAATTCGACTTCCGGGGCGCCGACGATGTCGATGGCCTGACTGAGTTCCGGCTGGTCGAAACACACCGACAGCGCATCGTCGGGGCGCTGATCGCCTGGCAGTTCGGGGCCGAAGGTGAAGGGAAAATACTCGCCGCCGGCCAGGCCGCAGCTTTGCGGCGAGGCAACGATGGCCGGTTTTTCCGTTGCGGGGATCAGATCGACCGTCTGCGTCTTGATGGTTGGCGAGGGCCATTGCTGCTCGGCAATCCAGCGGCCGGGACGCTCGGGGTGCCAGCGCGCCGGACGCACGCTGTCCATGACATAGGCGCGGTAGGCCGGGTCGGACTCGACACCGGTTTCGACACTCTTGAGCCAGCGGTCCCACCAGCGCAAGGCCTCCTGCAGGAAGCCGATGGCGGGTTTTGGTCCTGCGTAATGCGGGTATTTGTGAATCCATGGCCCGATAATGCCCTTGACCGGGGCTTCGATGTTGCTGGCCAGATGCGAGACCGTGTTGCGGTAGCCGTCATGCCAGCCGCCGATCGACAGCACGGCGGCTTTGACGGCGGAAAAATCCTCACAGATCGAGCCGCGCTTCCAGTAGGCATCGCGGTGCTGGTGCTTCAGCCACAGCGGCGCCAGGAAGGATTGGTTCTCCAGCCGGGTCAGCCACAGATCGCGCCATCTGTTGTCGCCGGCCAGCAGCGGGTCCGGCGGCCGCGATGAGTAGGACAGCATGGTCGAGGCCCAGCCGAAGTTCTCGATCAGCAGGCAGCCGCCCTTGTAGTGAATGTCGTCGGCGTAGCGGTCGACGGTCGAGCACAAGCTGATCACCGCTTTGAGCGCCGGCGGCTGCTTGGCCGCCACCTGCAGGCAGTTGAAGCCGCCCCAGGAAATGCCCATCATGCCGACATTGCCGTTGCACCAGGGCTGGCTTGCCGCCCAGGCGATGATGTCGCAGGCGTCCTGCAATTCCTGCTCGGAATATTCGTCGTCCATCAGCCCTTCGGAATCGCCATTGCCGCGCATATCGACCCGGATCGAGGCGTAGCCGTGGCCGGCGAAATAGGGATGCGTCAGCTGATCGCGAAAGATGGTGCCGTCGCGCTTGCGGTAGGGCAGATGCTCCAGGATCGCCGGCACTGGATCGTCGCCGGCATCCTCCGGCATCCAGACCCGCGCCGACAGCCGGCAGCCATCCGGCATGACGATGCCCATATCCGGGAACTCGACGACCTTGCGGGGAAATTCGGTGACTGTTTTCATGGCCCGCATAACGCCCCGCGGCGCGACGACTTTCAATCACCATTCGCGACTGGAGCAGCGAAAAATGCGACCTGTGCCGCTACCGCAATTCATCCAGCAGTTCGGGATGTTTTTCCAGCAGCGTCATCAATTGAATGGTCGGGCCACTCGGCTCGATCAGGCCCCTTTCATACTTGTCGAAAGCATTCTCGCCGACCTTGAACAGGGATCCTGCCTCGCGCTGCGACAGATTGAGCTTTGTGCGCATGCGGCGGATGGTTGCCGGGGCCGGCACGCCATCGATCCTCTCCTTGAGGGCGCGTAGTGCGGCATCGACGGCAGCCATGTCGCCTCCGATATGCACACCCTCGTCACCGGATGCTGGATAGTAACCCGGAAGGTCGACAATTATGCTCTCGCCCTTGTACGCCACTGTGAATGGACGCACGTCACGCGTGAGCGTTTCCCCGGTTTCGGGGGAAATCATGGTCCGATTTTCTTCTCTTGTCGCCATGGTCATTTCTCCTTGAACGACATGACCGTGAACTCGGTCACGACATCCGCTTGGAATTTCACGTAGAGGATCAGGTCGCGCACGGGCACGTGATAGGCATCCTGCCAGACCCGGTGATCCGCAAAGGTCGTCATGGATTTCACGAACATTTTCCTCGTCATGCCGCCGATTACCTCGACGACGCCGGCACGGTTGAAGCCAAGGCCTGTGGCATCCCGCAGAGCGGACGTCGTGATCGCCAGCGTATCGACAGACCCGAACGTCGTCTTGATGGCATCAAGATCGTAGGTGGGCCTTCGTTTCTCCATGACGCAATATGCCACCATAAAGGTGGCAATTCAAGAGTGCCCCCCGGTAGGCCGAGAGCCCTAATTCAGCGGGATGTCGTTATCGTCCTTGTTCGCCTGATAGACGCCGGACAGATCATCGTAGCGCGCCGAAATCGCGCCGATGCGTATTTCCAGCCGTTGCCGCTCTACCTCGGGCAACGCTCGCACCAGCCTGCGGATAGAAAAGCTCTTCCAGTAGGCATTCTCGGCATTGTAGCCGCCGGGGTCGAGGGTGAAGACCTCTTTCAGGATCTTCAGATCGTGCGGGATGGCAAAACTGTCGCGCGAATCCTCGTGGCTGAACAGATAGTAGAAATTGTCGAAGCCAGTCCAGGTGATCGCCGACAGGCAGAGCGAGCAGGGCTCATGCGTGGCGAGGAAAATGGCGTCTCTTGTATCGACGCGCTCCGCCTTCGGCATTTCGTAGAAACGTTTCAGGCAGTGCACCTCGCCATGCCAGAGCGGGTTTTCCCTCTCGTTGTTGGTCTCGGCCAGCACCAGCGAACGGTCGTCCTTGCGCAGGATCGCCGCGCCGAACAGCTTGTTGCCATGGACAACACCGTCGGCCGTCTTCGGCACGATGTCGTGTTCGATCACGTCGAGCAGGCGGTCGATCAAAGAAATGTCGGTCATTTCAGGCTCTCCTGCTGCATGTCGCCCAAAAGTGCCCCGGTTTTGGGGTAACGACATGCACAAAAAATTAAGGGAGATGGATCTCGTAAGCATGCGAGAAATGGAATTCTTCGAGATTGGAGCCGTCGCCGCCCCGGTCGACGATCAGGAAGTCCTGAGGCTCGCCGAGCGGCGTCAGCACGCCATGCCAGAGATTGCGGGAATAGTTGATACCTTGTCCGGGTGCGGTGGTGAAGGCATGCGGCTCGCCCGGCCCCTCATCGCCATCATGGCAGACGACGACCAGGAATGGGCGCGGCGACAGCGGGATGAAGGCCTGGCTGCCGAAGGGGTGGCGCTCGACCATGCTCAGCTTCAGCGGCAGTTCGTAAGGCGTGCCGCGCACCATCGAGATCAGCACGCGGGCATTCGGTCCGATCGCCTCGGCGGTCGCCAGATCGTGATAGCGTTCCGCGCGGCCGCCATTGATCGGGTAGTGGTTGTCGCCGCCCATATCGATGACGTCGCCGAACGGAGCAAAGCTCTCGCGGGTCAGTGGCCGCGCAATGATCCGCGTCACGGCGTCCGCCCGGGGACACCGGCGCCGCCGAGCTTGGCGTGCCGGTTCACGTCCTTGTAGAGCAGATAGCGGAATTTTCCCGGGCCGCCCGCGTAGCAGGCCTGCGGACAGAAGGCGCGCAGCCACATATAGTCGCCGGCTTCGACCTCGACCCAGTCCTGGTTGAGGCGATAGACCGCTTTGCCCTCCAGCACATAGAGCCCATGCTCCATGACATGGGTCTCGGCGAAGGGAATGACCGCGCCGGGTTCCAGCGTGACAATGGTCATGTGCATGTCGTGGCGCAAATCGGCCGGATCGACGAACCGCGTCGTCGCCCAGCGGCCTTCGGTGCCGGGCATAGGGGTTGGCGCGATCTCCTGCTCGTTGGTGAAGAAGGCTTCCGGCACATCGAGACCGTCAACCACCTCGTAAGCCTTGCGAATCCAGTGGAAGCGCACGTCGGCCTTGCTTTCGTTGCGAACCGTCCAGCCGCTGGCCGGCGGCAGGAAGGCAAAGCCGCCGGGCCGCAAGACATGCTTCTTGCCGGCAAGCAGAACCGTCAACTCGCCCTCGACCACGAACAGGGCGCCCTCGGCGCCGGCATCGGGTTCCGGCCGCTCGCTGCCGCCGCTCGGCGCGACCTCGACAATGTATTGCGAGAACGTCTCGGCAAAACCGGATAGCGGTCGCGACAAGATCCAGGCGCGGGTCTTGTCCCAGAACGGCAACGCACTGGTCACGATGTCCTGCATCACACCCCGGGGAATGACGGCATAGGCCTCGGTGAAGACGGCGCGGCCGGTCAGAAGCTCGCTCTGGCCGGGGTGGCCGCCATGTGGTGCGTAATAGGTTCGCTCGGGCATCCTGATCGTATCCATGGGTTCAAACCTATTGCGGAAGCATGTCTTTGAGGCGGAGCAGCGCGATGCGCTCGACCTGTTTGCAGGCGGTTTCGAATTCGACGCCGCGGCTGTTGCCGATGCGCGCCTCGAATTCCGCCAGAATCTCTTGCCTCGTCTTGCCCTTCACCGCGATGATGAAGGGGAAACCGAAAGTGGTGACGTAGGCGGCGTTGAGCTTGGAAAACAGTTCGCGCTCCTTGTCGGTCAGCGCGTCGAGGCCGGCCGAAGCCTGTTCCCTGGTCGATTCCGCCGTCAGCCGTTTGGCCTTGGCAAGTTTGCCGGCAAGGTCGGGATGAGCGTTGAGCACGGAAAGCCGCTCGGTTTCGCTGGCGGACCGGAAGACACGGCAAAGCGCATTGTGCAGGCCGCCTGAAGTGTCATGCGCCGGGCCCAGTTCCAGTTCGTAGGCGCGTTCGGCGATCCAGGGCGAATGCTCGAACACGCCGCCGAAAGTGTGGACGAAGGTCTCGAATTCCATCTTCGAGGGGCGGAGTGCCGCCGGTTGATAAGGATTGACCTCTTGCCAGTGGCGGGCGATGTCGATGCGCCGCGCCAGCCAGACCCTGTCGTGCGACTTCACATAGTCGACGAAGCGCTTCAGCGCCGCCACCCGGCCCGGCCGCCCGACGAGGCGGCAGTGCAGGCCGATGTTCATCATGCGTGGCCGGCCTGCCTTGCCCTCGGCATAGAGCGTGTCGAAGCTGTCCTTCAAATAGGCAAAGAACTGGTCGCCGGAGTTGAAGCCCTGCGGCGTTGCGAACCGCATGTCGTTGGCGTCGAGCGTATAGGGAATGATGAGCTGCGCGCCGCCATCATGCTCGAACCAGTAGGGCAGCTCGTCGTCATAGGTGTCCGACACATAGTCGAAACCGCCTTCTTCCGCCACAATCCGCACTGTGTTGATCGATGTGCGACCCGTATACCAGCCGGTCGGGCGCGCGCCGGTCACTTCGTAGTGCAGCTTGATCGCCGCCTCGAGGTCGCGGCGCTCATCCTCGGCGCTGTGGTCGCGGTAGTCGATCCATCTCAACCCGTGCGAGGCGATCTCCCAGCCGGCTTCCTGCATGGCCGTGACTTGATCCGGCGAACGGGCGAGCGCGGTGGCGACGCCATAGCAGGTGATCGGCACCTCGGCCTCGCTGAACAGCCGCAGCAACCGCCAGAAACCGGCGCGGGCACCGTATTCGTAGATGGATTCCATGTTCCAGTGGCGCTGGCCCACCCAGGGTGCCGCGCCGACGATTTCCGACAGGAAGGCTTCGGACGCCTTGTCGCCATGCAGCACGCAGTTCTCGCCGCCTTCCTCGTAGTTGACGACGAACTGCACGGCGACATGCGCGCCGCCAGGCCATTTCGGGTCCGGCGGATTGACTCCGTAGCCGCGCATGTCTCTGCTGTAACGCATCGTCCCTCCCGCCGGGCATGGCCCGAAGTATGATCAGAATATCGAAAGGGTGCTTCTCGCATTCCCCCGAAAATTTTTGAAAGTGTTTTTGTCGCACTCCGCTCGACCGGGACTTATGCATCGCCTTTAATTGGCGCACAATTCACTGTTGATACTTGATCGTACCGGGCCAATTCGCTCGTACCGGAAATGGGAGGCGGCCAATGGCAGAAACGTCGAATGCCGATGGCGGGCGTCTGACGACCCATGTCCTCGACACGGCGACAGGCAAGCCGGCGGCGGGATTGTCGATCGCGCTTTATCACCTCGAGGGCAAGGCGCGGACACATTTGAAGACCGTTGTCACCAATGCCGACGGCCGTTGTGACAAGCCGCTGCTCGCCGGCGCGGAGTTCCGCCCCGGAGAATACGAACTGGTCTTCGCCGCAGGCGACTATTTGCGCCAGCAGGGGTCGAGCCTGCCGAACCCCGCCTTTCTCGATGTGATACCGATCCGCTTCGGCATGGCCGAACCGCTGCACTACCATGTGCCGCTGCTCGTCTCGCCCTATGGCTATTCGACCTACAGGGGGAGCTGAGGCATGGCCAAAATTAGCATCCGCAATGAAATCCGCTTCATCCTCAACGGCAGGGACGTCGCGCTTTCGTCGGTGGCACCCGACGCGACCCTGCTCGACTGGCTGCGGCTCGACCGGTCGCTGCGCGGCACCAAGGAAGGCTGCGCCGAGGGCGATTGCGGCGCCTGCACCGTGTTGGTCGGCAAGCTCTCGGCCGGCGGGCTGGTCTATGAAAGCGTCAATGCCTGCATCCGTTTCCTCGGCTCGTTGGACGCCACCCATGTCGTGACCGTCGAGCATCTGCGCGGCGTATCAGGCCAACTGCATCCGGTGCAGCAGGCGATGGTCGATTTCCACGGCTCGCAATGCGGCTTCTGCACACCGGGCTTCGTCATGTCGCTCTATGGCCTGTGGATGAAGTCGTCGAATCCCTCGAACGCGGATATCGAAAAGGCCTTGCAAGGCAATCTCTGCCGCTGCACCGGCTACGAGGCGATCATGCGCGCTGCGCATGCCATCTCCAGCTACGGCAAGGCGGTAAAGGATCCGCTGGCCACGGAGCGCAAGGCGATCACCGCGAGGCTCGAGGCCATGCATGACGGCGCCCGGATTGAGATCGGTTCGGCCAAGACGCGGCTGGTCGTGCCGGCCGATGTCGATGATTTCGCCGCCGTGCTGGACAAGGAACCCGGCGCCACCATCGTTGCCGGCTCGACCGATGTCGGCCTCTGGGTGACCAAGCACATGCGCGATATTTCGCCGGCCATTTTCATCGGCAATCTCGACGGACTTTGCACCATCTCGGAAGACAACGGCATCATTTCGATCGGCGCGGGCGTCACCTACACTGATGCCTTCGCGATATTGGCGAAGCGTATCCCGGCGCTGGGGCCGTTGTTCGATCGCATCGGCGGCGAACAGGTGCGCAACATGGGGACCATCGGCGGCAATATCGCCAACGGCTCGCCGATCGGCGACACGCCGCCGCCCTTGATCGCTCTTGGCGCAAGTCTCACCCTGCGCAAGGGCAAGAAGCGGCGCTCGATTCCACTGGAAACCTTCTTCATTGCCTATGGCAAACAGGACCGGCAGCCGGGCGAATTCGTCGAGGCCGTGCACGTTCCGGTTCCGGTCAAGGGCACGAAATTCGCCGTCCACAAAATCACCAAGCGCCGCGATGAGGACATTACCGCGGCCCTCGGCGCCTTCTTCCTGACGCTGGCCAGCGATGGCACGGTCGCGGAGGTGCGCATTGCCTATGGCGGCATGGCGGCGACGCCGAAGCGGGCGTCTTCTGTCGAAAAAGCGCTGCTCGGCAAGCCATGGACGGAGACCACGGTTGACGCGGCGATGGTCGAATATGCCAGGGATTTCACCCCGCTCACCGACATGCGGGCCTCGGCCGAGTATCGTGCGCTCGCGGCGCGCAATCTCTTGCTGCGCTTCTTCGCCGAGACCAGCGGTACCAGGGAGCCGATCCAGGTTTCGAGGCACGAGGCGGCATGATGAACAAGCACGCTCCCCCCAATCTGAAGGCTGAAAAGATCGCCGGCGGCGTTGCCACCGATCAACGCCATGACTCCGCCCACAAGCATGTCAGCGGCACGGCCGTCTATATCGACGACATGCCGGAACCGGCCGGCACGCTGCATGGCTGCCTCGGGCTTTCTGCCGCCACGCATGCCACGATTACCAGCATGGATCTCTCGGCGGTGCGTACAGCGCCCGGTGTTGTCGACGTGCTGACGGCCAAGGATGTGCCGGGCGAGAACGACATTTCGCCGACAGGCCGCCACGACGAGCCGGTGCTGGCCGACGGCAAGGTGCAATTCTATGGCCAGCCAATCTTTTGCGTCATTGCGCAGACGCGCGAGCAGGCGCGTCGCGCCACCAGATTGGCCAAGGTCGAATACAAGGAATTGCCCTTCGTCACCGACATTGGCGCGCTCGATCCGAAGAAGGACAAGGTCGTCACGCCGCCACTGACGCTGAAGCGCGGCGATGCCGCTACAGCGATCCGTCAGGCGCCGCGCCGGCTAAAGGGAAAAATGCGCATCGGCGGCCAGGAACACTTCTATCTCGAAGGCCATATCGCCATGGCCATTCCGGGCGAGGATCAGGACGTCACCATCTATTCCTCGACCCAGCATCCGAGCGAAGTCCAGCACATGGTGAGCCATGCACTCGGCGTGCCGAGCAATGCCATCACGGTGGAGATCCGCCGGATGGGCGGCGGCTTCGGCGGCAAGGAGACGCAAGGCAACCAGTTTGCCGCATTGGCGGCGATCGCCGCGAAGAAACACCATCGCGCCGTGAAGATCCGGCCCGACCGCGACGACGACATGATCGCCACCGGCAAGCGTCACGATTTCCTCGTCGACTACGAAGTCGGCTTCGATGACGAGGGCAACATCCTCGGCGTCGATTTCATGTTCGCGGCGCGCTGCGGTTTTTCGTCGGACCTTTCCGGCCCGGTGACCGATCGCGCACTGTTCCACTGCGACAACACCTATTTCTGGCCGGCGGTGCATGCGCAATCGGCGCCGCTCTACACCAACACCGTGTCGAACACCGCCTTTCGTGGTTTCGGCGGCCCGCAAGGCATGGTCGGCGCCGAGCGCGTCATCGACGAGGTGGCCTTCGCCGTCGGCAAGGATCCACTCGAAATCCGCAAGAAGAATTTTTATGGTACGTCAGACCGCAACATCACGCCCTACCACCAGACGGTCGAGGATAGCATCATCCAGCGCATCGTCGCCGAGCTCGAGCAAAGCGCCAGCTATGCGCGGCGCCGGCGTGAGATATCGGCCTTCAACGCCAACAGCCGTTTCATCAAGCGCGGCCTGGCGCTGACGCCGGTCAAGTTCGGCATCTCGTTCACCGCCACGCATTATAACCAGGCCGGCGCGCTGGTGCATGTCTATACCGACGGTTCGGTGCATCTGAACCATGGCGGCACCGAGATGGGGCAGGGCCTCTACGTCAAGGTTGCGCAAGTGGTGGCGGAAGAGTTCCAGATCGACCTCGACCAGGTCAAGATCACCGCGACCACGACCGGCAAGGTGCCGAACACTTCGGCCACGGCAGCGTCGTCCGGCTCCGATCTCAACGGCATGGCGGCGCAAAATGGCGCTCGCCAGATCAAGGACCGGCTGATCGATTTCGCCGCTGAAAAATATCAGGTGCCGCGCGATCAGGTGCTGTTCCTGCCCAACCGGGTGCGCATCGGCAACCAGGAAATCGCCTTCGCCGACCTCATCAAGCAGGCCTATATGGCTCGCATCCAGCTGTCGGCGGCGGGTTTCTACAAGACGCCGAAAATCCACTGGAACCGCGACAAGGGCGAGGGCCGCCCCTTCTATTATTTCGCCTATGGCGCGTCGTGCTCGGAGGTCTCGGTCGACACGCTGACCGGCGAATACATGGTCGAGCGCACCGATATTCTGCATGACTGCGGCCGATCTCTGAATAGCGCCATCGACATCGGCCAGATCGAGGGCGGCTTCATCCAAGGCATGGGCTGGCTGACGACGGAAGAACTGTGGTGGGACGCCAAGGGCCGGCTGCGCACGCACGCGCCATCGACCTACAAGATCCCGCTCGCCTCCGACCGGCCGAAGATATTCAACGTCACCTTGGCCGACTGGCCGGAAGCGAGCGAGCCGACCATCCACCGCTCCAAGGCAGTCGGCGAGCCGCCGTTCCCGCTCGGCATGTCGGTGCTGCACGCCCTGTCGGATGCAGTGGCCAGCGTCGCCGACCACAAGATCTGTCCGCGCCTCGATGCTCCTGCAACGCCGGAGCGGGTGCTGATGGCGATCGAGAGGCTGAAGAAAGAGACGAAGGCCGGCGCCTGAATCTGGCAGAATGTGCAATCTGGGCCGAAAAACCTATATTTCCCATTCGGGAATGTGAACCATGAACTCGAAAGTGCAAAGCCTGAAAGCCTTTCTCACCAGCGCCGGCCAGGTTGCCCTGGTCGAAGTGACCGGAACAAAAGGCTCGACGCCACGCGAGAAGGGCGCCTTCATGCTCGTCTCGCAGGCGGCGATCTTTGGCACCATCGGCGGCGGTCAACTCGAATACATGGCGATCGACAAAGCCCGGCAGATGCTTTTCTCCCCCTCAAGGGGGGAGAGAACCCGCGCCGATCCGATCTTACCCGGCGGCTTCGCCGCCACCCTCCCCTCAAGGGGCAGGGAAAGCCGCGCGACCCTCGATGTGCCGCTAGGCCCGGAAATCGGCCAATGCTGCGGCGGGCGCGTCGAAGTGCTGATCCGGCTCGTCGATGCAGCCCTTGCCGCCGATCTGGTTGCGGCTGCGGAAGCCGAGGAGGCGCACCTGCCGCGTGTCTACATCTTCGGCGGCGGCCATGTCGGCCAGGCGCTGGCGTCGACGATCGCACTTCTTCCCGTGCACGGCATCGTCATCGAGACGCGGGCCGAAGCACTGGAAGGCATGCCGGAATCCGTCGAGACCAGGCTGACAGCTATGCCGGAAGCGATGGTGCGAAACGCTCCCGCTGGCGCCGCCTTCGCCATCCTGACCCACGATCATGCGCTGGATTTCCTGATCGTCGCCGAGGCGCTGAAACGCGGCGATGCCGCCTATGTCGGCATGATCGGCTCGAAGACCAAGAAAGCGACGTTCAGGACCTGGTTCCTGAAATCGGCGGACGGCAGGCCAGCCGAGTTTGCCCGCCTCGTCTCGCCAATCGGCGGCGACACCGTCAAGGACAAGCGCCCACAGGTTATTGCGGCGCTGGCCGCGGCCGAGATCATGACGGCGCTGGTCAGTCACAGCGCAGCCTTAAGTGCCGACCACCAAATTCCGCATGGCAGGGTGATGGCGGGCTAAGCTGCGCCGCAGTTAACCGGCTGTTTCAAACCCAGTTGGTCGCGCAATGTGCGGCCCTCGTACTCCTTGCGGAACAGGCCGCGTCGCTGCAGTTCCGGCACGACGAGCGTGGCAAAGGCATCCAGTTCGCCTGGGAAATATGACGGCATGACGTTAAAACCGTCGGCCGCGCCACCCTCGAACCGAGCCTGCAGTTCGTCGGCGACTTGGGCCGCAGTGCCGACGATGCGCCAATGGCCACGCGCGCCGGCGAAATGCCGGGCAAGCTGGCGGATGGAGAGGCCGTCGCGGCGCGATTGCTCGATGACCAGCGCCTGCCGGCTTTTCATCCCCTCGCTCTCCGGCAGATCCGGCAGCGGCCCGTCGATCGGGTAGCGCCACAGATCGGAGATGCTGAGATAGCTGGACAGCAGCGCAACGCCGACATCGTCGGGGATCAGCGCCTGCAATTCCTCATATTTTTCAAGGGCCTCCGCTTCGGTCTCCGCCACCACCGGCGCGACGCCGGGCATGATCTTGATGTCGTCAGGCTCGCGCCCATAGGCCGCCAGACGTCCCTTGAGATCGTCGTAAAAGGCCTTCGCTTCCTCGAAGGTCTGCGCCGCGGTGAACACCACATCGGCGGTGCGGGCGGCAAGGTCGCGGCCGACATCCGAGGCGCCGGCCTGAACCATGACCGGGGCGCCCTGCGGCGAGCGTGGCAGATCGAGCGGGTCGCGAACCGAAAAGCTCTGGCCGTCGTGACCGGAGGCGCCGAGCTTGCCGTTCCAGAGCCCGGTGACGACTTCGGCGAATTCACGCGCGCGCTCATAGCGATCGGCATGGGGCTTGAGGCCGGTCGAGCCGAAATTGGCGGCCTCGATGGGGCTGGCCGAGGTGACCAGGTTCCAGCCGGCCCTGCCGCCACTCAGATGATCGAGCGACAGGAAGGTTCGTGCGAGCCCATAGGGCTCGTTGTAGCTCGTCGAGGCTGTCGAGACGAGGCCGATGCGGCTGGTCTGGACGGCAAGCGCCGAAAGCAGACTGATCGGCTCGAAGCCGATCGAGCGCGACGTCTGGCTGGCGATGCCGATATTGGCCTCGCGCAGGCCGGCGGCGTCCTCGCAGAAGATCATGTCGAACTTCGCCGCCTCTGCCGTGCGCGCCAGCGCGATGTAGTGGTCGATGTCAGTGCCGGCGGTGACGTGCGCCTTGGCATGGCGCCAGGCGGCGATGTGGTGGCCTGTCGCCCACAGGAAGGCGCCGAGTTTCATCTGGCGAGCGGTCATCGGTCACCTCCGCCGGCAAGCCCGAGATGCGAGCGCAACGTCGTGCCGCGATAGTTCTCTCGAAACAGGCCGCGCTGCCTCAGTTCCGGCAAAACCAGATCGACGAAATCGTCGAGCGCTGAAAGCTGTGCCGGCATCAGGATGTTGAACCCGTCGCAGCCTCTCGCCCGGAATTCCTTTTCCAGCCTCTCGGCGAGGGCAGCCGGCTTACTATCGGCGGTAGGCGCGACGTTCGTCAGCACTTTCACAGCGTCCGGATCGCGTCCGCACGCCGTGACACGGCGCCGGATATCGTCATAGCGTTCTGTCGTGCCCTCCACCGGTCCGCCGTCCAGCAGGATGATATCGGCGGTGCGAGCGGCAATATCGAAGTCGGATTCCTGCAGGCCCGACAAGACGAGCACTGGCGTATCCTGCGGCGACCGGGCGACGTTCAGCGGTCCGCGCACGGAAAAGAACGCGCCCTTGTGCTCGAGCAGGTGCATTTTTTCGGGGTCGTGGAAGCGGCCGCCGCTCTGGTCGAACAGCAGCGCGTCCGCATCCCAGCCCTGCCACAGACCTTGCACGATGCCGATATATTCCTCACTGCGACGGCGGAAATCGTCAGGCGAAAATCCTTCGGGCCGGCTGAAATTGGCTGTTTCCCGTGGCGCCTGCGCCATGGTCGCGTTCCAGCCACTGCGGCCATGGCTGATGATGTCGAGCGAAGCGAAACGGCGCGCCAGATTGTAGGGTTGGTGGGCAATTGTCGAGGCAGCGGCAACCAGGCCGATCCTGCTTGTGACAGTTGCCAATGCGGCCAGCAAAGTGGTCGCTTCGAAGGGCATCGGACTGTTCGCGGCACCGCCGCCGGAAGCCGGCGCTGAATCGGCAAGCAGCACCATGTCCAGGCCCGCCGCTTCGGCCTTTTGCACTAAACCGGCCAGGCGGCTGAATTCCCGCCCCGGTGATGGATCGATGGTTCCCGGAAACAGCGAAACGGCAAGATGCATTGTGGCGCCGTTGTCCATCGATGGTCCCTGCGAGACGAAATACCACCCGAACTATGTTCGCCACATCCAGGGATGGCAACCGCTGGCGCTGGGCCAAGCGCCGGTCACGTGCCGGCCAGCATTATTTCCCAGCTAGCAGATCGTTGATCAGTCGCTGGCACCGCTCGGCCATGAAGTCGAGCAGCAGCCGTACTTTTGGATCCTGCAGCTTCTTGTGCGGATAGACGGCGGCGAACTGCACCGGTGTCGGTGGCGTGCTGCTCAGGATCACCTTCAGCCGCCGGTCGCGGATGAATGGCTCGACCTCGAAGCGCGGCTTGTTGATGATGCCGCGCCCCGAAAGCGCCCAGCCGGTCAGCACGTCGCCATCGTCGGTGTCGTAGGGCCCGTGCACCTCGAATTTCTGCGGGCCTGTGGGGGTCTGCAGCGTCCACACATATTCGCGCGCGCCGGAATAACGCAGCATCAGGCAGTCGTGCTTCTTGCCGATCAGCTCCTGCGGCTCCAACGGTTCGCCGCGGGCCTCGAGATATTTCGGCGCCGCCACCAGCACGCGCTCGCATTCCATGATGCCGCGCATCCTGAGGCTGGAATCTTCGATGATGCCGAGCCGGAAGGCGACATCGATGCCTTCCTTCATGATGTCGACATTGTGGTCCGAAAGCCTCAGCCTCACCTCGATGTCTGGGTATTTGTCGTGAAAATCGGGAATGCCCGAGGCGACCAGCCGGCGGCCGAGGCCCAAGGGTGCCGTAACGCGGATGGTGCCGCGCGGCTGGCCGGAAAGCGCCGAGACCGCGGCTTCCGCCTCGGTGATCGCCTCCAAGACCTGCTTGGCGCCCCCGTAAAAAACCGTGCCATGCTCGGTCGGCATCAATTGCCGCGTCGTGCGGTTGAACAGACGCACGCCCAGGTGCTTCTCCAACTCCTTGATGCGGTTGGAGGCGACCGCCGGCGAAATCCGCATGTCGCGACCGGCCGCCGACAGATTGCCGAGTTCGACCACGCGAACGAAGACGGCAATGTTGTCCAGATAGGCCATGCGGTTTCGTGGCTTTCCTGAGGCCGCCTTCGGGCGGCTCCCATCCTGCTGCGTGTGACTACCCTAGTATTTTCCATTTTTTTTTGAAAGTCATCGTGCGCCTCGCCTCTTTCCGTTTGCGCTCCAACCCGTAAAGTCGCCCAATCGGCAGGGACGATTTCAATGATGGATTTCGCGATTTTCTGGGACTGGCTAAGTTTTGCCGTGCGCTGGCTGCACGTCATCACCGGCATCGCCTGGATCGGCTCGTCCTTCTACTTCGTCGCGCTCGACCTCGGCCTGCGCCAGCGTCCCGGCATGCCCGTCGGCGCCTTCGGCGAGGAATGGCAGGTGCATGGCGGCGGCTTTTACCACATCCAGAAATATCTGGTGGCGCCGGCCGAAATGCCCGAGCATCTGACCTGGTTCAAATGGGAATCCTACGCCACCTGGCTGTCCGGCTTCGCCATGCTGTGCGTCGTCTATTATGCCGGGGCCGATCTGTTCCTGATCGATCCCAACGTGCTCCCAATGTCCGTCCCGGTCGGCATCCTGCTGTCGTTGGCAACGATCGGCGTCGGCTGGGTGGTCTATGATCTGCTGTGCCGCTCGCCGCTCGGCAAAAGCGACACCGGCCTGATGCTGGTGCTCTACTGTGTGCTGGTGTTCATCGCCTGGGGGCTGACGCATCTCTTCACCGGCCGCGCCGCCTTCCTGCATCTGGGCGCCATCACCGCCACGATCATGTCGGCCAACGTCTTCATGGTTATCATCCCCAACCAGAAGATCGTTGTCGCCGACCTCATCGCTGGCCGCAAGCCCGATCCGAAATACGGCAAGATCGCCAAGCAGCGCTCGCTGCACAACAACTATTTGACGCTGCCGGTGCTGTTTCTGATGCTGTCGAACCATTATCCCCTGGCGTTCGGCACTGAGTTCAACTGGGTCATCACCTCGCTGGTGTTCATCATCGGCGTGCTGATCCGGCACTATTTCAACTCGATCCATGCCCGCAAAGGCAATCCGACCTGGACCTGGATGGCGGCACTCGTCCTGTTCATCGTCATCATCTGGCTGTCGACTGCGCCGAAAGTGCTGACCGGCGAACCCAAGGAATCCGCGTCGGCGCAAATCTATGTCGCTTCAGCGCATTTCCCGGCCGTGCGCGACACCGTGCTCGGCCGCTGCTCGATGTGCCATGCGGCGGAGCCGGTCTATGAGGGCATCTATCATGCACCGAAGGGCGTGATGCTCGACACCGATGCGGATATCGCCAACCACGCCCGCGAGATCTATCTGCAGGCCGGTCGCAGCCACGCCATGCCGCCCGCCAACGTCTCACAGATCACCGACAAGGAACGGGCGCTGCTGGTGGCCTGGTTCGAAGGCGCAGGGAAATAGCATGACCTCCACGCTTCTGCGCGGCCGCACGCTGTCCTTCGTGCGCTGGCCGCAGACCATCGACGATCATTCCGCCTGGCGCTACGAGGAGGATGGCGGCCTGCTGATCCGCGACCGCCGGATCGTCGCTGCGGGCACCTATGCCGATGTTGAAAAGCAGGCCGGCGAGACGGCGAAGAAAATCGACCACCGGCCGCATCTGCTGCTGCCCGGCTTTATAGATGCCCATGTGCATTTTCCGCAGATGCAGGTCATCGCCTCCTATGGCGCAGAACTGCTCGACTGGTTGAAAACCTACACCTTTCCGGAGGAAACGAAGTTCGCCAACGCCCAGCACGGCCGCCGCATCGCGCGGCTGTTCCTCGACGAAATGGTGCGCCACGGTACAACAACGGTCGCCGCCTACTGCTCGGTGCACAAGGCTTCAGCCGAAGCCTTTTTCGCCGAGTCGCATGACCGCAACATGCTCAACATTGCCGGCAAGGTGATGATGGATCGCAATGCTCCCGACGGCGTGCTCGACACACCGCAATCCGGTTACGACGACACGAAGGCGCTGATCAAGGAATGGCATGGCAAGGGACGGCAGCACTACGCCATCACGCCGCGCTTCGCCATCACCTCGTCGCCGGAGCAGATGGAGATGGCGGGCGCGCTGTGTCGGGAATATCCCGACCTGCACATGCAGACGCATCTGTCGGAAAACCACGCCGAAATCGCTTTCACGCAGGAACTCTACCCGTGGTCGCGCGACTATACCGACGTTTACGAGCACTACGGGCTGTTGGGCAAAAAGAGCCTGTTTGGACATTGCATCCATCTGTCGGAGCGCGAAGCGGATGCGCTTTCGGACTCGGGCTCGGTAGCGGTGTTCTGCCCGACCTCCAACCTGTTCCTCGGTTCCGGCCTGTTCGACTACCAGCGCTTCCGGCGCCGCGACAAGCCGGTCCGGATCGCCGCTGCCACCGATGTCGGCGGCGGCACCAACTACTCCATGCTGCGCACCATGGACGAGGGCTACAAGGTGATCGCGCTGAACGGAGAGAAGCTCAACCCGCTCCAGTCCTTCTGGCAGATGACGCGCGGCAATGCCGAGGCGCTGTCGGTGGCTGACAAGATCGGCACGCTGGATGAAGGCAGCGATGCCGACATCGTCGTGCTGGACGCCAGGGCAACGCCGGCGATGCGGCTCAGGATGGAAACGGTCGAGACGCTGGCGCAGGAACTGTTTCTCCTGCAAACGCTGGGTGACGACCGCACTGTCCGCGAGGTTTATGTGGCGGGGCGGCCAGCCAAGGCGGATATGATCGCGGGGTAAGAACCCTCACCCGGATTGCCAACCAAATTGCAAGGGCAATTCGGGGCAATCCGACCTCTCCCCGAGGGGAGAGGAGATCGCCAGTGCCGACGCTTTCCTCTTCTCCCCACCGGGGAGAAGGTGGCCGCGAAGCGGCCGGATGAGGGGCCGCTCCACGGAAGCTTGACCGAGCGGAGCTTGTCGTACACACGACGTGTGACGATTTCGGAGAAAGAAAATGGCCGTTGCTGACGACATCGCTCTGATCAAGAGACAGGAAGAGACCCTTGTCTTCGCCACCTTCGACGAGGCCGTCGCTTTCAAAATCGGCTCCGCCATTCGCGATCGTGCAATTGCCGAGAACCTGCCCATTATAGTCGACATCAGGCTGTGGGACCGGCCGCTGTTCTACGCCGCGATGCCGGGTTCGAACGCCTCGAACCCCGACTGGGCGCGGCGCAAGACCAATGTGGTCAAGCGGTTCCTGAGAAGCACCTACCGCATGGTGCTGGAACAGCAGCGCCCGGACCGCAGCTTCAAGATCGGCGAAGGGCTGGATATTGCCGACTACGTGCTGGCCGGCGGTGGCTTTCCGGTGACCGTCAAGGGCGCCGGCGTCATTGGTGTGATCGCCGTCTCCGGACTGCCGGAGCGGGAGGATCATGGCGTCGTCGTCGATGCGCTGTGCGATCATTTGGGCGTCGACAAGCGCGGGCTGGCATTGCCTCGGGACGCCGAATGACCGTGCTCGATCCCAAGGCCTTCCTGACCTCCATCTTCAACGCCGCCGTTGCCGCCGCCGATCCGGAACGAACCATCCGGGATCATCTGCCGGCCAAGCCAAAGGGCCGTACCATCGTCATCGGCGCGGGCAAAGGCTCGGCGCAGATGGCGGCAGCGTTCGAGAAAGTGTGGGCCGGCCCGATCGAAGGGCTGGTCGTCACCCGCTATGGCTATGGCGCGACCTGCGAGCGCATCGAGATCATCGAGGCGGCTCATCCGGTGCCGGACGCTGCCGGTCTGGAAGCCTCGCGGCGCCTGCTCGCCAAGGTCCAGGGGCTGACTGAGGATGACCTAGTGGTGGCGCTGATTTCCGGCGGCGGATCGGCGCTGTTGCCGTCGCCCGCCGGCGGCTTGACGCTGGCCGACGAGATCGCCGTCAATGAGGCGCTGCTCGCCTCGGGTGCGCCGATCGCGGCGATGAACACCATCCGCAAGCACCTTTCCACCATCAAGGGCGGCAGGCTGGCAGCGGCCGCATGGCCGGCCAGGGTGGTGTCGCTGATCGTCTCCGATATTCCCGGCGACAATCCGGCAATGGTCGCCTCCGGCCCAACCGTACCGGATACAGGCAGCCGCGCAGACGCGCTGGCCTCGATATCGGCCTATGGCATGAAACTGCCGGCCTCGGTGATGGCGCATATCAATTCGCCGGCCGCCGATGCGCCAAGCCCGGATGACGAGCGCTTTTCGCGCAACGAGGTGCATTTGATCGCTTCGGCCGGGGTGTCGCTCGAAGCGGCTGTTGCGGAAGCGAAACGGCAAGGCGTTGAAGCCATCATCCTCTCCGATGCGATCGAGGGCGAAGCGCGCGAAGTCGGCGGCGTCCATGCCGCGATCGCGCGCGAAGTGGCGACGCGCAACCGGCCATTTCAAAAGCCGGTGCTGATCCTGTCGGGCGGCGAGACAACCGTGACGCTGCGCGCAAAAGGCAAGGGCGGCCGCAATTCGGAATTCCTGCTGGCCTTCGCCATCGGCATCAATGGCGTCGACGGCATTCACGCGCTGGCCGCCGACACCGACGGCATCGACGGTTCGGAAGACAATGCCGGCGCCTTCGCCGATGGCTCGACCGTATCGCGCATGCGCGCAGCCGGGGTGGACGCCAAGGCTATGCTTGCCGGCAACAATGCCTGGACGGCCTTCAACGCGGTTGGCGATCTTTTCGTACCCGGCCCGACCGGTACGAATGTCAACGATCTCAGGGCAATTCTGATCAGGTAGCTGAAGCAATTCCAGGAAGTGTGAAGCGGTTTTCCGTCTGGAATCGCGCAAAAACAAAACTGATCAGGCGGCCATCAGCCGCTTCACCAGCTTCATATCCTGCAGGAACCGTTCGCGTTCGGCTTCCTTGTCCGCCCGATCGTGGATGCGCAGGATGAAGGAGGGATGGATGGTGATGAACACGCGCAATCCGTCCTCGCGCTCGATCACTTGTCCGCGCATCTTTGTCACCGGGATCGCCTTGCCGAGCAGCGACATCGCCGCTGTCGCGCCGAGTGCCACGGCGAGGTTAGGCTTGATCAGCTCGAATTCTTGGTCGATCCACCAGCGGCAGGCCTGAATCTCACCGGAATTCGGCTTGGAGTGGATGCGGCGCTTGCCGCGCGGCTCGAACTTGAAGTGCTTGACTGCGTTGGTGACATAGACCTTTTGCCGATCGACACCGGCATCGTCCAGGATCGCATCGAACACCTTGCCGGCCGGACCAACGAAAGGTTTGCCGGCGAGATCCTCCTGATCCCCCGGCTGTTCGCCGACGAAGATCACTTTGGCATTGTCGGGGCCCTCACCGAAGACGGTCTGCGTCGCGTCGCGCCAAAGCGGGCAGCGACGGCAGCCTTTCGCTACCTCACGCAACTCGGAAATCGTGCTTGCGGCATCGTCCTCCGCCGTCTCGGCAGGCTGTTGCTTCGGCCAATGCCGTGCCTGCACCTTTGCGTGGTGCGGCGCGGGTGTTGTCGGCATCTTCGCAATCATGTCCTTGGCGGCCTTGTCCGCTCCTGCGATCATGTCTGGAATGAGCGAGGCCTCGGGAAGGTTCCGCCAATATTTCTTTGGCATCTCCCTTTGCATCGCCTTCACCTTCAGCCGCGCCGGGTTGAAGATGTTCTCGAAATAAGTCCGCCAGAGCGCCTCGGTGTCGTCTTGATCAGGCGCATCGCCCTTGGCAGCACCCGGCCCCATCGCCAGCCTTTCGCCATCCCAATCGGCGGAGGCATAGGGCGTCAGGATCGTCCAGCGCATGCCGGTGAAACGCCTGACGAAGAAATCGGCGTTGCGCTCGACGATGAAATGATCCGGCTCGAACCAGGCGACATAGCGCTCATCGGCACCGTCGCCGATTTTTCGGAAGCGCACGAAGGCGTGCATCTTGTGGCTGTCGCGCCGCACCGCCTTTTCCATGGTCTCAAGCCGCCTGGTGTCGGGATCCGACGCGATTTCCAGCAGTTTAGGCTCGTCGCGCAATCGCCAAAGCACTCTGTAGAGAAAGGCAAACCGGCCGGAATCGGAATGGCAGAACGCCGTTTCGGCATGCCCGATGAAGTCGCGCGGCACGACGAGCTGCGCGCCCGCAGGCACTTCAGGCAATTCTGCCTGATCAGAGCCCGGCGCGACATGCCAGCCGACGTCCTCGGGCCTGACCTCATTCAGGGCGAGCCGCCGTGCCGCGTCACGCCAGCCGGCAAAATCCGTCTCGCTGTCGAGCCGAACTCTGTATCTGGCGAGATCGAGTTGCGCCGGCCGCATGATCAAAACAACGATAATTGTTCGCAGGAGTAGGCGATCCTGTCGCGCAGGCCGGCCTTGTCGGTCAGCGCACCAGGTGACCAGCCTTCGGCGATGATGAAGGGCCTGAGCTTGGCGACCGACTGGCAGATCCGTCCGACGTCCTCGAGCCGCATGCGCCGGTGCCGGCGCGTCTCCAAAATCTTCGCCACCACCTTGGTGCCGAGACCCGGCACCCGCAGCAGCGCTTCGCGGTCGGCGCGGTTGATGTCGACCGGAAACTGTCCCCGGTTGCGCAGCGCCCAGGCGAGCTTCGGGTCTATGGCGAGATCGAGCATGCCGTCGCTGCTCCCGGCAAGGATTTCCGGCTGTGAAAACCCATAGAACCGCATCAGCCAGTCGGCCTGATAGAGCCGGTGCTCGCGCATCAGCGGTGGTTTCAGCAAGGGCAGCGACGATGACGAATCCGGAATGGGGCTGAAAGCCGAGTAATAGACGCGCCGCAGATGATAGCTGCCATAGAGCCGCGCGCTGGTGTGAAGGATGCCGTCGTCGGATGTCTTGTCGGCGCCGATGATCATCTGCGTCGACTGACCGCCCGGCGCAAAGCGTTCGCGCTTCTTGGTCTTCAAAGTCGGCTCAGCCTTCTCCTCCATCTTCTGGCGCAGCCTGGCCATGGAAAGCCGGATTGTCTCCGGCTTCTTCTCGGGCGCCAGCCGCTTCACGCCCTCATCGGTCGGCAGTTCAACGTTGATCGACAGCCGGTCGGCATAAAGCCCTGCCTTCTCGACCAGTGACGCCGAACTTTCCGGGATCGTCTTCAGATGGATGTAGCCGGAGAACTTCTCCTCCAAGCGCAGCCGGCGTGCCACCTCGACCATCTCGCCCATGGTCTCGTCCGGTGAGCGGACGACGCCGGAGGACAGGAACAGGCCTTCGATATAGTTGCGCCTGTAGAAATCCATGGTCAGTTTCACCACCTCTTCGATGGTGAAACGGGCGCGCCGCACATTGGACGACGAGCGGTTGATGCAATAGCTGCAATCGTAGATGCAGAAATTGGTCAGCAGGATCTTGAGAAGGGAAATGCAGCGGCCATCCGGCGCGTAGGAATGACAGATGCCCATGCCTTCGGTGGAGCCGATGCCGCCGGATTTCAAGGAATCCTTTTTTGCAGCACCGGAAGAGGCGCAGGAGGCATCGTATTTGGCGGCGTCGGAGAGGATCGCCAGCTTTTCACGGACGGTAAGTGCGCTCATATGTTCATGATATGTTCTGAACAGGAGATCCGCTACCTCATTTGATGGAGGCGGCGAAAAAGTGATCGCCGCCCATCATGAATCCATCAAACCTCGTGCAGATAGAGGTGGTAATCCAGTTCGCTGACCGTGCGTGCCACCCGCAGATACTCGGACTGTTTGATCGCCACGAAGGTCCGGTGCAGGTCCTCGCCGAGCGCGTTCTTCAGGAAGCTGGACGTCCGCGCCGCTTCGATCGCGGCGCGCCAGTCGACAGGCATGGTCGTGCGCGTGACCGCTGCCTCATAGCCGTTGCCGGTCGTTTCGGGGCCCGGATCGAGGCCTTCATCCATGCCCTTGATGATGCCGGCGAGCACGGTCGCGGCGATCAGATAAGGGTTGGCGTCGACGCCGGACGGGCGGTGCTCGATGCGCCGGTTCTTCGCGTCGCCTGCCGGCACGCGTAGCGCCACCGAGCGGTTGTTGACGCCCCAGGTCGGCGCCACCGGCGCATAGGATTGCGAGACGAAACGCCGCCAGGAATTGGCGTGCGGCGCAAACACCAGCATCGATTCCGCCATCGTCTGGATGAGGCCACCAAGCCCCTGCAGCAGCGGCAGCGACCAGCTCTCGCCACCGGCTTCGGCAAAGACGTTTCTTCCGGCCTTGTCCTGCAGCGAGACGTGGAAATGCATGCCCGAGCCGGCATATTTCTCAATCGGCTTGGCCATGAAACAGGCGGTAACGCCATGGCGGCGCGCCTGCGCCCGCACCAGCCGCTTCAGCATGACCAGGTCGTCGGCCGCCCGCATCACGTCCTTGCGGTAGTTCAGCGTCAATTCGTACTGGCCGGGCGCATATTCGGAAATCACCGTCTCGGCCGGAATGCCTTGCGCCTTGGCCGCCGCATAGATGTCGGAAAACAGCGGCTCCATGCCGTGCAGATGATCGACGGAATAGACTTCGGTCTTGCCCGAGACGCGGCCATCGAGAACCGCGCGCGCCGGCTGCACCTTGCCGTCGGCGTCGCGCTCATTGGCCAGCAGGAAGAATTCGAGCTCGAAGGCGCCGGCCGGATAGAGACCCTTGGCCGCCAGGATGTCGACTTGCCGCGCCAGCGCCAGCCGGGGGTCCGACGACATCGGCCGGCCGTCGAGCATGTACATCGCCATCAGCAACTGGCCGCGCGGCGGGCTCGTGCCGTAGAGCGGCACCAGCGTGCCGGGGATCGGCCAGGCGCGTAGGTCGCCGTCGCCGGTAGTCCAGATCAGCCCGGTCTCGTGCACATCCTCGCCGGTGATGTCGAGGCCGAGGATCGAGATCGGCATATGGCGGCCGCCCTCGAAGATGCTCTTCAGCTCATGCCGGCGCACGATCTTGCCACGGCCGACGCCATTGGCATCGGTCAGCACGATATCGAAGGCCTCGATCTCGGGATGGGCGTCGAGAAAGGCGTGCGCCTCGGCAGGTGTCGAGCCCGAAGGTGAGGTCATCATGGCGTTGGGGTGGTCCATCGCCGCTTGTCTCATGCCGCAAGCTTTGCCGCAACCGCGCCGAAGGCGGTGATCAGCCGGTTGACCTGGGTCCCGGTGGTCGCCGGCGAGATCAGCATCATGTTGTGGAAGGGTGCGATCAGCACGCCGCGATTGACCAGCGCGACATGGATGGCGGCCTCCAGTTCCGGTGCATGCGCCATTTCCGCCTCGGCGCCATTGCGCAGCGGACCGGGCGCACAGATGAACTCGACACGAGCGCCGACACGGGAAACATGCCAGGGCAGACGATAGCGGTCGATCACGCCGGTCAGCCCGGCATCGAGCCGCCGCGCCAGATGATCCATCCGGTCGTAATTTTCCTGCGTCATCACCTCTTCGAGCGTGGCGCGCATCGCCGCGAACTGCAGCGGGTTGGCCGAGAGCGTCGTGCCCATGCCGGAATAGCCCGGCTCCTTGGTCCTGTTGTAGTCGGCGTAGCGTGAGGCAACGTCGTCGCTCATGCCCCACACACTTGCCGGCACACCGCCGGCAATAGGCTTGCCCAGGACGAAGAAGTCCGGGTCGAGGCCATATTCCATCGTGTAGCCGCCGGGGCCGGTCGAGATCGTGTGCGTCTCGTCGATCAGAAGCAGCGTGCCGGTTTGGCGCGTCAGTTTGCGCAGGGCGTCATGGTAGCCCGGATCGGCCAGCACCATGCAGGAATTGGTCAGCACCGGCTCGGCGATGACGCAGGCGACGTCCTTATCCCTGAGCGCGGCTTCGAGTGCTGAGATATCGTTGAACTCGATGACCTTGGCCGTGCGGGTCAAGTCGCGGAACTCGCCCGCCAATCCTGGCCGGTTGACGGGCTTGCCGTCGATCAGCCGCACCATCGTCTCGTCGACCGAGCCATGATAGCAACCGTTGAAGACCAGGATTTTTTCGCGGCCGGTGATTGCGCGGGCGACGCGCAATGCAAAGCGGTTGGCGTCGGTCGCCGTCGTCGCGATCTGCCAGAACGGCATGCCGAAGCGCTGCTGCAGCAGCGACCCTATGGCCAGCGCATCTTCCGAAGGCAGCATATAGGTCAGGCCGCGTCCAGCCTGGCGGCGGATGGCGCGTGCCACCGGTGGCGGCGAATGGCCGAACATCGAGCCGGTGTCTCCAAGGCAGAAATCGTCGAGCTTGTTTCCGTCGATATCGGTGATCGTGGCACCCCTGGCGCTGTCGACCAGGATCGGGAACGGCGTCGGCCAATCGTTCATCCAGTGCATAGGCACGCCGCCGAAGAAGCCGGGCAGGCCGTTGCCGATCTTGGCTTGCGATTTTGGCCGCGCCTTGCGGAAGGCTGCCCCCTCGGTTTCGCGCAAATCGGCAATGCGGTCGCGGCCGATGCCGCCGATGGACGTCTTGGACATATCGCTGTGCATGAAAACCCCTCTGGTCGATCCCTCTTAGCCAATCCGTGTCCGCATCCGCAATTGGCCGCGCATCTGTCCTGCGTTGGCTCAGCCTTTGGCAGCGGCGCTTGACCGTGCTGCCGAAGTCAGCGCCAATATGAGCGGGATTTGAGGTGGAGGGGCAAAATGAGAACGATCATGTGTGTGGCAATGCTTCTGTCGTCGGCTGGCGCTGCCTTTGCGTCGGGCGGCATCTGGTGCTCCACCGAGGACACGGCGGCGACATTCGAGGTCGAGGCAGGCGTCACCAGAGGCATGGGCGGGCCGACCTTCAACTTTCGCGGCAACCTCGAAATTCTGAGCCGGCCTGCCGGCGACAGCCTGCGCAAGACCGTGTTCGAGGATTCCAACCTGACGCAGTACTGGCTCGACGGCAAGGAATTGCGGCTGAACATCTATCGTGAGCACGAGGCCGCGCAAAAGATCAACTCGATCGAACTGACGATCCTGACCAAGACCAGCGACGAAGGCGTCTATGACGGGAGCTATACGCTCTCCATCTACGACGCCGCGGCGGATACGGACCAGGACGGCAAACCGGTTGAAATCAGCGGCAAAGTGTCGTGTGGAGCGGAGTGAGCGGGGTCAGGCCGTGATGTCGATGACGCCGCAATCGCCGGCGGCACTGCCGAAGGCGACACGGCGTTCTTCCTTGTCCCACATCATCGAGGTGATGGAGCCCTTGCCCGGCCGTCGCAACAGCACTTCCTTGGCGTCGGCAAAACGCACCGCCATCACCATGCCGTCATCATAGCCTATGGCGACGACATCCTGGCTCGGATGGCAGGCGACAGCCGTCACCATGGCGTTGCCTCGCGTGCCGAGTTCCAGCGGCGCCTTGCCCATCGGCCCATCCTTGCCCGAAAACGGCCAGACGATCGCCGCCGGCGCGCCGGAACTCGCCAGCCACTTGCCCTTCACGCTCCACGACAGGCTTTTCACCTTGCCGGGATAGCCGGTCATGCGCATGTGCTTGCCGTCGGCGAGCTTCCAGCCGTGCAGCGCGTTTTCCTGCATGGTGGTGACGAGGAAGGCGCCATCCGGCGAGAAGGTGACGCCGGTGTGGGCACCGGCCCATTCGAGTTCCACCGGCTTGCCCTCGGCGGCGGGGAAATGCAGCGTCGCGCCATTGTAGCGAGCAACGCCGAAGCGCATGCCCTTGGGCGAGAAGGCCAGGCCCTCGACCGAACGCGGATGGGTGAATTCCCTGGTCTTGCCGTCGGCGAAGCGCACGAAGGCGGTCTTGCCTGAGGCATAGGCGATGGCGCCTTGCGGCCCGGCGGCAACGCTGGTGATCCACTTCCTGGCGGCGCTTGCCAATTCCGTGGCCTCGCCGCCCGCTTTCACGGCAAACACCTTGCCGTCCTCGCCGCCGGTGATCAGCCGGTCGTTGGCCGCATCATGGAAGGCGGCCAGCAGCCCGTCATTGGCCTGAACTGTCTTGTGGCCATGGTCGAGCCGATGGACGACGCCGTCGGCCATCGCGAAATGCGGCACGTCACCGAGAAAGACGGCGGCGATGCAATGTCCCTGGAGATCAAGCGGGGCGACGGTTGGCATGGTTATCTTTATTCACCTGGACGAGATTGCAGAGACAACCCGGCGGCTTACTCGACGTTTGCGGTTCCGGCAACCATAAGGGTTGCCATCGAAGGATGTTCGATCGCGCTGTTTCGCGATCGACTCCTCGCGTTAAGCGGGTGCCGTTACAGTGTGTTTGGCAACGCCGCTATCACTTTGCGTAGCTTGGCGTTGGGCTTCGGCGGGCGTTCCAGCAGATCGAGGATACGCACGAAATCGGTGGCGGACACCCTCACTACCTCGGCGGCATCGATCGCGGGCTGGGCTTCATGCTCAGTCATGCTATCGGTCGATCTAGGCATCACTTGTTCCTACCCGAGCAAAATTACGCCTGGCAGGCGTCAAAGCTCTTCCTCAGCCGTTCGGCGTCGAGTTCGCGGCCGATGAACACCAGCCGGCTCTCATGCTTCTCGCCGTCCTTCCAGGCGCGCTGGTGGTCGCCCTCGATGATCATGTGCACGCCCTGGATGACATAGCGCTCGTCGTCGCCCTTGAGCGCGATGATGCCCTTCAGCCGCAGGATGTTGGGGCCTTCCATCTGGGTGATCTTCTCGATCCAGGGGAAGAATTTCTTCGGGTCCATCTCGCCGCCGCGCAGCGACACCGACTGCACCGTCACGTCATGGATGTCGGAAGCATGAGCGTGATGGTGGTGGTCGTGTCCGTCATGATCATGGTGATCATGGCCGTCATGGCCGTGATCGTGGTCATGATGATTGTCATCGTCATGCGCCTCGAGGAAATGCGGATCGTTTTCCAGTGCCCGGGACAGGTCGAAGGCACCGCGGTCGAGCACTTCGGACAGGTCGACGCCGGCGCGGGTGGTGCGATGGATCTTCGCCGCCGGATTGATGGCGCGGATCGTCGCTTCGACCTTGGCGAGCTCTTCTGATGTGACGAGGTCGGTCTTGTTGAGCACGACGACGTCGGCAAAGGCGATCTGGTCCTCGGCTTCCCTGGAATCCTTGAGCCGCAACGGCAGATGCTTGGCGTCGACCAGTGCCACCACCGCGTCAAGCCTGGTCTTGGAGCGCACGTCGTCGTCCATGAAGAAGGTCTGCGCCACCGGCACCGGATCGGCGAGCCCGGTGGTCTCGACCACGATGGCGTCGAAGCGGCCTGGCCGGCGCATCAGGCCCTCGACGACACGGATCAGGTCGCCGCGCACCGTGCAGCAGATGCAGCCATTGTTCATCTCGTAGATTTCCTCGTCGGATTCCACGATCAGATCATTGTCGATGCCGATTTCGCCGAATTCGTTGACGATAACGGCGTAGCGCTTGCCGTGGTTTTCCGACAGGATGCGGTTGAGCAGCGTCGTCTTGCCGGCGCCGAGATAGCCGGTGAGAACGGTTACGGGGATCTGCGTCTGTGCGTCGCTCATGGCTTGCCTCGAATTATCTGGGCCGCGAAAATTCGGCCTAAGAAATGGGATTGTCGGTTCCATATAGGATGTGCGCCGGGCTTTTGCACGGGGCAAACCGATGGGCCAAACCGGCTTGCTGCATTGCCGGATTTTGACTGGCGAGAGCCGCTGTGATTGCCTAGTCATGATGCGGAAGGCCAATTCGAGAGGCAAGATATGTCCGGCAAGCCATCCTCTTTCTCATTGAGCCGGCGCCAGGCGCTCGGATTGATCGCGGTCACCGCCGGAGGTGGTGCCTTCCTGCCGGCCTCGGCGATAGCCGCCCAACCTTCGGCTACCCAGGCCTCGTTTTATGCCGGACTGGCTCTGTTCGAAAACGGCGCCGGTGTCTGCACCATTACGCCTGAAGTGACCGAGGGACCGTTCTATTTCGACCCGAAACTCGAACGTGCCGATGTCACCGAAGGCAAGAAAGGTATTGCCCTTGACGTCCGGCTGCAGGTCGTCGACGCGGCCTGCCGCCCGCTTGTCGGCGCCCGCGTCGACATCTGGCATTGCGACGCGCAAGGCGCCTATTCCGGCTATCCCAGACAGGGTGACGGCCGCGACGTCGACACGTCGGGCCAGACCTTCCTGCGTGGTTGGCAGAAGACCGATGCAAGCGGCATCGTTTCCTTCGCCACCATCTATCCCGGCTGGTATCGCGGCCGCACCACCCATATCCATTTCAAGGTCTTCCCTAACGACAGTTCGGTGATGACCGGACAGTTGTTCTTCCCCGACAGCCTCAACGAGCAGATATTCACCACAGTCGCGCCCTATAATGACCGGCCTGGCAAGCGCGACACCTCGAACGCCGCGGACGGCATCGCCAGGCGGGCCGGACCGCAATCGCAGGCTGCGCTGCGCGAACTGGAGGATGCCTATCAGGCGCTGATGATCGTGGCGGTGAAGCCCGGCTGAGCGGCGGTCACTCCACCACCCTGCTCGCGACGAAAACTCCGGCTGGGAATTCGTTTGTCATCTAACTGAAATAAACATCTGGCATTAGCCACGGCGGACACCACAATGCTTGCCGGCAAAGCTGTTTGAAGCACCGGAATCTTTTTGATCGTCGATTGCCAACCGGCCGGCTGCCTCTATGCTGCCCGCACCGGTACGGCCGAAGAGGGAAGACCATGGCCAAGGCGGACAAGACTGCGACAATGAGCCGGCTGCATTCCGCGGCAAGGCTGGCAAGAACGGCGCTGGCTGCCCGGCTTCTGGCGCACGGCTTCTATGCCGGCCAGGACCAGATCATGTTGGCGCTCGACCGTGAGGACGGTCAGACGCCGGGCAATCTTGCCGGACGTCTCGGCGTGCGCCCGCCGACGATCACCAAGACCATCAACCGGCTGCAGGCCCAGGGTTTCCTGGAGAAGCGCGCCTCGGAGGCCGATGCCCGCCAGGCCCATATCTTCCTCACCGATACAGGCCGCGACATCATCCACGCCATCGAGAAATCGGTGAAGAAGACCGAAAAGCAGGCGCTGAAGGGCCTCGACAAGAAGGACCAGAAGTCGCTGTTCAAACTGCTTGCCCGCATCGAGGCCAACCTCTCGAACGAGGAACTGGTGCTCATCGACGACGACGCCGAGTCGGACGACTGACCGGAAGATTGTCGCGGCAGGCGATCAGGCCGCCGCGGCAGAGCCCTGGATCAGCGACGACCAGCGTCCCGGCGTCATGCCGAACGCCTTCTTGAATTGCCTGATGAAATGGCTCTGGTCGCTGAAGCCGGCTTCGACCGCGATCTGCGCCAACGGTTCGCCGGCAGCGATCATCCGCCGCGCACGCTGAAGCCGGCGCATCACCAGGAAGCGATGCGGACTGGTCGAGAACGCCGCGCGGAAATGCCGTGACAAGGCATAACGATCAAGCCCGGTTATCGCTTCCAGTTCGCCGGAACGCACCGGCCGGTTCAGGTTTTCCGTGAGATAGTCGCGCGCCAGCGCAGCCGCCCGCCACGCCGTCCTGGTCATCGGCTTCGCCGACCAGCCGCCATGCCGTGTCAGGCTTTGCATCAGTTGCGCCAGGAAGTCGTCGACGAACAGCTCGTCGAGTTCCTGCTCCAGCGGCCCCAGCGCCGAAAGCAACGTTGCGCAAAAGGCGGCGTCCGTCACCACGCCATCCCTGACAAAAGGCAGCGAAGCGCCGCCGAGGCAATCGAGCATCAGCGACGGCTCCAGATAGAGCATTCGGTAGCGCAGGCCGTCCTCGGTGCCGGCACCGCCGTCGTGCAACTCGTCGGGATGCAGCACGATGATCTGGCCGGGCAGGCTGTGGCGCGCAGCGCCGAGATAGCGAAACGTCTGCACCCCGTGCAGCGTCACCCCGATCGAGTAGGTGTCGTGGCGATGCAGCTCGAACGCGCTGCCATGGAAGCGCGCCTCGATCCGCTCCATGCCGGCGGGATCGGGGGCGGAGATGATGCAGTTTTCCGCCGCATCTGCGCACAAACGTCCAAGACCCTTGAAGGCCTGGCTGTCTAGATCGTGCGACATCGTCTCCTTCAGCCTCGCATTGGGGCACAAGCTTGAATGGTCAATGTCTCATGTTCGATACGAAATTTGCAATCGTGCTCAGGGAAGATCTGCCTGTCTGGCAGAAACTCAACGTCACGGCCTTCCTCACCAGCGGCATCGTTGCGCAGTTTCCGGACATCATCGGCGAACCCTATCGTGACCGCGCCGGCAATCTCTACAATCCGCTGTCGATCCAGCCGGTCATCGTGCTGTCCGCCGACCAGGCAACGCTGGGCACCATCCACCGGCGCACCCTGGAGCGCGGCGTGACGACCTCGCTCTATGTCGAGGAGATGTTCGCGACCGGCTTTGACGCGGCCAATCGTGCCGTCTTCGCCGAATTCGCGCCTGAAGACGCCAAGATGGTCGGCATCGCGCTTCGCGCCGACAAGAAGCTGGTCGACAAGATCACCAAGGGCGCCCGCATGCACGCCTAGCCTGGGACACTACGCCTGCCGGCGGCTCTTGTTGTGCCAGCCGGCTTTGGCGTGGCGACGGCCGACAATTGGCTTGCCGCGAGCCGGCAATTCCCGCAAAGGTGGGCTCCAGCCCAGCTTCCCACCCGGCCTTCAAGTGAGTGCTCCCCAAAGACATGTAGAAAGCGCGACGCCCCCGGTGGCGATCCTGTGCATGCTTTCCACTTATGTCTGCTTCACCTTCCTCGACACATCAAGCAAATACCTCGTCCTTGCCGGCGTTTCCGTGCTGGTCGTTGCCTGGGTGCGCTTTGCCGTGCATGTGGTGCTGGTCGGCGCGCTGCTGCGCGGCTGGCGCCAACCGGCGCGGTTTCGCCCGGTCAACCTGCCGGCGCATGTCCTGCGCGGCGCGTTTCTGTTCGGCTCGACCATCTTTAACGTCCTGGCGCTCAAATCCCTGCAACTGGCCGAGACAACTTCGATCTATTTCTTCGGGCCGATGGTGATCACGGCACTGGCCGGTCCGCTGCTTGGCGAGTGGGCAGGCTGGCGGCGCTGGCTGGCCATCCTGGCGGCGTTTGCCGGTGTCCTCATCATCACCCGGCCAGGCGTCGACGTTTTCGGCATCGGACATCTCTTCGCGCTCGGCTCGATGCTGTCGAACTGCTTCTACGTCGTCATGACGCGCCGCATGTCGGCGACCGAGACATCGGAGAGCCTCATCCTGTTTTCGGCGCTGGCGCCGGCGCTGCTGCTGTTGCCCCTGCTGCCGTTTTCGTTTTCCCTGCCGCATGATGGCTGGCACTGGTTCGTGCTGCTCATGCTCGGCGTGTTCGGCGGCGTCGGTCACTGGCTGCTGGTCCAGGCCTACCGGCTGGCGACGACCACGGCTTTGGCGCCCTATCCCTACTCGCAGATGGTGTGGATGATCATTTCCGGCTGGATCGTCTTCAAGCAGTTTCCCGACCGCTGGACATTGGTCGGCGCCGCCATCATCGTCGCCAGCGGTCTCTACATCGTCCATCGCGAGCATAGGCTTCGGCTGCGGAGCCGCGCGGCCTCGGATGTCGAGGCCGAAGCGTTGGCAAAAAAACTTTGATTTGCCCCCGATCGGTGGCATAACGCCGCCTTTAAACAGTTTAGGTCTGGAAATTCAGGTCCGGGGAGCGCAAGGCGCTGGCACAAAAAATCAAGCTTTCGACGATCGCGGACGCGCTCGGCGTGTCCACGGCCACGGTCTCGCTGGCGCTGCGCGACAGCCCTCTGGTTGCCGGCACCACCCGCGACCGCATCAAGGAACATGCCCGCGCCATCGGCTATATCTACAACCGACGCGCCGCCAGCCTGCGCACCTCGCGTTCCGGCATTGTCGGCGTCGTCGTCCACGACATCATGAACCCATTCTTCGCCGAGATCCTGCGCTCGATCGAAAGCGAGCTCGACCGCAGCCGGCAGACCTTCATCCTGTCCAATCATTATGATCAGCTCGAAAAGCAGCGCACCTTCATCGATACGCTTTTGCAGCTCGGCGCCGACGGCGTCATCATGTCGCCGGCGATAGGCACGCCGGCTTCCGACATCCTGATGGCCGAGGAGAACGGCCTCCCCGCTGTGCTGATCGCGCGCACCGTCGAGGGTGCCGACGTGCCGGTGTTTCGCGGCGACGACTCTTATGGGACAGGCCTTGCCACCAACCATCTGATCTCGCTCGGCCACAAGCGCATCGCCATGATCGGCGGCACCGACCAGACCTCGACCGGCCGTGACCGCTACCAGGGCTATGTCAATGCGATGGAGGCGGCCGGGCTGGAAGTCAGGTCGTCATGGCGCATCGCCGGGCCGCGCACCAAGCAGGCCGGCTTCGAGGCCGCCGGACAGTTCCTGGCGCTGAAGGACAGGCCGACGGCTGCCTGCTGCTGGAACGACCTTGTCGCCATCGGCCTGATGAACGGCATTGCCCGTGCCGGCCTTGTGCCCGGCGTCGACATCTCCGTTACCGGCTATGATGACCTTGAGGAAGCGGCGATCGCGACGCCGGCGCTGACCACTGTCTGGAACGGCCAGCGCGAGGTTGGCCGCCGCGCCGCCAGCGCGCTGCTCGACAAGCTCAACGGCCAGACGGTGCGGCCCTCGCAGGAATTGATCAAGCCGGAACTGCATGTGCGTCAGTCGACCGGCAAGCCGGTGGAGCGTGTATGACCAAGGCCGAACAGCTGCAATCCGTCGCCATCCTGGTGCCGGGCGATTTCAACGCCCATGCGGTCGACCGCATCAACCGCACGTTCAGGCGTGTCACAATCGAACGCGCCGATCCGGCGCTCGTCACTGACGAGATGCGCGGTGATGTGCGCGGCATCGCTTCGTTTGCCGGCATCGACGCGGCGATGATGGATGCATTGCCCAACCTCGAACTCATCGCCTCCTTCGGCGTCGGCTATGATTCGGTCGATGTCGGCCATGCCCGAGCGAAGAACATCATGGTCACCAACACGCCCGACGTGTTGACCGAGGAGGTCGCTGACACCACGATCGGGCTGTTGATCAACACCATCCGCGATCTGCCGCGCGCCGAAACCTGGTTGCGTGACGGCAGCTGGGTGCGCAAGGGCAACTATCCGCTGAGCCGGCTGACCTTGCGCGGGCGCAGTGTGGGTATTTTCGGCATGGGCCGCATCGGGCAGGCCATCGCCCGGCGTCTGGAAGCTTTTGGCTTGCCGGTCGCCTACCACAACCGGCGCCGTGTCGAAGGTCTTTCCTACCAGTACCATGCGACCCTGAAAGGGCTTGCCGAAGCCGTCGATACGCTGATTTCGGTCGTGCCGGGGGGCGCCTCGACGGAGAAGGCGGTCAATGCCGAGATCCTGTCGGCGCTTGGCGCCAACGGCGTCTTCGTCAACATCGGTCGCGGCAGCACGGTCGACGAGGCAGCGCTTGCGGCAGCCCTTGCCACCGGCACCATCGCGGCTGCCGGTCTTGATGTCTTTGCCGACGAACCGAACGTGCCCAAGGCGCTGCTCGATGCGCCCAACACCTCGCTGTTGCCGCATGTCGGCTCGGCCTCGGACCACACCCGCCGCGCCATGGCGGATCTCTGCGTCGACAATCTGGTGTCCTGGTTCACCGAGCGCCGGCCGCTGACGCCGGTGCCGGAGACGGCGCATATAAGGGTCAGGACCTAGCGAGATAGGCCGAATAGGCGGCGAAACGTGGCTGATCTGCAACCATAGGTCGGAAATCGGTGCTTCTGACACTTCGGCATCCTGATACGCGCTTGATACGCGGCTGAAGGAAGGTACTCTGCCGACAATCAAAGAGCGGGGCGCTACGTGAAAATTCTTCTTCTTGCGTCGACAATGCTTGTCGTCGTTTCAGGCAACGCTTTCGCTGCCGATGCGCTCGACTCAGCTCCCGTTGCCTACGATTGGACCGGCGCCTATGTCGGCGCTCAGATCGGGTATGGCTGGGGAGATGTCGACAGCCACGATTCCGAGATAGGCAGCGGCTTTTCCGATTGGTCTGATTCGTGGAAATCCAACGGCGTGCTCGGCGGCATTCACCTCGGCTACAATCAGGCCTTCGATTCATATGTTCTCGGTGTCGAAGGCGATATCGAGGGCTCAGGAGCGAGCGGTTCAGTGGATTCGGTGTTTGCTGGCACCATCAAGACCAAAATCGACGTCCAGGGTTCGCTGAGGGCGCGCCTTGGCTATGCAATGGGACCGGCCCTCCTCTACGCCACGGGTGGCCTGGCCGTGGCTCACTTCCACACCAATTACGACGACGGCGCGACGACCGACAGTACATCCAACACGAAGGCGGGTTGGACTGTGGGCGCCGGCGTTGAATATGCTTTCTCGCCAAAATGGACGACGCGGGTTGAGTATCGTTACAGTGATTTCGGCACGTTCACCGACAATCCAGCGACTGACAGCGGCTTCAATTATCCGACCGATGTAAAGACCCAGGCTGTCCGCGTCGGCTTCAGCTACAAGTTTTGATATAAACTAGTCGATGTTCGGGGGCGGGAGTAATGCCGCCACTGTCCCGGGACGCTCGCCTTTGTTCGGCGGGCCAAAGGCGTGTTGGCACACCTATTAACGCCAGCTTAACCCTTTGGAAACATTCTCCATCCTGTCCGAGTGCGTGGATGAAGAACGATGAAAACGCTTTCCGTATTGATCGCTGCCGCAGCGCTGTTTGGCGCCGTTCAGTTGTTTCATGCCGGCAGCGGGGAAAGCGTGGCCAACGAGGCCGCCCCGTCCAGCAGCTACAGGCTGGTCGCCAATGGCGATGAGGCGGTCTGTGCAGTCAGCCGCGGGGCCGAAATTTCGGACGGTTTGTCGCTGCTCACCGTTGCTCCCAAATGCCGCCGGCTCTTGCCGGGCATAGAGCAGGCGAAGTTCTGGCGCGAGCAAAACGACGGCACGGTCGCCTTCAGCGCCAATGGCACCGATCCAATCGTCACCTTCGCGGCTGCCGATGGCGACGGCTACGAATCCTATGCCCCGGCGCTACCATTGCTGTCGCTGGCGCCCACCGGTGACAAGAAATCTGGCGACTGATTATTCCGCCGCCGCCCGCGCGCCAGCCTTCGCTGCGGCGTGCAGCCGAACAGCATCGCCGAAGGCCCGGAATATCTTGACCGAATTGCTGTCCGACTTGACCCAGTATTCCGGGTGCCATTGCACGCCGACGGCGAAGGCGCGGGCGTCGCGCACCGAAACCGCCTCGACCGTGCCGTCGGTGGCGACGGCCTCGACCTGCAGCTTCGAGCCGAGCCGGTCGATCGCCTGGCGGTGCAACGAATTGACCTTGATGTCGCCGGCACCGAACACACCGGCCAGGCAACTGTCGGGTTTGATCGAAATGGTCTGGTGGATGGCGAAGCGTTCGTCCTGCTTGTCGCTCACCGGCGCGCGGTGGTCGAGCGAGCCCTCGCGCTCCTGGATCTCGGTGCCGAGCGTGCCGCCCAACGCCACGTTCAATTCCTGGATGCCACGGCAGATGGCGAGCAGCGGCACGCCGCGTTCGATCGCCCGGCGGATCAGCGGCAGCGTCGTGGCGTCGCGCGCCGGATCATAGGGGCCATTGGCTTCGCTGGCATCGCCGCCATAGAGCGAGGGATGCACATTGGATTTCGAGCCGGTGACCATGACGCCGTCGACCGACGACAGAAGTTCGTCGAAGTCGAGCCGGTCGCCGAACGATGGCACCAGCAGCGGGAACACGCCGGCGCCGGTGATCGCCGCTTCCAGATATTGCTGCGGGGCGGCATGCCAGGTGTAGTTGTCGAACTGACGGACGTCGGTCGATATGGCGACGAGCGGCTGATGCATTTTGGCTCTGTGTTCCATCTGGGCAAGGGATGTCCTGCCTCTAAAATAGGCGATCCCCGGTTATTTTTCCATGCCAAGTTTCGGCGTGTCGAATGGGCCACGAAATGGCCTGTTAGACTATAGTTGCAGGGCAGCCGGGCTTCGCCGTCAAATCGGGCCGGCCTGCTGGACTCGACTTCTTGCCTGTGTATTGTCTCGAACGAACCGACACGGAAACCGAGGATTTCCTGGCGTCGGCCTGTTGATCCAAAAGGGAGGAACTTCATGGATCGTCGTTCATTCATTCGCAAGGCCGGTGTCACCGGCGTCGGTGCCGCGGCGGCGGCGGCCACGCTGGCGGCGCCTGCCATCGCCCAGTCCAATCCCAAGGTGACATGGCGGCTGGCATCGTCCTTCCCGAAGTCGCTCGATACCATCTATGGCGGCGCCGAGGTGTTCTCGAAGATGCTGTCGGAAGCCACCGACGGCAATTTCCAGATCCAGGTTTTTGCTGCCGGCGAGCTGGTGCCTGGCCTGCAGGCCGCCGACGCCACCACGGCCGGCACGGTCGAGGCCTGCCATACGGTGGCATATTATTACTGGGGCAAGGACCCGACATGGGCGCTCGGTGCGGCGGTTCCCTTTTCGCTCAACGCACGCGGCATGAATGCCTGGCATTACCACGGCGGCGGCATCGACCTGTTCAACGAGTTTCTCGCCACGCAGGGCCTTTTCGGCCTGCCGGGCGGCAACACCGGCGTCCAGATGGGTGGCTGGTTCCGCAAGGAAATCAACACGGTGGCCGACCTTTCCGGCCTCAAGATGCGAATCGGCGGTTTTGCCGGCAAGGTGGTGCAGAAACTCGGCGTCGTGCCGCAGCAGATCGCCGGCGGTGATATCTATCCCGCGCTGGAGAAAGGCACCATCGACGCGGCCGAATGGGTTGGTCCCTATGATGACGAGAAGCTCGGCTTCTACAAGGTCGCGCCCTATTATTATTATCCCGGCTGGTGGGAGGGCGGCCCGACCGTCCACCTGATGTTCAACAAGGCGAAGTACGAAGAACTTTCGCCGACGTACAAGTCGCTGCTGCACACTGCCGCGCAGGCGGCCGACGCCAACATGCTGCAGAAATACGATTATCTGAACCCTGCGGCGGTGAAGCGACTGGTGGCCGGCGGCGCGAAACTGCGCCCGTTCAGCCAGGAGATCATGGCTGCCTGTTTCGAAAAGGCCAACGAGGTCTATACCGAAATGGAAGCCTCCAACGCCCCGTTCAAGAAGATCTGGGAATCGATCAAGGGCTTCCGCAAGGAGCACTATCTCTGGGCGCAGGTGGCCGAATACAATTACGACACCTTCATGATGGTCCAGCAGCGCAACGGCAAGCTGTAGTCGGCCGGACTTCTGCTCAAAAGCTCTCTGGGCGGAACCTGCTCAGGGAGCTTTTCTGTATATCCCGGGAGGCGAAGCCGGCGGTTCAGCCTCGGCGCGGGACCACCAGAACCTTGACCTCGCCGGGGGCCGGCGGATTGGCGATCACCGCTGGCGCTTCTTCAAGCGACACCTGCCTGGAGATCAGCCTGTCGATCTCTATCGCACCGGAAGCGATGAGTTCGGCGGCGCGGCGATGGGTGTAGGGATTGAGGAAGGAACCGAGCACCTTCAGTTCCCGGAACAGCAGGTCGAACGGCTCGAATTCAGCTTTCACGCCTTGCGGCGTCACGCCGACGATGACGACCGTGCCACCGGCGCGGGCCAGCCGCATCGACTGCTCGACGGTCTCTCGCACGCCCGCGCATTCGAACACCACGTCGGCTCCGCCCGGCGCCAGGCCGGCTGGCCCGGCGATGGCGTCGACGACATCGGCGGCAGTCGGATCGACCGTCGCTGTCGCGCCGAAATCCCTGGCGAGCGCGCGCCGCGAAGCTTGCCTGGTCGACAGAATGATGGTCGTGGCTCCCGCCAATCTTGCCAGCTGCACGGTGAGCAGGCCGATCACGCCGCCGCCAAGCACGACCACCGAGCTGCCCGGTTTGATCCCGGCAAGGTCGACGCCATGCAGGCAACAGCCGAGCGGCTCGCAGAAGGCACCGTGCATGGGATCGAGGCCCGCAGGCAGGACGAAAGCCTGCTTCTGCGGCAAGGCAAGATATTCGGCAAAGCCGCCGTCGCGATGAATGCCGATGGCGCGCAGATTGCTGCAGAGGTTGACCCGCCCGGCATGACAATGCACGCAACGCCCGCAGGCGATGTTGGGATCGCCGGTGACGCGGTCGCCGACGGCAAAGCCGGAGACGGATTTTCCGACCGCCTCGACGATGCCGGAGAATTCATGGCCGGGCGTCACCGGCGGCGTGCACGGAAACTCGCCGTGAAACAGATGCCGATCCGTGCCGCAGACGCCGCAGGCTTCGATGCGCACCAGTAGCTCATCCGCACCGATGTCAGGCATGTCGACGTCGCGCAGCGTGATGCCGCCCACTGCTTCCAGCCGCACCGCTTTCATGGTTTTGACCATGCCGGTTCAGTTGAAGCTTGGCGGTTGCGACAGGTCAGGCTGTGGCGCTGCCGGCTTTGCCGGTGTCGGATCGCCGAAACTGGGCGGTTGCGAAAGGTCGGGAGCTGCCGGCGCCGTGCCGCCACCAGCGGGCGCCGCTCCATCCGCCGGCGGCGTGCCGAGCGGCGACAGGCCGGGCACCTCCGGTACCTTGTAGTCGATGGTGCCCGGATCGACGGTCGTTCCCTTGTAGTGCATCACCATTTGCGGGAAGGCGATGGTCAAGCCGATCATGATCACCTGGATGCAGACAAAGGGCACCGCGCCCCAATAGATCTGTCCGGTGGTCACCGGCGCGATTTGTTTGCCGGTGAGACGATCGAGATAGGGCACGCGCGCGGCCACCGAACGCAGGTAGAACAGCGCGAAGCCGAAGGGCGGGTGCATGAAGCTGGTCTGCATGTTGACGCCCAGGAGCACGCCGAACCAGATCAGGTCGATGCCGAGCTTGTCGGCGGCGGGCGCCAGCAGTGGTACGATGATGAACGCCAATTCGAAGAAGTCGAGGAAGAAGGCGAGGAAGAAGACGAGCATGTTGACGCCGATCAGGAAGCCGACCTCGCCGCCCGGCAGCGACGTCAAAAGGTGCTCGACCCAGATATGGCCGTTGACGCCGTAAAAGGTCAGTGAGAACACCCGTGCGCCGATCAGGATGAACAGCACGAAGGACGACAGCCTTGTCGTCGAGGCCAGCGCCTGCTTGACGACGTCAAGCGACAAGCGCCCCTTGGCCGCCGCCATGAACAAGGCGCCGACCGAGCCCATGGCGCCGCCTTCCGTCGGCGTGGCGATGCCCAGGAAGATGGTGCCCAGCACCAGAAAGATCAGCGCCAGTGGCGGGATCAGCACGATGATCACCTGCTGCGCGAGCCTGGACATCATGTTGAAGTTCAGGCGTTTGTCGGCAATGGCGACGATGTAGATGAACAGCACTCCGGCCGTCGCGCCGAGAATGTCGGCATTGTCGCCATGCGCCGGCGCCAGATAACGATACGCCGCGTAGGAAACCGCTGATGTGACCAGCAAAGCCACCAGCAGCGACATCACGCCATGGCCGAGTGTACGAGCCTCGAGCGGCAGCGCCGGCATCGAGTTCGGCCGGATGATCGACATGATCAGGATGTAGGACATATAGAGGCCGGTGAGCACGAGGCCCGGGATCAACGCGCCCGCGTACATATCGCCGACCGAGCGGCCGAGCTGGTCGGCAAGCACGATCAGCACCAGCGACGGCGGGATGATCTGGGCAAGCGTGCCGGAGGCAGCGATGACACCGGATGCGAGCCGGCGGTCATAGCCATAGCGCAGCATGATCGGCAGCGAGATCAGGCCCATGGCGATGACGGAAGCCGCCACCACGCCGGTGGTCGCCGCCAAGAGCGCGCCGACGAAGATCACCGCATAGGCGAGGCCGCCTCGGATGGGCCCGAACAGCTGGCCGATCGTGTCGAGCAGGTCTTCGGCCATACCCGACCGCTCGAGCACGATGCCCATGAAGGTAAAGAACGGGATGGCCAGCAGCGTGTCGTTCGACATCACCCGGCTGCCGTAGAAATTATCCGGCAATGCGTGCAGGAGCGGCCAGGCGAGGTTGATCGATCCTCCGGAATAGGGGGATAGCAGCACGCCGATGAAGAAGAACATCAAGCCGTTGGCGGCCAGCGAAAAGGCGACGGGGTAGCCGATCAGCAGGAAGATGATCAGCGAGGCGAACATGATCGGCGCCATGTTCTGCGCGATGAACTCCATCACGAGCGCACCTCGTCGGCCAGCGCCTTGGCTTCGAGTTCGGCCTGCTCATGCACCGATATGAAGGGATTGGGGTCGTCCATGTCTCCGCGCATGATGGCGATCTTCTTGATGATTTCGGAGATGCCCTGCAGCGCGAGCAGGAAAAAACCGATGAGCAGGATGGCCTTGGCCGGCCAGATGATCAGCCCGCCGGAATTGTTGGACATCTCGCCGCTGCGAAACGACAGCGACACATAGGGCACGAAATAGATCACCATCAGCGTCACGAACGGCATCAGGAAGAAGAGATGCCCGAGCAGGTCGATCCAGTGCTGTACGCGGCGTGAAAACAGGCCGTAGACGATGTCGATGCGGATATGTTCGTTCTGCTTCAGCGTATAGGCGGCGGCTAACATGAAGGCGGCGCCGAACAGATACCATTGCAGCTCGAGCCAGGCGTTCGAGGATATGTCGAACACCTTGCGGATAATGGCGTTGGCGGCGCTCACCAGGATCGCCAGCAGGATCAGCCACGATATCCATTTGCCGATGAATTCGTTGGCGCGATCAATAGTCCTGGATAGAGCAAGAAGCCCTGCCATGCATTTCCTCCCTTGTACCGGAGGCGTGCCGGCTCCCCCCTTTTTTGTCCGTCACGCCGCGTGGTCCAACGGTATGCCGCGCGTGGACTGACGGGTCAACAAGCATAGAGGCAGCAAATATCATCGCATGGCAGACAGTGCCCGATACCGGCGATCTGCCCTCGCGTCATGCAACCAAAGTCTGACCTTTTCAGGCGATTTTGCCGGTGTCGCGGCCGGCGCCGATCAGGATCAGCGTCGTGACCAGGAACAGATACATCCACGCGTCGCGCCACTCGACCGGGAAATAGCCGGCCCACAGCGATTCGGCCATACCGAAGGCGGCCGCGCCGAGTGCTGCGCGCGACGGCGAGAGATAGCCGCCGACCGCCGTCACGAACAGGATCTTCAACCCGTAGACGAGGCCCGAGCCGAAGCTGACATTGCCGTAATAGAGCCCGGCCATCACACCGGCCAGCGCGGCGCAGAAGCCGCCGAACAGCACCGCGTGCCGGAACACCGCGCGTACGTCGACGCCGCACATCGCCGCCGTCTTGGGATCGTCGGAGACGGCACGCCAGCGCCGGCCGAAGCTCGACCGGGCAAACGCCCAGCTGGCCAGCACGATTGCCGTCAGCACCACCGCGCAGTCGATGAGCTGGATGAGCGTCAGCGTCGCCTTGAAGGTCGCGCCCTGCGCGAAAACGATAGGCTGCGCCAGCATCGGCGGGAGCCACAGATCATGCGTGTCGGCGGCGATGCGGCTCGCTTCGGACAGCAGCAACAGGATGCCGAGCGTCGTCACCACGATTGCATTGGGCGTGCGGTCGGCCAAAGGTTCGAAGACACTGCGCGACAGCACGTGGCTGATCAGCGCGGCATAGAGGAACGCAGCGACGACGCCGAGCGCCACCGCCGCCAGCAGCGTCAGCCACAGCACCTGGTATCCGAAGGCCGCGGTCAGGATCATCGTCTGGCCGCAAAAGGCGAACAACGCGCCATAGGCGAGATTGGTGCGATGCAGGATGCCGTTGGTCAGCACATAGCCAAAGGCGAGCAGGGCATAAAGCGCGCCCGAATGCAGCCCGTTCAGCGCCTGCTGGAAGAAATAGAGCATGCAAAACCTCGAAGCATGCTGCCCAAAAGTGCGAAGCGGTCCTCGCCAGCGGCATGCTCAAAAGGCTGCGGAGACCACCGCATCCCGGAGTGAGGTTGCATCGCCGAATCTAACTTGTCAAACACAATTCATCGGTTAGATTCTCGTCATGACGGTATCCTGGACCTCGCACCGCTTTACCGGCGGCCTGCTGGCGCTCGACACGGCGAACACCGTCGTGCTGCGCGGCGATCCGGAGCGGACGTTCGATCGCTTCGACGATCCGGCCGAGATTGCCCGCTTCGCCGATGCGGCGAGCCGCTTTCGCGCCGCCGAACTTGGCGAAAGGCCGCTGGCGGTATCCTCGGCGGTGGCGATCGCGCCCGTCGTGCTGTCGATCCGCGAGGCGACGGACCGGCTGTTTCGTGATGCGGCGTCGAAGGGCGCGGTTGCCACCACTGATCTGCCCGGATTCCTGAGAGCCTGCGGCGATGGCCTTGCCGGCAGCCGGACCGAGATCGGTGCGCCGGGGAGGCCCTTCGGTGATCCCCTGACTCCGATCGCCTTCGAGGCGGCACTGGCGGTTTCGGCGCTGTCGCTTCTGCGCGACGACACCGTCGCGAGGCTCAGGATCTGTCCCAATTGCACCTGGCTGTTCGTCGACAGAAGCCGCAATTCCAGCCGCCTTTGGTGCGACATGGCGGTGTGCGGCAACAGGCAGAAGGCAAGCCGTCACTATCGTCGCCGTCGCATGGCGGAAAATGAGGTCAAGAATGCGTAGCGGCCTTTCCCATTCGATCCTTGTCGGCGCGGCACTCATCGCGGCCGTTGCGCTCGGCGCCTGCCGCGATACCGGCAATGACGAAGGCAAGCTGTTCGAGATTTCCGGCAAGATATTCGTCTTCAACTACCGCCTTGCCAGGGCGACCTATGTCGTGACCCTGCGGCCGCTGAAGCCGATGGGAGAGGGCCAGGTCGCGGTCGCCAGCTTCCAGGATCCCGCCGGCGGCGTGCCTCTGGTGGTCGAGCAGAAGGTCTGGCCGAAGCTCGACAAGGTGACGCTGGAGAGCCCGGCACTGACCTGCGTCGTCAAGAACAAGCCCTATGCGATTGCCATCAGCATCAAGGGCGCCGACGGCGCGGTCCTGCAGAAGATCGATACCACGCTGATGTCGACGGAAGACCAGTCGATCCTGCCCGACCGGCCGCTGGTCATCGATCAGCTCTACACCGCCAATCCCGATCTCGTCGGCCATCCCGACGGCAAGCTGCCGGGCGAACCGAAGCCGGATTGCTCGAAGGGCGGCTGACGCGTCGCGGCCATCCGGGCCGCAGCTGAAATTTTCGTGCGCCGGGCAATGTCCGCGGACCGGTTTCATACCCGATTCAGGATGGCCGCGGACTGTTCGTTGCGCGTTGCCTGGCATCTGCGATTTTGTTTGACCTGCCTTGCAAGGGGAGAAAGGATGCGTCATCCGACCCCGACGTTGGCTGCCTGCCCCGCGTGGCCTCCGCAGAGGAAATGCCTGATGACGCTGCACGACGTCGCGCTCGACGACAAGTTCGATCTCGCAAAGGAGCGCATCTTCCTGTCCGGCGCGCAGGCGGTCATCCGCATGCTGCTGATGCAGCGCGAGCGCGACCGTCGCGCCGGCCTGAACACGGCCGGCTTCGTCTCCGGCTATCGCGGTTCGCCGCTCGGCGGCCTCGACATGCAGCTTTGGAAGGCGAAGAAACAGCTCGCCCAGGCTGACATCGTCTTCCAGCCGGGCCTCAACGAGGAGCTTGCCGCCACCGCTTGCTGGGGGTCGCAGCAGACGGAACTGCTGGGCGAGGGCACTCATGACGGCGTCTTTTCGGTCTGGTATGGCAAAGGGCCGGGCGTCGATCGTTCCGGCGACGTGTTCCGCCATGCCAACCTCGCCGGCTCGTCGAAGCATGGCGGTGTGCTCGCCTTGATGGGTGACGACCATATGGCCGAATCCTCGACCAATGCGCATGCCACCGAATTCCTGTTCGTCGACACGATGGTGCCGATCCTCAATCCCGCCGGTGTCCAGGAGATCATCGATTACGGACTCTACGGCTTTGCCATGTCGCGCTTTGCCGGTACCTGGGCGGCGATCAAATGCGTCAAGGACAACATCGAATCGACGGCCTCGGTCGATGCCTCGCTCGAGCGGCTGAACATCGTCGTGCCGGATTTCGACATGCCATCGGGCGGTCTCAACATTCGCCACGAGATCGACATGCTCGGTCAGGAGGAGCGGCTGCATGAGCACAAGCGCGCCGCGGCTTCCGTCTTCATCCATGCCAACGGGCTGAACCGCATCGTCTATTCGGGTGGCCGCAACCCGAAGATCGGCATCATCACGCTGGGCAAGAGCTATCTCGATGTCCGTCAGGCGCTGGAGGACATCGGCATCGACGAGGCGGCCGCCAACCGCATCGGCGTGCGGCTGTTCAAGGTCGGCTGCCCCTGGCCGCTCGACCTGCATCACATCGCCGATTTCGCCCGCGGCCTCGACACCATTATCGTCGTCGAGGAGAAGCGCTCGCTGATCGAGGTGCAGCTGCGCGAAAGCCTTTATGGCACTGCCACCCAACCGGTCATTATCGGCAAGAAAGACGAGCGCGGCGACTGGCTGTTTCCGGCCAAGGGCGCGCTCGATCCCAACGAGATCGCCATCGCGCTTGGCGAGAGGATCGTCAGGACCATCGGCCCGTCCGAAGAGATTTCGGCGCGGGTGGCGAAGCTGCGCCAGTTCCAGGCAATGCTCGCCGACGCCACCGACATCGGCTCGCGCACGCCATTCTTCTGTTCCGGTTGTCCGCACAATTCGTCCACCAAAGTGCCGGACGGCTCTATCGCCGCGGCCGGCATCGGCTGCCACTTCATGGCGCTGTGGATGGACCGCAACACCGTTGGTTTCACGGCCATGGGCGGCGAGGGCGCGCAATGGGTCGGCCAGGCGCCGTTCTCCAAGCGCGAGCACATCTTCCAGAATCTTGGCGACGGCACCTACAACCATTCCGGTACGCTGGCGATCCGCTTCGCGCTGTCGAGCGACGCCAACATCACCTACAAGATCCTCTACAACGACGCCGTCGCCATGACCGGCGGCCAGCCGCACGAAGGCGGCCTGACCGTCGACATGATCGCCAGGCAGGTGCGCGCCGAAGGCGTCGACCGCATCGCCATCGTCACCGATGAGCCCGGCAAATATGCCGGGAAGGCCGAATTCCCGGCCGGCGCCACCATCCATCACCGCGACGACCTCGATCTCGTCCAGCGCGAGCTGCGCGACGTCAAGGGCGTTTCGGTGCTGCTCTACGACCAGACCTGCGCCGCCGAAAAGCGCCGCCGCCGCAAGCGCGGCACCTTCCCCGATCCCGACAAGCGGGTCTTCATCAACGAACTGGTCTGCGAAGGCTGCGGCGATTGCGGCGTGCAGTCGAACTGCGTCTCGATCCAGCCGGTCGAGACCGAATTTGGCCGCAAGCGCAAGATCGACCAGTCGAGCTGCAACAAGGATTTCTCCTGCGTCAACGGCTTCTGCCCGTCCTTCGTCACCGTGCACGGCGCCAAGATTCGCAAGGCCGAAGGCCTGGCCGGCAAAGCCGATCCGCTGGAAGGCGTGCCTGTGCCGGCGCAATTCCCGCTTGGCGAGCAGGGCTGGGCGGCGATCATCGACGGCGTCGGCGGCACCGGCGTCGTCACCGTCGGTGCGGTGCTCGGCATGGCGGCGCATCTCGAGGACAAGGGCTGCGGCATGATCGACATGGCCGGCCTCGCCCAGAAGGGTGGCTCGGTGTTCACCCATGTCCGCATCGCCCGCACCCCGGACGACATCCATGCCATCCGCGTTTCGGCCGGCAAGGCCGATCTGGTGCTTGGCTGCGATCTCGTCGTGTCGGGCGCCAAGAAGGTGCTGACCGCGGTGCGCGAGGGCCACACCATCTTCGTCGCCAACACCGCCGAGATCATGCCCGGCGAATTCGCCCGCTCGGCTGATTTTTCGTTGCCGACAGAGCGGCTGAAAAAGGCGATCCGCGCGGCAGCCGGCGACGACAAGGCGCATTTCTTCGACGCCACCCGCACCGCCACGGCACTTTTCGGCAATTCGCTCGGCGCCAACATGTTCATGCTCGGCTTTGCCTTCCAGCACGGCGGCCTGCCATTGTCGGCCGAGGCCGTCGAGAAGGCGATCGAGCTCAATGGCGAAGCCGTGGCGATGAACATCGCCGCTTTCCGCTGGGGACGTCGTGCTGCCCATCAGCCGGATTTCGTGCGCGGGCTCGTTGCCCAGCCGGGTCCGGCCGTGGCTGGAAAGGCCGACCAGGCCACGGACATCGCCGAGACACTGGACGACATCATCGCCCGCCGCGTCGCCTTCCTGACCGCCTATCAGAACGCCGCCTATGGCAGGCGTTATGCCGGAAAACTGGCCATTTTGCGCGCCGCCGAAGCGAAGGCCGTGCCTGGTTCGACCGCGGTGTCGCAGGCCGCCGCCAGGAACCTGTTCAAGCTGATGGCGATCAAGGACGAATACGAGGTGGCGCGTCTTTACACGGACGGCTCTTTCGTCGCCGAACTTGGAAAACAGTTCCAGAGCTACGAAAAGCTCGAATTCCACCTCGCGCCGCCGATCATGGGCCGTCGCGGCAATGACGGCAGCCCGAGGAAATCAAGCTTCGGCCCGTGGATGATGAAGGGCTTTCGGGTTCTGGCGGCGATGAAGGGCCTGCGCGGCACCGCCTTCGACCTGTTCGGCTACACCGCCGAACGGCGCATGGAGCGGCGGCTGCTGGCGCAGTATGAGGCGGATCTGGAGCTCATCGCCAGATCGCTGGCCCCGGCCAAGGTCGATGCGGCGGTTGCGCTGGCCGCGGTGCCGGCCCTCATTCGCGGCTATGGCCACGTCCGTCGAGCTAGCGCCGACAAGGCTTCGAGCGAACGCCAAAGGCTGCTCGAACGCCTGTCGAGTACGCCGGCGCGGCCGGAACTTCAGGCCGCCGAATGATCGATACGCCTTGTTTACCTGAACGACAGTTTCCTTGCTTTCCGTTACGTCACCCGGCTTGACGACAGGAGCGGCGGGGCCTCTCTAAATCTTTCTTAAGGCGGATGTGGCACTGCTTGGCTCCCCAGGGTTGGGATTCAGGCGTTGAATCTGATAAAGAAGAACGAGATCCCGGTCGACGTCTACATTCCGTTCGTGGAAACCTTGTTTCGCGACGGGTTGACGCTTTCGATAGGATTCTTTGCCCAAACCCTGCTGGTCGTGCTGGTTTACTGGAAAACCATGGATCCGGCCTATCTCGCGGTCACCCTCGGACTGCTGGCCGTCGCCTTCCTTCGTCTTCGCAACATCAGGAAATATCGTCACGCTCCTTCGCCTCAAAATTGGGAAGAGGCGCGTCGCCGCGAGAACGACTACATACTGTACGGCTCGATGCATGGCTTCATGCTTGGTGCCTTTTGCTTTGTCGGCATCTATCTTGCCTATGACCCGTTCGCGGAAATAGCTGCCGTCTGCGTGACGCTTGCCTCCGCCACGTCTATTGCTGGCCGCAACTATGGTTCGCCCAGGATGGTCGTGATCTTCATTATGACCATGACTTGGCCGATCTCGTTGGGCTTCATCCTGCGGGGCGATCCCTATCACTTCATTCTCGGCCTGCTTTCGGCGCCATTTCTTTTTGCCATCAAGCGCTTCGCCGATCTGGTCCGCGAGGTGCTTTTCGCCGCCCTGTCCGAGGAAAAGAAGGCCAACCGCATCGCCCAGCGCTTCAATCGGGCGCTCAACACCATGTCGCACGGCCTTGTCATGCTCGGCCCGGACGGCCGCGTCGCGGTGGCCAATGCCGAGGCCGCGCATCTGATGTCGCTCAAGTCGCCCGACGCGCTGCTCGGCCGGTCGATCCATGGTCTGTTGATGCGCGGTGTCGCCGGCGGCATGCTGGCGCCCAAGGATTGCCGCTACATCGAGGCGCAGCTGACGCGTGCCCTGCGCGAGGGCCGCGACCGCAAGGTGCTGGTTTCCCTCGCCAATGGCCAGCATTACGAGTTCTCGGCTCGCGAAGGCAGCCAGGAACTGGGCGTCATCACCTTCGAGGATGTCACCGCCCGTGTCGAGGCGGAAGACAAGATCCGCTTCATGGCACGTTACGACAACCTCACCGGCCTGCCCAACCGCGCCTACTTCCATGAACTGATTGGCGAGGCCATGGTATCAGGCGATCGCAATCGTCTCTGCGGCCTTGCGGTGCTCGACCTCGACGATTTCAAGAGCGTCAACGACACGCTTGGCCATCCGATCGGCGATGGCTTGATCTATGCCGTTGCCGAGCGGCTTGCCGCCATTGCCAGGCAAGATATCACCGTCAGCCGTTTCGGTGGCGACGAGTTCATGATCTTCTTCGACCGCGTCGAGGATGAGAGCCATCTGACCAGCCAGCTCGACGAGATTTTCGCCGGCCTGCAAGGGGAAGTCGACGTCGCCGGTCACGGGCTGCGCATTCAGGCCAGCGGCGGCGCGGTGCTGTCACGGGTCAAGGATACCGATGTCGACGCCATGATCGTCAAGGCGGACCTGGCGCTCTACAAGGCCAAGGAGCTCGGCAAGAACAGCTGGCGGCTGTTCGAAGCCTCGATGGATGCCGCCTTCCGCAACCGTCAGCTGATGAAGGCGGACCTGCGTACAGCCGTGGAAAGCAAGAGCTTGAGGGTGGTCTATCAGCCGATCGTGGCGATGAGCACCATGCGTATCGCCAGCTGCGAGGCGTTGTGCCGGTGGGATCACCCCGATCTCGGGCCGATCTCGCCCAGCATCTTCATTCCTTTGGCCGAGGAAATGGGCATCATTTCCGAGATCAGCACCTTCGTGCTGCAGGCAGCCTGCGCCGAATGCGCCAAATGGCCGGACCAGACCAGCGTCTCGGTCAATCTCTCGGCCAAGGATTTCCGCAACCGCGACGTCATCCAGAAGGTTCGCGATGCGTTGGCCGCCTCCGGCCTCGCCGCCTCCCGGCTCGAGATCGAGGTCACCGAAACGGCGCTGCTCGACGACAAGTCGCTGACGCGCCAGTATATCGAGGAGCTGAAGCAGATCGGCGTACGCATCGCGCTCGACGATTTCGGCACCGGCTATTCGAGCCTGAGCTACCTGCACAAACTGCCGCTCGACAAGATCAAGATCGACCGCTCGTTCCTGATGGACGTCACCCAGAACCCCCGTTCGCTCGAGTTGCTCAAGGGCATCGTCAATCTGTCGCGGCCGCTGGGGCTTTCGGTCACCGTCGAGGGTGTAGAGACCTTCGAGCAGCTCAAGATACTGGCGCTGCAGGTCAAGCCCGATCTCGTCCAGGGGTTCCTGTTCGGTTCGGCGCTCAGCGCTTCCGGCATCGAGACCATGTCGAACACGGTATGGCCCTTCGCCAAGGACATCAATACAGCCAAGAGAGCCGCACGTCGCTGACCGGTGCCGGAAGAGCGTCGCCTTTTCATAAAAATTTACGGACCGTTAACGTTAATGATCGGTAAACGAGGTGCGCTCCATTTTCATCTTTTACATCTCAGGATCCCGTCGTAGGTTGAACTGTGGCGGAAACTTACGAGGGTTTGAAGTATGGATGTGCAGTTGGAAGCGCTTGGCCATGTGGCGGGCGGGGGTGAAGAAAATTCGCCCGACAGCATGTCGAGTTTCGCCCGCAATGTTTCAGCGATGCTTGAGCGGACGGAATATCGCCGCTGCGACAAGGGCGAGGATCTCGAAGACATCTATAGGTTGCGCTACAAATCCTATATCTTGAATGATATGGTTCCAGAAAACCCGGAACATATAGTGCATGACGAGCTCGACGAAGCTGAAAATTGTTCCAAGTTCGGCGTCTATATTGACGGAATCCTGGTCTCCACGGTGCGCATTCATCATGCCTGCCGGGCCACGCCGCAATCGCCGTCTACAACTGTCTACGGCGACATCCTGCGCCCGATGCTGGCTGCCGGGGCGCACTTTGCGGATCCAAGCCGCTTTGCCGCCGACCCAGACTGGTCGAAGGTCTATCCGCAGATCCCCTACCTGACGCTGCGCCTTGCCGGAATGGCCTGTTTTTACTTCGACGCACCGTACTGTCTCTCGACTATCCGGCCCGAACATGCGGGTTTCTACCGTCGTATCTACAGTTCTGAGCAGATCGGTGAGCTGCGCGACTATCCGGGCCTGAACTACAAGGTCGTGCTCTATCGCGCCAATGTCGCTGCCATTCGCGAGCGGTCGTTCTCACGCTTCCCATTCTTCCGATCCACATCTCTGGAGCAGCGTATGCTGTTCGAGACACCTGGTGCTGGAGAATTGGCGCCGCTGACCATCCTGCCGACTGCCAAATATTTTCGCGAAGCCGCCTGAGATTAGGCGTTTCGCAGAACCACTGGAGCTTTCCGGCCGGATACGCGTTCTGATGGCTCGGCGCGTTGTCGTCCTCGCTATTGGTCGCCGAATCCACGGATATGCCAAAGGAACTCGTCATGACCATTTCCACACTTGCGCTCACCCCGCTCATCTCGCTGATCGCCGGCGTGCTGATCCTGGTCATGCCAAGGCTGTTGAACTACATCGTCGCGCTCTATCTGATCGTCGTCGGGTTGCTCGGGCTATTTCCGCATCTAGCCGGCTGAGGGATTGCAACCGTCCGCCTCAACCGCTTCTGGGGCATCTTTCCGCGTCACGCATTGAGTTCTGCTCCGGCGCGTTGGCCGCTGGCTTCAAGTTTCCGTTGAGGCAGTTGTCGGCTGTTGTGCGGCAATAGCGCCATTGCTCTCGGCCCGGCTTTTCGCTATGTGCCTGAAAGATGTCTTCGAAGGGGTATTCCTATGGCTGATCACTCGCCGACCGGTCCTGTCGAACTGGGCGCGAAGATGGACTATGCCGAGCATGACCGCACCTATGCGGGCTTCCTCGCGCTGGCCAAATACGGATCGCTTTTCTGCGGAGCCCTGCTTCTGGCGATGGCCTTCGGCTTCTTCGCGGGCGGCTTCTTCTCGGCGACCATTCTATTCGTGCTGATTATGGCCGTCGGCGCCTTTATCCTCCGATAGATTTTCCGACACCTTGTCCACGGCGCCGCCGCGAGGCCGGCCGGCGTCTTGCGGGAAATAGCTTCCGGCCGAAAGGATCATGCGGTGGGACAGACGGTTTTCATCCCTCGTGAGCTCGATGCCAACGAGCCGCGCGTCGCGGCCTCGCCCGATACGGTGAAACGGCTGGCGGCGTTGGGCTTCGACGTCGTCGTCGAGGCCGGTGCCGGCACGAGGTCCCGCATCCCCGACGAGGAATTCGCCAAGGCCGGCGCTGCCATCGGCAACGTTTCCGATGTCGCCAAGGCCGATGTCGTGCTGAAGGTGCGTCGGCCCGGCGATGCCGAGCTGAAGAGCTACAAACCCGGTACTGCGGTCATTGCCATCATGGATCCCTATGGCAATGATGCCGCTGTGGCAGCCTTGGCCAAGGCTGGCGTCACCGCTTTCTCGATGGAATTCATGCCACGCATCACCCGGGCGCAGTCGATGGACGTCTTGTCCTCGCAGGCCAATTTGGCCGGCTATCAGGCGGTGATCGACGGGGCTTCGGAATATGATCGCGCGCTGCCGATGATGATGACGGCGGCGGGCACGGTGCCGGCAGCAAAGGTCTTCATCATGGGCGTCGGCGTTGCCGGCCTGCAGGCGATCGCCACCGCGCGGCGTCTGGGCGCGGTCGTCACCGCCACCGACGTTCGCCCCGCCGCCAAGGAACAGGTTGCCTCGCTCGGCGCCAAGTTCCTTGCGGTCGAGGACGAGGAATTCAAGGCGGCCGAGACGGCCGGCGGCTACGCCAAGGAGATGTCGAAGGAATACCAGGCCAAGCAGGCGGCACTCACATCAGAGCACATCGCCAAGCAGGATATCGTCATCACCACCGCGCTTATTCCCGGCCGACCGGCGCCCAAGCTGGTATCGGCTGACATGGTCGCTTCGATGAAGCCGGGCTCGGTTCTCGTCGATCTGGCGGTTGAGCGCGGCGGCAATGTCGAGGGCGCCGAAGCCGGCAAGGTCGTCATCACCGCCAACAACGTCAAGATTGTCGGCCATCTCAATGTGCCTGGCCGCATCGCGGCGTCGGCCTCGCTGCTTTATGCCAGAAACCTGTTTGCCTTCCTGGAAACGCTGGTCGACAAGACGACCAAGACGCTTGCCATCAACCGCGACGACGATCTGGTCAAGGCAACGATGCTGACCGACGGCGGCAAGGTGGTTCATCCGGCCTTCGTGAAGGCCGACCAGCAGCCCCATGTCGAGCCGGCGGCGATCCCGGCCAAAACCATGGTCGCCGACGCTTCGCCCAAGAAAGCCGCGCCCAAGAAGGCGGCCGCCGCCTCCAAGTCGCCCTCGTCGAAGCCGAAAGGGATCGCGTGATGGACCAGACCCTGCAGAAAGCCCTCGACCAGCTCGACCAGGCTTCCGCCGCCGTCCGGCTGGCGGTGCAAAACATGGCGACCGCGCCTGGTGGTGCCGACGCGGCGGGTGATGCTGCGCATGCGCTGTCCGGGGGCGCCATCGATCCCTTCGTCTTCCGCTTCGCCATCTTCGTCCTGGCGATCTTCGTCGGCTACTACGTCGTCTGGTCGGTGACCCCCGCACTGCACACGCCGCTGATGGCCGTCACCAACGCCATCTCCTCGGTCATCGTCGTCGGCGCGCTGCTTGCCGTCGGCATCGCCGCCTCCGGCATTGCCGCGGGCTTCGGCTTCGTCGCGCTGATGCTGGTGTCGGTCAACATCTTCGGCGGCTTCCTCGTCACCCAGCGCATGCTGGCCATGTACAAGAAGAAGGACAAGTAGAGCGCCATGAACGCCAACTTCGCGTCCTTCCTCTACCTTGTCTCCGGCGTCCTGTTCATCATGGCGCTGCGCGGTCTGTCGCATCCGACCACCAGCCGGCAGGGCAATCTCTACGGCATGATCGGCATGGGCATCGCCATCGCCACCACGCTGGCGCTGGCAACTCCCTCGGCCGGCCGCTTCGGCCTGATCGTGCTCGGCCTGGCCATTGGCGGCAGCGTCGGCGCCGTCACCGCGCGGCGCATCGCCATGACCTCGATGCCGCAGCTGGTCGCCGCCTTCCACTCGCTGGTCGGCCTCGCCGCCGTCATGGTGGCGGCCGCCGCCATCTATGCGCCGGAAAGTTTTGGCATCGGCACGGATGGTGACATCCACGCCCAGGCGCTGATCGAGATGAGCCTTGGCGTCGCCATCGGCGCCATCACCTTCACCGGCTCGGTCATCGCCTTCCTCAAGCTCGATGGCCGCATGTCGGGCAAGCCGATCATGATCGGCGGACGCCACTTCATCAACGCGGCACTTGCCATCGCGCTCGTCGTGCTGATCGTGCTGCTGGTCACCACGGAATCGAAGCTGGTCTTCTGGCTGATCGTTGCCGCCTCGCTGGTGCTCGGTATCCTGCTGATCATCCCCATCGGTGGCGCCGACATGCCGGTCGTCGTCTCGATGCTCAACTCCTATTCGGGCTGGGCAGCTGCGGCCCTCGGCTTCACGCTCGGCAATCTGGCGCTGATCATCACTGGCGCGCTGGTCGGCTCATCCGGCGCGATCCTGTCCTACATCATGTGCAAGGGCATGAACCGAAGCTTCATCTCCGTCATCCTCGGCGGCTTCGGTGGCGAGACGGCAGCGGCCGCCGATGACGGCATCGAACGCACGGTCAAGCAGGGTTCTGCCGACGATGCCGCCTACCTCATGATGAACGCCCAGAAAGTCATCATCGTGCCGGGCTACGGCATGGCGGTTGCCCAGGCGCAGCACGCGCTGCGCGAAATGGCCGACAAGCTCAAGGCCAATGGCGTCGACGTGAAGTACGCCATTCATCCCGTGGCGGGCCGCATGCCTGGCCACATGAACGTGCTGCTCGCCGAAGCCAACGTGCCCTACGACGAAGTGTTCGAACTCGAGGACATCAACTCGGAGTTCGCGCAGGCCGATGTCGCCTATGTCATCGGCGCCAACGACGTCACCAACCCGTCCGCGCGCGACGACAAGTCCTCACCCATCTACGGCATGCCGATCCTCGATGTCGACAAGGCGCGCACCTGCCTGTTCGTCAAGCGCTCGCTCGGCTCCGGCTATGCCGGCATCGACAACACGCTGTTCTACAAGGACGGCACCATGATGCTGCTCGGCGATGCCAAGAAGATGACCGAGGAAATCGTCAAGGCCATGGATCACTGATCGGCGATCAGCGCCGGGACAAGCCAAGAAACGCCTGGCTTCGCGCCGGCTTTTTCTTGGCCGTGCTTTCTTGGCTTGACGGCAATTTCGGCGCTACGATGACGAATTCCCGCCTCGACGGCGGGACTGTCGTCGACGGAGACGTTGGTGCCCGACCCGATCGCATCGCCGCCCGCCGGAAAACCGCCGCGCAAGCCTGGCCAGGCGGTGGTGATCGTTCATGGCATGGGCGAACAGCGGCCGATGGATACGTTGCGCCGCTTTGTCCAGGCCGTCTGGAGCCATGACCCCAGCCGCGCGCCGTTTTATGCCCGTGTCGCCGATCCGGCCGACCCCGCCGGTTCGAAGATCAACCAGAGCTGGATCACTCCCGACAGCCGGACCAATTCGTACGAACTTCGCCGCATCACCACGCCCTACGATGTCGATGGCCGCCGCACCGATTTCTACGAGCTTTACTGGGCCGACATCACGCAGGGCACGACGCGGGGCCGGCTTGCCGCCTGGGTGACAAACCTGCTGTGGCGCAAGCCCGCCGACATACCGCCCGACGCCCGAAAGCTCTATCTGGTCACGCTGGTTGCCGTCATCATCGTTCTGGCCGCGGGCCTCGCGCTCGCGACGTCGGTCTGGCAGCAGCAAATTTCGTGGACCATCGGCGCGCTCGTCACCATCCTGGCCTCGTTCGTCATCTGGTCGGTGGATCGTTTTGGCCTTCCCTATTTCGGCGATGTCGCCGCCTATGTGCGCGCTGAAGCTGCAACCGTCGAGAAGCGGGCTCTGATCCGCAGCCGTGGTCTGAAGCTGCTGAAGCGTCTGATGATGGACGATACCTACGATCGCATCGTGCTGGTCTCGCATAGCCTCGGCTCGATGATCGCCTATGACCTGCTGCAGATCTTGTGGGCCGATTTCAGGCCCCGAAGACTGGAGGCCATCCGCGACAAGGCGAAACTGAAGGCGATCCACGCCATCGACAAGGCGACGCTTGTTGCCGACGGCTCGGCATGGCCCGGCAGCCTTGACGATCTTGCCGGGTTCCGGCGCGATCAGTGGGAACTCTATCGCCAACTGCGCACCAAGGAGGACAACCATGGGCCTTGGAAGATCAGCGATTTCGTCACGCTTGGCAGCCCGCTGACCCACAGCGAATTTCTGGTGACGCACAATCTCGCCGAATTCAGACGCGGCATCGCCGAGCGCCTGTTCTCGGCATGTCCGCCGGTTGCCGAGGGAGCGGCGGCCGGTGGCACTGTGCTTTATCAGGAAGGGCGCAACCGTTCTTCGGGCAAGCCGCAGCGCGCGGTGCATCATGGAGCGGTGTTTGCTGCGACGCGCTGGACCAATATCTTCGACCGCGGCAACGGTTGGCTGACGGGCGATCCGATCTCCGGGCCGATGGCGGAGAATTTCGGCCCGGGCGTGGAGAACATCCAGGTCGAGCTACGCGGTTGCCTCGGCCGTGTCTTCACCCACACGCTGTACTGGTCGTTGGCGGCGCCCCGTGTGGAGGTGGCCCCCCACCATACGCCCCCCATTGAAAGTTGCGGGGTTCGCCGCCCGGTAGGCCAAGGTGGGCAAAAGGGGCCCAGCCCAACCGGAACGCC